>NZ_BMBX01000119.1:0-203 GCF_014634905.1 Sporomusa sp. GT1 | reverse complement strand
TGGAGACGAGCGGGATCGAACCGCTGACCCCCTGCTTGCAAGGCAGGTGCTCTCCCAGCTGAGCTACGCCCCCGTAATCACTATTAGATTTTCGATTTACGACAACTACTACTGTCGAATATCGAAATGGTGGGCCTAAGTGGACTTGAACCACTGACCTCACGCTTATCAGGCGTGCGCTCTAACCAGCTGAGCTATAGGCC
>NZ_BMBX01000118.1:0-203 GCF_014634905.1 Sporomusa sp. GT1 | reverse complement strand
AACGAGATTCCCTAAGTAGCGGCGAGCGAACGGGGAAGAGCCCAAACCAGAGAGCTTAGCTCTTTGGGGTTGAGGACTGACATAAATCAGAAAATATCTAGTCGAACTACCTGGAAAGGTAGGCCGCAGAAGGTAATAGCCCTGTAGGCGAAAGATTGCATCTGAGGGTCAGAATCCAGAGTACCACGGGACACGAGGAACCC
>NZ_BMBX01000117.1:0-203 GCF_014634905.1 Sporomusa sp. GT1 | reverse complement strand
AACGAGATTCCCTAAGTAGCGGCGAGCGAACGGGGAAGAGCCCAAACCAGAGAGCTTAGCTCACTGGGGTTGAGGACTGACATAAATCAGAAAATATCTAGTCGAACTACCTGGAAAGGTAGGCCACAGAAGGTAATAGCCCTGTAGGCGAAAGATTGCATCTGAGGGTCAGAATCCAGAGTACCACGGGACACGAGGAACCC
>NZ_BMBX01000116.1:0-209 GCF_014634905.1 Sporomusa sp. GT1 | reverse complement strand
GAAATACTTTTATGGAGAGTTTGATCCTGGCTCAGGACGAACGCTGGCGGCGTGCCTAACACATGCAAGTCGAACGGTCTGCTGTTCAACACCGAGAGTTCTTGAAAAGAGCCTTGGGTGTTGGACAGCAGATAGTGGCGAACGGGTGAGTAACGCGTAGACAACCTGCCTCTAAACTGGGGACAACACCGCGAAAGTGGTGCTAATAC
>NZ_BMBX01000115.1:0-209 GCF_014634905.1 Sporomusa sp. GT1 | reverse complement strand
TTGCCGCTGACTACCGCGCCATCCAATTCCTCATTGGGATGAAGCAGGGTCGGCAGGATATTGGCCTGGTTGACACCGTAAATATAGGTGTCATGTAAGAGTCCCTGGGTAATATTCATTTGCGCGTAAACTACCCTGGGCAAATTAGGATATTTGGCGGTTTCTGCAAAAATACTGCCAAGTTCGAAGGTAAGTATCTCATCCGGGGT
>NZ_BMBX01000114.1:0-209 GCF_014634905.1 Sporomusa sp. GT1 | reverse complement strand
TTAATTGTAACCGTCTAACAAGAAAGTGGATAGAATCTTAAAAATGGGTATGGGATAATAACTCTAAAAGTGATATGGAGTTTTTAAAGTAAGTCGAAAAACTCCCAAGGAGGTTTAGAGTTGGATACCCAAGAAGTAAAACGGCAACACCGACTGAACCAGTGGATCGAGATCGTCCGCCAGTGCCGCAGCAGCGGTCAGACGGTTTC
>NZ_BMBX01000113.1:0-215 GCF_014634905.1 Sporomusa sp. GT1 | reverse complement strand
AGATGTGGAAGTGGAGCAATCCATGCAGCTGACTGGTACTAATAGGCCGAGGACTTGACTTAAATACCTCGTTTGCACAAGTGCAAACATCAATAAACCTAATGCGCAAATGCTTTTCTTCTGTGAAGTTTTTAGGGAATATTCCTCGATAGCTCAGTTGGTAGAGCAATCGGCTGTTAACCGATCGGTCGTAGGTTCGAGTCCTACTCGAGGAG
>NZ_BMBX01000112.1:0-219 GCF_014634905.1 Sporomusa sp. GT1 | reverse complement strand
AGCAATCCATGCAGCTGACTGGTACTAATAGGCCGAGGACTTGACTTAAATACCTCGTTTGCATGAAGTGCAAACATAGATAGAACCTAATTGCGAATTGCTTTTCTTCTGTGAAGTTTTCAGGGAATACTAGGATTAGGAAGTTCCGCGCTCCGCTTGGAACTAAGCGATTCACGCAAGTTCTAGCGTCGCTAACGCTCCTAATAACTTGGTTCTCTG
>NZ_BMBX01000111.1:0-220 GCF_014634905.1 Sporomusa sp. GT1 | reverse complement strand
AAAGCATTACGATACTAGACGGAGCTTATGTGCTCGCTGTAGTATCACTTACATTGTTTAGTTTTGAGGGAATGCTAATTAGCAAAAGTTGCTTATTGAAATACATGAGCGATGATGATAGCATAAGTATTCCTGAAACAATGTGGGGATATAGCTCAGCTGGGAGAGCGCTTGAATGGCATTCAAGAGGCCAGCGGTTCGATCCCGCTTATCTCCACCA
>NZ_BMBX01000110.1:0-221 GCF_014634905.1 Sporomusa sp. GT1 | reverse complement strand
GCACCGGAGAAGCGCCCGTCGGTAAACAGAGCCACACTGCTTGACAGCTCCGGCATATTCCAGAGGGCTTCTGTCGTCCGCAGCATTTCAGGCATGCCTGAGCCTTTCGGACCTTCAAAGCGGATAAAGATAGCGGTATTGGGACCGATCTTTCCTGCCAGAAGCTGCTCCACCGCTTCTTCCTCTGAATCAAATACCCGCGCGGTTCCGGTAAAATTATG
>NZ_BMBX01000109.1:0-223 GCF_014634905.1 Sporomusa sp. GT1 | reverse complement strand
TGCTGACCTGCGATTACTAGCGATTCCGACTTCACGGAGGCGAGTTGCAGCCTCCGATCCGAACTGAGAGCTTGTTTATGTGTTTGGCTCAACCTCGCGGTCTTGCTTCACTTTGTTTAAGCCCATTGTAGTACGTGTGTAGCCCAGGACATAAGGGGCATGATGACTTGACGTCATCCCCGCCTTCCTCCGCATTGTCTGCGGCAGTCTCCCTTGAGTTCCC
>NZ_BMBX01000108.1:0-224 GCF_014634905.1 Sporomusa sp. GT1 | reverse complement strand
CCGTTTGAAACCGAAATGCCGATGCCGGTTTTTGATGTAGTGGCTCCTGCCGCAGCCATTAAAGAGTTAAGCAAGGCAACCATTGCCTTGTGCACCACCGGTGGTATTGTTCCGGCGGGAAATCCGGACAAAATCCAATCAGCCAGTGCCCAAAAATGGGGCAAGTATGATGTCAGTGCAAGTAATGCCCTGGAAGCTCCCTGCTATTATACAACCCATGGCGG
>NZ_BMBX01000107.1:0-233 GCF_014634905.1 Sporomusa sp. GT1 | reverse complement strand
CGCGGTGAAGCTGGTCCTGCTGGTAAGGACGGTCAACCAGGTAAACCGGCTCCTAAAACACCAGAGGTCCCTCAAAAACCAGATACCGCACCACATACACCAAAAACTCCTCAGATCCCTGGCCAATCAAAAGACGTGACACCTGCCCCTCAAAACCCTTCTAATAGAGGTCTAAACAAACCACAAACACAAGGTGGTAATCAGCTCGCAAAAACACCAGCAGCTCACGACAC
>NZ_BMBX01000106.1:0-233 GCF_014634905.1 Sporomusa sp. GT1 | reverse complement strand
ATAAAGGACATGATTTCCCGGCTGGCCAGGGAGTAATTCATCCCGTCATGCGCCATGGCGATACCGTCACAGATATCGGTAACCGCATAAACCGCCGGCTTGCCTTGTGATTCGTAAACACCAATTTTTGCTTCGTCAGCCAGTCCCCCCAAATGACTGCTGCCAGGATGGCTGTCGCCATGGACTGTATCAATTAAAATCTGGAGTTTCCCCAGATCCGGCTCGTCCCACTG
>NZ_BMBX01000105.1:0-237 GCF_014634905.1 Sporomusa sp. GT1 | reverse complement strand
TTCCGATCTTAGCACTACTCCTAGCCCTGACTATTTGAGTCCCCCTCCCACTACCATTCCCCCTTGCAGACCTCAACCTAGGACTACTATTTCTCCTAGCCATATCAAGCCTAACTGTCTACTCTCTACTCTGATCCGGATGAGCATCAAACTCCAAGTATGCCCTAATCGGAGCCCTTCGAGCCGTCGCACAAACAATCTCATACGAAGTCACCCTAGCCATCATCCTGTTATCCA
>NZ_BMBX01000104.1:0-241 GCF_014634905.1 Sporomusa sp. GT1 | reverse complement strand
GTGGATTTGAACCACCACGAGGTTGCCCCCACTAGCTCCTGAGGCTAGCGCGTCTGCCGTTCCGCCACGACCGCATGAATGTTGGTGGATCTACTAGGATTTGAACCTAGGACCCGCCGGTTATGAGCCGGATGCTCTACCAAACTGAGCTATAGATCCGTATTTGGTGGAGGGAGGTGGATTCGAACCACCGAAGTCAAAGACGGCAGATTTACAGTCTGCTCCCTTTAGCCACTCGGGA
>NZ_BMBX01000103.1:0-243 GCF_014634905.1 Sporomusa sp. GT1 | reverse complement strand
TCATGGTGTAGCCAAAGTCCATATGAGTCTTTGTCTTTGTGTCTTCTAAGAAGGATACAGTTCTTACGCCTTTAAGATGAGGTTGCGGTTTAAGTTCTTATACTCAATCATACACATGAGATCAAGTCATATTCGACTCCAAAACACTAACCAACCTTCTTCTTGCTTCTCAAAGCTTTCATGGTGTAGCCAAAGTCCATATGAGTCTTTGGCTTTGTGTCTTCTAACAAGGAAACACTACTT
>NZ_BMBX01000102.1:0-243 GCF_014634905.1 Sporomusa sp. GT1 | reverse complement strand
CTGCACAGAAGAAAGCAAAGTTTAAATAACCTCTTATATGCAAATATGAGAAGTTCTTAAACGCGCAATTAGGATTTAACTGAAGGTAAAACGTAAGCAATTAACGGCTTAAACCAATTAAGTCAAGTTAGTAAGGGCATACGGTGGATGCCTAGGCGCCAAGAGTCGAAGAAGGACGCGGTAAGCTGCGAAAAGCTAGGATGAGCTGCAAGCAAGCTTTGACTCCTAGATTTCCGAATGGGG
>NZ_BMBX01000101.1:0-243 GCF_014634905.1 Sporomusa sp. GT1 | reverse complement strand
TAACTTGACTTAATTGGTTTAAGCCGTTAATGCTTACGTTTTGCCTTCAGTTAAATCCTAATTGCGCGTTTAAGAACTTCTCATATTTGCATATAAGAGGTTGGTTAAACTTTGCTTTCTTCTGTGCAGTTTTCAAGGAACAACGGAACATCTATGTTATCATAACTACTTGTTTGTTTCAACAAGCAAGTTATGGTAGCTTTAGTTCCTGAACCAGCAACTTCCTAATCTCCCAGGCCGTTT
>NZ_BMBX01000100.1:0-246 GCF_014634905.1 Sporomusa sp. GT1 | reverse complement strand
TAGGGATAAGCAGAGAACCAGGTTTTTAGGAGCGAAAGCGACGCGGAAACCTGAGTGAATCGCTTAGTTCTGAGCGGAAGCGAAGAACATCATATAAGCGAGCTCTAATTCCAGGTCGGTACATTTGGCAGATGATAACTCTTACATTGTTTGGTTTTGAGGGAATGCTAACTCCTTCAATATGGGCCTATAGCTCAGCTGGTTAGAGCGCACGCCTGATAAGCGTGAGGTCAGTGGTTCAAGTCC
>NZ_BMBX01000099.1:0-249 GCF_014634905.1 Sporomusa sp. GT1 | reverse complement strand
CGTGGGTGATATTGTTGGTTTTCAGGAAGGTGTCATTGATATGTGGGGCGAGGGGGCCAGGTGGACGCCCTTTTCCACAACCTATAATTTAACAGTGGATATCCGGGTGGCAGAAGGCCTGCAGCCTCATATCCATGAAGAAACCGTCAGAGTTGCCGGGCTTAGGGCAGCGGAGTTTGTGGGCCTGGCCGGGAATGTAACCCCGGATGAGATACTTACCTTCGAACTTGGCAGTATTTTTGCAGAAAC
>NZ_BMBX01000098.1:0-256 GCF_014634905.1 Sporomusa sp. GT1 | reverse complement strand
GGTAGATAGGCCAGATGTGGAAGTGGAGCAATCCATGTAGCTGACTGGTACTAATAGGCCGAGGACTTGACTTAAATCCTCGTTTGCACAAGTGCAAACATCAATAAAACCTAATGCGTAGTCTTTCTTCTGTGAAGTTTTTAGGGAACATGCATTCACGAGATGTTTACCTAAAAAACATTCCTCGATAGCTCAGTTGGTAGAGCAATCGGCTGTTAACCGATCGGTCGTAGGTTCGAGTCCTACTCGAGGAGCC
>NZ_BMBX01000097.1:0-258 GCF_014634905.1 Sporomusa sp. GT1 | reverse complement strand
GCGGCTGGATCACCTCCTTTCTAGGGAGAAGCGTTCGAGCTAACGCTCGAACTACTTCCAGGTCGGTACATTTGGCAGATGATAACTCTTACATTGTTTGGTTTTGAGGGAATGCTAATTAGTAAAAGTTACTTGTTGAAATACATGAGTGGCTATGCTAACATAGATATTCCTGAAAACCTGTTCCTTGAAAACTGCACAGAAGAAAGCAAAGTAAAGTAATGCCTCATAGTAACATATGAGAAGTTCTTTACGCGC
>NZ_BMBX01000096.1:0-259 GCF_014634905.1 Sporomusa sp. GT1 | reverse complement strand
GCAGCGGTGTCGTATCTTTTACCGGAAATACCTTAGTCTTTTTGCGTTCCGCCAGCACGGCCGCCACTTCCTGCGGTGCGGCTTCCCTGCCGTTAATCCCGACAATATCCAGTGTGCGGGCAGCAACATCCATATGAATCATGTCGCCGTCCTCAAGATAAGCAATCGGCCCGCCTTCCACGGCTTCCGGGGCTATGTGGCCGACAGCCGGTCCCCGGGTCGCACCGGAGAAGCGCCCGTCGGTAAACAGAGCCACACT
>NZ_BMBX01000095.1:0-264 GCF_014634905.1 Sporomusa sp. GT1 | reverse complement strand
AATCTTCCAATCCACGACACTGGATATTACTGTGACTGAAGGCTCTGCAATTGTGACAATTGAAGATATTACTCCTATCGGTCCGACTGGAGCTACTGGCGAAACTGGAGTTACCGGACCGACTGGAACTACTGGCGAAACTGGAGTTACCGGACCAACTGGAACTACCGGCCCAACTGGACCTACCGGCGAAACTGGAGCTACCGGACCGACTGGAACTACCGGCCCAACTGGACCTACTGGCGAAACTGGAGCTACCGGACC
>NZ_BMBX01000094.1:0-267 GCF_014634905.1 Sporomusa sp. GT1 | reverse complement strand
TGGCGATGCGCCATTACGAAGTTCTAATGTGGCCGAGCCTATGCGAAGAACGAGAGGTGCAGGCGCTCCGATAATAATCGGAGCAACCGAATCTGTTTTATGCAGAGAACTGGACAGTGTGACTGGCACAATGCTTAACTCATTGCTTCCACTCGTCGGCAAAAGTTCACAGGCTGCCATACGCACACAACGCAGCCAATAGTAGTATCGTTTGGGATTAATGTTATTTTCAGCACACCAAGCGGAAACCGTCTGACCGCTGCTGCG
>NZ_BMBX01000093.1:0-270 GCF_014634905.1 Sporomusa sp. GT1 | reverse complement strand
AGCAATCCATGTAGCTGACTGGTACTAATAGGCCGAGGACTTGACTTAAATACCTCGTTTGCACAAGTGCAAACATTGATAGAACTAATTGCGTAATCTTTCTTCTGTGAAGTTTTCAGGGAATAATGTAAAACTTACCTGTTGTAATATGCAGGTAGACGTGGTATTATATATTTCCTTGACCAAACTTAAAATTCCTCGATAGCTCAGTTGGTAGAGCAATCGGCTGTTAACCGATCGGTCGTAGGTTCGAGTCCTACTCGAGGAGCC
>NZ_BMBX01000092.1:0-284 GCF_014634905.1 Sporomusa sp. GT1 | reverse complement strand
TAGCTCAGCTGGTTAGAGCGCACGCCTGATAAGCGTGAGGTCAGTGGTTCAAGTCCACTTAGGCCCACCATACCTTAATTAAAGGTAAAGCATTTAGAATGCCACAGATGCTAGGCGCACCGGAAAACCGCGCAGCGCGGCGTACGTAGTGTGTACGTAAGCAAGCGGTTTGAGGAGCAACGACGCAGATGGGGTATTATCAATGGTTTACGGGGGCGTAGCTCAGCTGGGAGAGCACCTGCCTTGCAAGCAGGGGGTCAGCGGTTCGATCCCGCTCGTCTCCA
>NZ_BMBX01000091.1:0-289 GCF_014634905.1 Sporomusa sp. GT1 | reverse complement strand
GGACATAAGGGGCATGATGACTTGACGTCATCCCCGCCTTCCTCCGCATTGTCTGCGGCAGTCTCCCTTGAGTTCCCACCTTTACGTGCTGGCAACAAAGGATAAGGGTTGCGCTCGTTGCGGGACTTAACCCAACATCTCACGACACGAGCTGACGACAGCCATGCACCACCTGTTTTTGTGTCCCCGAAGGGAGGGATTCATCTCTGAACCTTTCACTCAATGTCAAGCCCTGGTAAGGTTCTTCGCGTTGCGTCGAATTAAACCACATACTCCACCGCTTGTGCGG
>NZ_BMBX01000090.1:0-305 GCF_014634905.1 Sporomusa sp. GT1 | reverse complement strand
GAAGCATGACCGTAAGGACATGTGGACTGATAAGAAGTGAGAATGCCGGTATGAGTAGCGAAAAGACAAGTGAGAATCTTGTCCACCGAAAGCCTAAGGATTTCTGAGGAAGGATCGTCCGCTCAGAGTAAGTCGGGACCTAAGCCGAGGCATAAAAGCGTAGGCGATGGACAACTGGTTAAAAATCCAGTACCACCTAGAGTCGTTTGAGTGATGGAGTGACACAGCAGGGTAGATGAGCGCGAGGATGGAAAGTCGCGTCTAAACTTGTAGGGTGCAGAGTAGGCAAATCCGCTCTGCGAAAA
>NZ_BMBX01000089.1:0-308 GCF_014634905.1 Sporomusa sp. GT1 | reverse complement strand
TGGTGGGCCTAAGTGGACTTGAACCACTGACCTCACGCTTATCAGGCGTGCGCTCTAACCAGCTGAGCTATAGGCCCGGAAAATTCGGCTGTATCGAAACTCGTCCTCGCTGTGTTGCTTAGCGATACTCGCTTATGACAGCCTCAAGAGAATTTTTACGCCCTCTACCCCCGACCCCCATCACGAACGATGCAACCCGTTAACGTGATTTTGCCGAAGTATATTTTATGAGCATTCCCTCAAAACCAAACAATGTAAGATGTATCTTGCCAAATGTACCGACCTGGAATACCGGGTCTTGTTTCATA
>NZ_BMBX01000088.1:0-316 GCF_014634905.1 Sporomusa sp. GT1 | reverse complement strand
TTGCCAAATGTACCGACCTGGAATACCGGGTCTTGTTTCATACCCGAGTTCTCCCTAGAAAGGAGGTGATCCAGCCGCACCTTCCGATACGGCTACCTTGTTACGACTTCACCCCAATCATCGACCCCACCTTAGACGGCTAGTTCCATTTCTGGTTACCCCACCGGCTTCGGGTGTTGCCAACTTTCGTGGTGTGACGGGCGGTGTGTACAAGGCCCGGGAACGTATTCACCGCAGTATGCTGACCTGCGATTACTAGCGATTCCGACTTCACGGAGGCGAGTTGCAGCCTCCGATCCGAACTGAGAGCTTGTTT
>NZ_BMBX01000087.1:0-319 GCF_014634905.1 Sporomusa sp. GT1 | reverse complement strand
CTTTTCGCAGCTTACCGCGTCCTTCTTCGGCTCTTGGCGCCTAGGCATCCACCGTATGCCCTTATTAACTTGACTTATGCTGCAACTGTCTATTGCGCATCATCTGCTTCGTTGGTCCTCAGACGTTTTGCTTGCGTACGACTGTACGCGGCGCGGCAACGTCTTCCGGTCCGCCTCGCATCTGATACACACTAGCCAGTTTCGCGTCGCCATTTTCATAGCAACTCATTTTGCCTTCAGTTAAATCCTAATTGCGCGTAAAGAACTTCTCATATGTTACTATGAGGCATTACTTTACTTTGCTTTCTTCTGTGCAGTT
>NZ_BMBX01000086.1:0-320 GCF_014634905.1 Sporomusa sp. GT1 | reverse complement strand
CAGGCCAATATCCTGCCGACCCTGCTTCATCCCAATGAGGAATTGGATGGCGCGGTAGTCAGCGGCAACTGTGTTGCCGCCTGCGATAAGATTACGACATACCAGCACCAAAATAATTCCGTGATCTATGACCTGTACGCCCAGCATGGCAAGGAAATTAATTTCTTAGGGGTCATTATGGTACCTGAACACACGACCCTGGCCGGGAAGGTGCGTGCCTCCGATTATACGGTAAAACTGGCGACCATGCTGGGTGCCGATGCCGTGATTGTATCAGAAGAAGGCTATGGCAATCCTGACTCCGACCTCTTAATGATTTG
>NZ_BMBX01000085.1:0-331 GCF_014634905.1 Sporomusa sp. GT1 | reverse complement strand
GGAGCTAGTGACCGGGATTGAACCGGTGACCTTATCCTTACCAAGGATACGCTCTACCGACTGAGCTACACCAGCATTGGTTGCGGGGACAGGACTTGAACCTGTGACCTTCGGGTTATGAGCCCGACGAGCTGCCAGCTGCTCCACCCCGCGATATTATAGTTATAAAGGATGTTCCTTGCTATCGCCCGGAACTAAGCGACTCACACAAGTTATCGCTTTGCCTGCCGGCTCGCGACAACTTGGTTCGCTGCTTATGGTGGAGGGAGGTGGATTCGAACCACCGAAGTCAAAGACGGCAGATTTACAGTCTGCTCCCTTTAGCCACTCG
>NZ_BMBX01000084.1:0-363 GCF_014634905.1 Sporomusa sp. GT1 | reverse complement strand
GCGGAACGCAAAAAGACTAAGGTATTTCCGGTAAAAGATACGACACCGCTGCTACGAATGTACAAAAAACTGGCCCGCACCTGTACCGAAGGCGCAGGCTTGGATATCTAAGCAGTCACCTACGCAGCCGGTAGTTATAGTCAGATAAAAAATAAAGAGGAAAGCAGGCGATAGCATGGCAAAGAAGACAATTAATGATTTTGCGCAAATGGTGGAAAATGGAGAGAAGATTGTATATTTGACGGCATATGATTATCTTACGGCTAAAATGCAGGAAAAAGCCGGGGTTGATATGATCCTGGTGGGTGATTCGCTGGGGATGGTGTGCCTGGGTTATGATACCACCTTCCCGGTAACAATGGA
>NZ_BMBX01000083.1:0-381 GCF_014634905.1 Sporomusa sp. GT1 | reverse complement strand
AGCAATCCATGCAGCTGACTGGTACTAATAGGCCGAGGACTTGACTTAAATACCTCGTTTGCATGAAGTGCAAACATCAATAAACCCAATGCGCAAATGCTTTTCTTCTGTGAAGTTTTCAGGGAATATGATAATTAGGAAGTTCCGCGCTCCGCTTGGAACTAAGCGATTCACGCAAGTTCTAGCGTCGCGTTGCTCCTAATAACTTGGTTCTCTGCTTATCAGGGAATGTCAGAACTTACCTGTTGCAATAAGCAAGTAAATATGATATTATAATAATTCCTTGAAGAACACAAAATGACCTACTAGCTCAGTCGGTAGAGCACCTGACTTTTAATCAGGGTGTCCCGCGTTCGAGTCGCGGGTGGGTCACCATTCATG
>NZ_BMBX01000082.1:0-414 GCF_014634905.1 Sporomusa sp. GT1 | reverse complement strand
GGCGACCCTGAACGGATTTGAACCGTCGATCTCCGCCGTGACAGGGCGGCATGTTAGACCGCTACACCACAGGGCCGTTAAATAAATGGTGACCCGTAAGGGAATCGAACCCTTGATACCGCCGTGAAAGGGCGGTGTCTTAACCGCTTGACCAACGGGCCGAATTAATTCTAAGGATGTTCTTCGCTACGGCTCAGAACTAAGCGATTCGCACAAGTTTTCGCGTCGCTCTTGCTCCTAAAAACTTGGCTTTCTGCTTATCACTACCGCTCGGAAGTAAGCGACTCACTCAAGTTCTCATTTCGCCTATTGGCTCATGAGAACTTGGTTCGCTGCTTATGGCGGAGTGGGTGGGATTTGAACCCACGCAGGCCTCACGACCTCTAACGATTTAGCAAACCGTCCTCTTCAGCC
>NZ_BMBX01000081.1:0-421 GCF_014634905.1 Sporomusa sp. GT1 | reverse complement strand
CTTCCCAGACGGGATTCCCTCCCGCTTTACTCCGGGCGCTTCTTGGCGCACGGGACGTTCCTTATTTGACAACTTTTTCTATTACGCCGCGTGATATTCCTGTTGCCCGCTCAATTTGACGAATAGATAAACCTTCTTGTTCTTTTAACTGACGAATTACGTAATCTCGTTCTATTTTAGGCCAGCTTACTACTTCGTGAATTTCCCGCCCGCCTGTATTACTGCATTATTCTTCATGTATTTCTTCTTCGCTTATATTTGTCCTGCCGGTTTCCTCTATAAAGGACCTTAATAATTCATCACTATCCTATACGTGACAAAAAAGGAGCGTCCCCTTTTGTCTCCCTTTGATAAAACAGTATGCCAACAATGTACAAAACGAGCTGAGTGTGCCGGTAAAGAGAGAGGCCCCAGAAAATAT
>NZ_BMBX01000080.1:0-430 GCF_014634905.1 Sporomusa sp. GT1 | reverse complement strand
CGAAGACGTAGGCTTGGATTATTGCTACTGCCACTTCTAGGATGGTTAGTAGGAATAGGATGAGTGCCGTTAGGGCGGAGATTGATGGTATTATTGGTAGTAGGGCGATTGTGGCTGTAGAGATAAGTTGGATAAGTAGGTGACCAGCTGTGAGGTTTGCTGTTAGGCGTACTCCTAGGGCTAATGGCCGAATAAGTAGGCTGGTTGTTTCGATTATGATTAGGGCTGGAATCAGTGGGGTGGGGGTGCCTTCAGGGAGTAGGTGTCCTAAGGAGGCGGAGGGTTGGTTTCGTAGGCCTGTTAGTAAGGTGGCTAGTCATAGTGGCAGGGCTAAGGCCATGTTTATTGATAGCTGGGTAGTTGGGGTGAAGGTGTAGGGGAGGAGGCCTAGGAGGTTAATGGAGAGGAGTATTAGGATAAGTGAGGTGAG
>NZ_BMBX01000079.1:0-452 GCF_014634905.1 Sporomusa sp. GT1 | reverse complement strand
TTCGATTCCCTTACGGGTCACCATAAGCAGCGAACCAGGTTCTCACGAGCCGATAGGCGAAATGAGAACCTGAGTGAGTCGCTTACTTCCGAGCGGCAGTGATAAGCAGAGAGCCAGGTCTTTAGGAGCGATAGCGACGCGAAAACCTGTGCGAATCGCTTAGTTCTGAGCGATAGCGAAGAACATCCTTACATTAATCATCCGGGCGATTAGCTCAGCTGGGAGAGCGCCTGCCTTACAAGCAGGATGTCGGCAGTTCGATCCTGTCATCGCCCACCATATAAGCAGCGAGCCAAGTTTTTAGGAGCGTTAGCGACGCGGAAACTTGTGCGAATTGCTTGGTTCTGAGCGATAGCGAAGAACATCATTTAATTTGCGGCCCTGTGGTGTAGCGGTCTAACATGCCGCCCTGTCACGGCGGAGATCGACGGTTCAAATCCGTTCAGGGTCGC
>NZ_BMBX01000077.1:0-467 GCF_014634905.1 Sporomusa sp. GT1 | reverse complement strand
ATTTAAAGTGCTCATTGAGCACCGCACATCTGGCTTTTTATGATGCATTACTTACATTGTTCAGTTTTCAGGGAACGGTTACTTCATTCTTCGCTGCCGCTTGTTTAACGGCAGAATATTATAATAGCATTTTCATTTGTTTATGTCAATACTATTATGTATTAATTTAATAAGTTTTGCAAAGTTTTGTGCTCTGCTTAAATGGTGCGGTAGAGTGGATTTGAACCACCACGAGGTTGCCCCCGCCAGCCCCTCAAGCTGGTGCGTCTGCCGTTCCGCCACTACCGCATGTATAAAAATTATAGGATGTTCTTCGCTACCGCTCAGAACTAAGCGATTCGCACAAGTTTCCGCGTCGCTCTCGCTCCTAAAAACTTGGCTCTCTGCTTATATGGTGCGGTCGAGTGGATTTGAACCACCACGAGGTTGCCCCCACTAGCTCCTGAGGCTAGCGCGTCTGCCGTTCC
>NZ_BMBX01000076.1:0-519 GCF_014634905.1 Sporomusa sp. GT1 | reverse complement strand
GGTCCCACTGGTCCCACTGGAGCCGACGGAGCAACCGGACCGACTGGGGCTACTGGCGCTGACGGTGCGACCGGTCCGACTGGTACTACCGGCACCTTTGATACCGGAGAAACTCTCTTTAGCGTATTTGGCCCTGTAGGAACAGCCACTGTAGGGTTTGGCGAGAGTTTGATCTTCCAATCCACAACACTGGATATTACTGTGACTGAAGGCTCTGCAATTGTGACAATTGAAGATATTACTCCTACCGGTCCTACCGGACCTACTGGTGATACGGGGCCTGAGGGACCTACTGGTGCCGACGGCACAACAGGCCCAACTGGTGCAACCGGAGCTGACGGCGCAACTGGACCGACTGGCGAGACTGGGGCAACCGGTGCTGACGGGACTACCGGCCCCACCGGCACAACTGGCGCTGACGGGACTACCGGCCCCACCGGCGCAACTGGCGCTGACGGGACTACCGGCCCCACCGGCGCAACTGGCGCTGACGGGACTACCGGCCCCACCGGCGCAACT
>NZ_BMBX01000075.1:0-522 GCF_014634905.1 Sporomusa sp. GT1 | reverse complement strand
AAGTGTGAGAAATCCGGTATTAAAACCGTTTTAATCACTGATGAATGTGCAGGCAGAGACGGTATGTCACAACCTTTGGCTGACACGGCAGCAGAGGCAGTGGCGGTAATTTCCGGAGGAAATGTCAGTCATGTGGTTACATTGCCGCCGGCAGATAAAGTTATCGGCAATAAGGCAGCCATTTCCGTATTAGCCGGTGGGTGGGAAGGCTCCTTACTGGAAGACGGCAGTTTGATGTGTGAGTTAAATGCCGTTATTGGCGCCACTTCAGAAATCGGCTTCCACAATGTAACCTGCAGACTATATTAACACTAACGAGAAAGGAGGGTATCTTATGTCAGACAAGTTCAAAGTGCTCTACTATGTAAACCAATTCTTTGGCCAGGTAGGCGGTGAGGATCAGGCAGGCATGCCGCCGGAATTTAGAGCAGGCAAAATTGGTCCGGCCATGGGTTTTGAAGGCTTGCTCAAGGGTGAAGGAACAGTTACCGGCACCATTATTTGCGGTGATAACTATTTCAA
>NZ_BMBX01000074.1:0-527 GCF_014634905.1 Sporomusa sp. GT1 | reverse complement strand
TGGCGACCCCGGCAGGATTCGAACCTGCGACCTTTTGATTCGTAGTCAAACGCTCTATCCAGCTGAGCTACGGAGTCTTTTTATATTACAGTCTTCAATAAAAACCATAAGCCAGTTTCTGTTTTAGGAAATTATTTATCTAACGCAATAATGCGTTCTTCCCTTTGGTTTAATTCCCTCTAGGAAGCTCCCCTACCAAAATTCGGGTTTCTGCCTCGTGGAGTTTACCACTTTTCACTAGGCTGTCGCCAGCCTACTCATTCTCTGTGCACTTTATGGCTACTTTCGGCTACGAGAGTCGATTTTGCCGTCGTCAGAGCATTTGCTCTGCCTCACCTTGCGATGAGCACGAACATTACGACCATCTCAGGTCGTGGCAGCCTGGACTTTCCTCAATACTGCAATAATGCAGTACCGCAATTTCCCGTTTTTAAAAAAGACTGGAATTGTAATGGCGACCCTGAACGGATTTGAACCGTCGATCTCCGCCGTGACAGGGCGGCATGTTAGACCGCTACACCACAGGG
>NZ_BMBX01000073.1:0-559 GCF_014634905.1 Sporomusa sp. GT1 | reverse complement strand
TCAATTCCCGCATCAGCGCCGGCACCCCGCCTGCATACCAGAACAGGTCTGTGGGCCATTGCCCGCCTGTTTTCAGGCTGACAAGCACAGGAACTTCCCGGTTGATGGCATCAAACTCCTGCTGGTCTATTGCAATCCCCACTTCACGGGCAATAGCCGGCAGATGCAGCAGGGCGTTGGTTGAGCCTCCCAGCGCGGCATGAACCATCAGGGCGTTCATGAAATTTTTCCGGCTGATAAACTTACGGGGAATCAGGGAGTTCTTTACATTATCAATAATTTGCCGTCCGGCTCGCCGGGCATAGCGGGTTAAATGGGTGGTGTAGGCGGCAGCCAGAGCATTCCCCGGCAAAGCCAGGCCAAGGGCCTCCGACATACACTGCATCGTGCTTGCTGTGCCGATAAACTGGCAGGCACCGGCGCTGGGACAGCAGTTACGTGAATAATACATGAGTTCCTGTTCGGTCATCTCACCTTTGACATACTTGTCACCGGCTCCGTAGAGAATTTCGGAGGACATATAATTGGGACCGCTGAGCATGGAACCGCCGGTCACATG
>NZ_BMBX01000072.1:0-607 GCF_014634905.1 Sporomusa sp. GT1 | reverse complement strand
TGTTTCAGTTCCCCGGGTGCCCTCACTACCTTAGTAGTGTGACGGTGCATTACCACCGCCGGGTTCCCCCATTCGGAGATCTAGGAGTCAAAGCTTGCTTGCAGCTCATCCTAGCTTTTCGCAGCTTACCGCGTCCTTCTTCGGCTCTTGGCGCCTAGGCATCCACCGTATGCCCTTATTAACTTGACTTACCTAGCTGCAACTGTCTATAAGCCGCCATCTGCGACGAACCATGGATGGTTCTAGTGTCGATCATGCCATGGACGGCATAATGATCGACCGTCGTTGCTCCTCGGAGTATTTGCTTGCGTACATCAGTACGCGGCGCTGCATACTCCTCCGGTGCGCCTAGCATATGGCACCTTCTAGCCAGTTTCGCCTCAACTTATACTAGCTTTTGCTAATCTAAGTTCTAATAAAAAAAATCCTAATTGCACGTAAAGAACTTCTCATATCTTACTATGAGGCATACTTTACTTTGCTTTCTTCTGTGCAGTTTTCAAGGAACAACGGAACGCATTGCGTTCCTGAACCAGCAACTTCCTAATCTCCCAGGCCGTTTCCAGCCAAGTACCTTCGGCGTTTATGGGCTTAACTACTGTGTTCG
>NZ_BMBX01000070.1:0-1082 GCF_014634905.1 Sporomusa sp. GT1 | reverse complement strand
CAAGCCGTCTCCCTGATAATTGACTTTGCGTAATTGCTGGCTGCGGCTGCAACCACAACTCATAAAAATCGACCTCCTTTAAAAATAATGCAGTCTCTATGATAATTGCTCTCGTTCCGTGAGTCCTGCTCGCGGGTAAGCTAAACTTCAGGTATGCTTTATGTCTATAAATATTCCTGAAAAAGGCGTCTTTACCTTCTGAATTTTTTGACATCTTCATTAGGAATCTTGTCATCTTGTGGGAAACGAAAGGCCATCTTGTCTTATTCTCTACAATTTTGTCATGAGCAGGATAGGATTTTCCTGAATTGTACTCCGCACCAATTGCACCGATTAGATTATCTGGCAATAATCGCTAACCGTTCCGTTCTATTACATATCCGTCTTCTATTCTTCCATCGCATTTTCATGTCAATTTACATACACACTCTCGTTATAACCTAAAAAACCTAGGAATTTTAAGACTTTCATCAAAATAGTTACATTATATTAAAATTCATATGATTAGCCATTATTACAACTGGATTGACCTGGAGCTCCTTAATAATCCTCAGCATTACCGGAACTATTAATAGCCCAGTGTTACATTGTCCAAAAATCCTGAACATACAGCAATAATAACGCTTAGAGCAATCATTAGCTTTATGGGTTACCATCAACCGTCTTGGCAGCCCAAATAGCCAAAAACAGGAATAGCCCTGAGGTCTATTTTAAAAACCTCCCTATATTAGCCCAAAAGGCTGTGAGGTTTCCCCCGCAGCCTTCCTTGCCTTGTGATGCATTCTGTTCCGGCTTTGCCATTGAATCCATGCGGCATTACCATCCTTAGGGCTAATAACTAATATGGTTCCCTACTGGGCAAAGGTTGCCAAGAAGTACTATTTTACCAATGCTGCTAAGAATTCTGCTTCTTCGGCGGCGCTCATTTTGTAAGTATGCTCCGCATCATCCGGGAATTGTCCCTGCCGGACTTCCTCGGTATATGCTTTAAAAGCGTTGGTCAGGTGTTCGCCAACATTGGCGTATTTCTTCACAAATTTCGGCGTAAAGTTATCATACATGCCAACCATGTCGGCATAGAT
>NZ_BMBX01000069.1:0-1193 GCF_014634905.1 Sporomusa sp. GT1 | reverse complement strand
ATGTAGCTGACTGGTACTAATAGGCCGAGGACTTGACTTAAATACCTCGTTTGCACAAGTGCAAACATTTGATAGAACTAATTGCGTAGTCTTTCTTCTGTGAAGTTTTCAGGGAATATGAAATATGCCTGTACCTGTATAAGGTATGGGTTTTTTTGTTGTATAAGGAGGTTCCACGCTCCGCTTGGAACTAAGCGATTCACGCAAGTTCTAGCGTCGCGTTGCTCCTAATAACTTGGTTCTCTGCTTATCTGCTTATATGATAAAAAACACCCGCTATTATATAGCAGGTGTTTTGTGCCACAAAGCTTAACCCGTTTCCATTTATCCTTCAATTATTTCTGAAAAATAGATTACAGTTACAGTGTCATCTAGAGTAAGAGATTTTTGATAAATTTTTTCAAAGAAAGCAAGTAATTCTTCTACAGTTTTAATTTCAGGGTTTTGATGGTCTAGATCATGAGTAGTGAGCTCAGAAAATTTCTTTATTAGAACCCGATCAATCATTGCGGGATATAGCTTTTTTTTAGTTTTAAATTTTTGGCCGACAGTTATCCATACCATTGAGTTTTCAGGGTAAGTATTTTTCATATCTCCGAGACGAACAGTACAGTTCTTCTGACGACTAATTAATAACTTTTCATGGTTTGGCGATTGAAAGTTAAGTACAAACATAAATTTCACCCTCCTTAATAATTATAATTTATTGTTGTACTTAACATTATATTACTAAAAGATGATTTACTCAAAGGGAATTTGTAAACAAGCAATAGAAAACTTTAAATTAATAAGTATAAATTAAAATATAAATTTATTAATTTTGAGAGTTTATAGTTGACGTAATGTGTGTTTCATGATACTATATGAAAGTTGCTGCAAGTGACAACACAAAAAAGGAAAAAATATTATGTTGACATGATGTAATAAACATGATAGCATATATAAATGTCGCGGTTGGTAAGCGAGTGATAAAGAATACTCCTGAACAAAGCATGCAATAGCATGTCCGAGACACCTCGTTCCCTGAAAACTGAACAATGTAAGTAATGCATTATAAAAAGCCAGATGTGCGGTGCTCAATGAGCACTTTAAATATAAGCAGGTACACGGAATCTATGATTCCGCTGTGATCGCTTAGTTAGATGTTTTACATCTAACATCAATTTCAAAACTTTATGAGCCACAAAAGGCTC
>NZ_BMBX01000068.1:0-1305 GCF_014634905.1 Sporomusa sp. GT1 | reverse complement strand
TGGAGTTCCCCCTGTCAAGTAGACAACGATAAAAAAACAACTATGCAGCCATCTTTTCCCGGTACTGTATCGGGGAAAGGTGGTTCAGTCTTTTTTGAAATCGCTCACTGTTATAAAAACAAATATAGTTGTCGATGCCTTGATATAGCTCTTCAACAGACGTATACTTAGTTATGTACAACATCTCTGTTTTGAGATGCGAAAAGAATGATTCTATGCAGGCGTTATCCAGGCAGTTTCCTTTGCGAGAGTGGCTACCTAGTGCGCCTAGTTCTTCTAATCGCTTGTTGTACGAACTAGACGTGTACTGAAAGCCCTGATCCGAATGGATTATGGTTTCGTTCACGTCTAATTTTTTACTCAATTTATCTATCGTATTTAGAACTAATTTTAGGTCATTACGTGCTGAGATCTCGTAAGCAACGATCTCATTGTTAAATAAATCTTGAATTGCAGACAAATAGAAAAATTGTCCATTGAATGGCAAGTAGGTAATATCAGTGACTAGTTTCTGGCCTGGGGCTGTTGCCTTAAAATCACGCTCCAGCCGGTTTGGCTGTACGACTGATGGTTGTTTTCCAAAATAGCGGCGTTTCTTACGAATCATTGATTGTATTCCAAGCTCTTTCATTATGCGATATACCCGTTTGTGATTAACGTGAAATCCTTCATGCGCTAGGGCAATCACCATGCGCAAATATCCGAAATACGGCCGTAGTTGGTGAATTGCCACAATATGCTCTTTTAGCTCTTGTTCCTTTTGTTGTTTAACTGAGGCATTTTTATGCTGTCTTAACCATTTGTAATAACCCTGCCGGCTCACCTTCGCTATCTCAAACAGCCAGCCTAGGCGATACACTTTACGTAAGGCATGGATTATTTCGAATCGGGCTTTCTTCGTCATACCTCCCCGTGAAGATTTGGATACCGCTTTTTTAGATAGTCACGCTCTGCTTTCACATAAGCTAATTCTTCTTCTATGCTTGAAAACGTAGCTCTTGGCCTGCCTTTTCGCCATGCGGTAGATTTTCCACGCTGATCATCGAAAGACTGCCCACTCCGATGCTTAGCTACCCATTTTTGTATCTGGCTATGGCTCTTTACACCTAGCAGCTTTGCTATCGTTTTGTATCCCATCTTTTCTTGTTCATATAACCTAACTGCCTCCGCTTTAAACTCTTCTGGATACTTCGAAAACTTTTGCCCTTTTTTAGCCATGCAAAATCCCCTCCAGGTGACAAGGTCTAGTCCCATTATATCAAATGGGGCTTTTTTTACTTTGTCTACCTAAAGGGGATAATACCA
>NZ_BMBX01000067.1:0-1501 GCF_014634905.1 Sporomusa sp. GT1 | reverse complement strand
GAGGGCACAGAAAATTTTGTGTAAATAAGTTTGAAACATCTTCCTTACTGGCAAGAATAGGAATAAACCTATTTGAGTCGGAAAGGAAGATGTTTTTATGAAAACAATACCCAAGGAAGTCATTAGAGATTTGATCAAAGATGAAAAGTTCAACAATACCGCGGAAGTTATGAATGCAATTAAAGAGATGTTCCGAGACGTGCTCCAAGAAATAATGGAAGCAGAATTAGAAACAGAATTAGGCTACGAAAAACAGGAACGACGGTCGGAAAATGTCAACCCAGCTGTGTCGAAAAATTATCGAAACGGCTACTCAAAAAAGAAAGTAAAAACGCAACTTGGTGAAGTAGAGATTGCAATTCCCCGTGATCGAAACGGCGGGTACGAACCTCAAATTATCGGCAAATACAGCCGGAATGCTGATGGCATGGAAGAAAAAATATTATCGCTCTATGCTGCAGGACTTAGCATTCGAGATGTATCAGACCAAATAAAAAGCCTGTACGATGTAGAAATTTCGCCAGAGCTGGTAAGTAAAATCAGTGAAAAAATCATGCCTCAACTTACTGAATGGCAAAACCGGCCCTTGGAAGCAGTATATCCTTTCATATTCTTGGATGCGATACACTACAAAATTCGCGAAAACCATCAGATCATTACTAAGGCAGCTTATGTTGTATTGGGCGTAAACCTGGACGGTTATAAAGAAATTTTAGGTATATGGATTGGTGAAAACGAAAGCAGCAAATTCTGGCTTAGTGTCTTAAATGAGCTGAAAAGCCGCGGCATACAAGATGTTTATCTATTCTGTGTTGATGGGCTAAGTGGCTTTAGGGAAGCCATTGGTGCCGCCTATCCTAAAGCCGGGATACAGCGCTGTATTATTCACCAAATTCGTGCGAGTATGCGGTATGTAAACTACAAACATGCAAAAGCCTTTACGGCTGATTTAAAAGAAGTCTACACATCCGTGACAGAAGAAGCCGCACTGGAAAAGCTAATGATCTTTAAAGAAAAGTGGGGACAAAAATATCCGGCTGCCATAAAAAGCTGGGAAGACAACTGGGATATTTTATCTACCTTTTATGCATATCCCCCCAGTATTAGGAAAATAATATATACAACAAATATTATAGAAGGATTGCATCGGCAATTTCGAAAAGTAACCAAGACCAAAGCCGTATTTCCTAATGATGATGCTTTACGCAAAATGTTATACTTAGCATCGAATAATATTGTAAAAAAATGGACTCAGCGTTACCGGGATTGGGATATGGTTTTGAACCATTTGGCCTTACTTTTTGAGGATCGATACGTAGGATAATTGCCCCTTTAAAGTACGATTCCCCAGCCGAGACAGAAGCATTCACGCTAACGCGTGCATACTTCCGTCTCGCCCAGGAAACTGATTTATCAAGGGACAATGAACAAATATGTTTTTACAAAGCCACTATTTCTTGCCATGAGGAATTTCAAATTACACAAAATTATCCGCAGACCC
>NZ_BMBX01000066.1:0-1525 GCF_014634905.1 Sporomusa sp. GT1 | reverse complement strand
CTCAACTTTCGCAGATAGATATAGGCAAATAAAGCTTGATGTAATTGGGCAAGGCCGCTATCCATTGTGAAAGTTGACATTTAATAAATTTTGCAACACGCTTGTTTGCAGTTTGTGTTACCCCAGTAAGAATTTCAAGTAACTGACTCAGCGCAACAACCCAATCCAACTCAGCAAGTTCATCACACATTGCTAGGAACAAACCGCCTAAAGACCTGTCATCGCCCTGCTGTCGATGTTGCCAGTTAAGGACGATATACCTGGCAAACACAATAGTCGTATGACTGATGAGCATATCAAAACTGCGTCCTTGAAACTCTTTACCCAATTGTAAAATAGATTTAGTGCATTTGAAGAAAGTTTCAATATCCCAACGGATACCATACAAGCGGATGATTTCTTCTTCATCAAGAGTTACATCGGTAGATAAAACCGCCAGCCATTCGCGCTTGTTGGTTCTATGACGAACAAATACGATTTTAACTGGAATATCATTGGATAATATGGTTGTAATTGAACTCAAAATACCGCTTTTCTTAAAGCCTTTGGTGGTGGACGCTTTGTATAATGCTTTAAGGCTTAAAGCATGACCATTAACCAGATACCTATGATTATTATCTTTTACCATACCGATAACAGCAAGACCGCGTTTGCAGATAGCACGAATTAATGGGGCATGAGTAAACCAGCTGTCCATAAGAACATGAGACGCATGTACACCGCTTTTCAATGTACGGTCTATCATTTCGGGAATAACATCAGGTGCCTTTTGCAATGCTTCTAGCCGACGTTTATAACCGACACTTCGCTTGTCGATAGCTTCATTAATTCCATGAAGGCAAGCCTTTCTTGAACTGAGCATAGCAAAATCAGTAGGAATGAACGTGTGACCGTCAGACCAGCCCAAAGTCAACATGCGAAACCCTTTATAATAGCAATTATTCGTGTGATCCTTACAGCGGGCTAACAGTTCAACCTTCTTACTCCTATTACGCGCGTAGGCAGAATCATCCACTACTAAAACGCCAGTCTTCTTTTGCGTTGTTAAGGGTACAATTTTTCCGATGACGTGGCTGCTAAGCGCAGATAAAAAGCGTTGCCAAGCAAAATTCGGACAGTTGAGAAAGCGATATACTGCATCTTTTCCAGGAAAATCAGCGCTTTTATGGTCACTATCTTGCATACGAAACCAGTTGCGGTGTTGAAATAGCAAGCAAAATACAATCTGAAAAATATAGCTACAGGCAAACCCTAAATTGCGCTTGATTCCTGCTTGACGCAAATGCTGCAGTATCTTGAGCTCCTTAAAAGCGGCTTCGATTTCTTTTGGGAGTTGATTTTTCTGTTGATTTTGGTTTATCATTGTCATATGGAAGGCACCTCTTCTGTATGGTAGTGTTTTGTAGCAAACTCACTATACCAGACATTAGGGGTGTTTTTCCATTGTCAAGAAAGATTATTTTTATGCATTCGTGTTGGCTAAATCGTGATGTTGAGTCGATTATGGCTCTGCGAAAGTTGAGTT
>NZ_BMBX01000065.1:0-1560 GCF_014634905.1 Sporomusa sp. GT1 | reverse complement strand
CTCCTCGTATTATAAAGTAGTAGTTATTAACGCCCCTCTTCAAGGGCAATGTGCTACACTGTAAGGGATACTGTGGATTGGTGTCCATCTCCTACCACAAGATGGTTTCATAAAGGCTCCAACCACAGTCTTCTTGTAAGTTTGTTAATCAGTTAGATACCGCTCGACGGTTTATATGGAACGAGGTTACAAGCGCAAGGAGTCCTGTGGTCCCAAGCAGTATCAAATCCATTTACGAAGGAGTATCGCTATGATCTGTGTCGGAATCGACGTTGCTAAGGACAAGCACGATTGCTGCATCGTCAGCTCGGAAGGCGAGGTGCTGCAAGATGTATTCACCATTCCAAACACCATGACCGGCTTTACTGCCCTGTTTCAAAGAATTTGCTCTGCATCCGATGCTTCGGGCAAAATAAAAGTAGGTCTTGAGGCCACCGGACACTATAGCTACAATTTGCTCGGCTTTTTGCTCGACAAAGGTCTTACCACCTTTGTCATCAACCCTCTCCATACCCATCTCTACCGCAAGAGTCTCAGCCTTAGAAAAACCAAGACTGATAAGGTTGATGCCCGAACGATTGCATCTATGCTTATGTCTGATGTGAACCTCAAGTCCTACACAGACACAGCATATCACAATGAGGAACTAAAGTCACTCTCTCGTTATCGGTTCGACAAGGTGAAAGAGCGGGCGCAGCTCAAACAGTCCATTTCCCGTTTGATCACGATTTTATTCCCCGAGCTTGAAAAACTGGTTTCGACACTTCACATGACCTCTGTTTACGCACTTTTGAGTCAGTTCCCCAGCGCACATCAGATTGCCACTTCAAGCCTAAACCACTTGAAATCATTGCTCAATAATGCCTCCAAAGGCCGGTATGACTGCAAGAAAGCTATCGAAATCCGCGATGCCGCCAGATGCTCCATTGGCTCATTAATGCCTGCCAAGTCCCTTGAATTGCGCCACACCATTAACCTCATCCGTGAACTGGATGCACAGATTGTGGAAATTGAGACGGAAATCAAGCTTATCATGGACGAACTTCAATCTCCGATTCTGACCATCCCTGGCATTAGCTACCGCATGGGTGCCATGATCCTCGCCGAAGTTGGCGACTTCTCCCGGTTCGATTCACCTGATAAGATTTTGGCTTATGCTGGGCTTTCGCCCTCCACATATCAGTCTGGACAACTGACATCTTCCTACTCTCACATGGAAAAACGTGGCTCCCGATATTTGCGTTATGCTATTTTTAATGCTGCCAAGTTTGTCTGCCATTGGGATGATACCTTTGCTGCCTACCTTGCCAAGAAACGCGCTGAGGGTAAGCACTACAATGTTGCCATCTCTCATGCCGCTAAGAAGCTGGTACGCCTTATGTACGCTTTGGAAAAAAACAGGCTCCCATACAAACCCGCTACTTAACTCCAACAACATACCGCTTTCTGAGCGCCCACAAGGACGCTCTATTTGGCGTGCACATTTTTCGTGTCCGATTACCCATTTCCCATGCTCAGTTTTTTTAAAACTTAGGGCTTGACTTTTAATAGTTAGTCTTT
>NZ_BMBX01000064.1:0-1562 GCF_014634905.1 Sporomusa sp. GT1 | reverse complement strand
CGAACACAGTAGTTAAGCCCATAAACGCCGAAGGTACTTGGCTGGAAACGGCCTGGGAGATTAGGAAGTTGCTGGTTTTGATGAACACGTTAGTGTTCATCAATTTATAATGTTCCTTGAAAACTGCACAGAAGAAAGCAAAGTTTAAATAACCTCTTATATGCAAATATGAGAAGTTCTTAAACGCGCAATTAGGATTTTTTTATAAATTAGCAAAAGCTAGTGTAAGCTGAGGCGAAACTGGCTAGCGTGTATCAGATGCGAGGCGGAGGGAGGACGCGAACGGAGTCGTACTGGAAGTACGTCGAAGAGAGCGCCCGGACTGACAACGAAGCAGATGATGCGCGATAGACAGTTGCAGCTTTGCAGCATAAGTCAAGTTATTTAGGGCATACGGTGGATGCCTAGGCGCCAAGAGCCGAAGAAGGACGCGGTAAGCTGCGAAAAGCTAGGATGAGCTGCAAGCAAGCTTTGACTCCTAGATCTCCGAATGGGGGAACCCGGCGGTGGTAATGCACCGTCACACTACTAACGTAGTGAGGGCACCCGGGGAACTGAAACATCTAAGTACCCGGAGGAAAAGTAATCAAACGAGATTCCCTAAGTAGCGGCGAGCGAACGGGGAAGAGCCCAAACCAGAGAGCTTAGCTCTTTGGGGTTGAGGACCGGCAACAGTTTCGCCAGGCCTAGTCGAACTACCTGGAAAGGTAGGCCGCAGAAGGTAAAAGCCCTGTAAGCGAAAGGCAGAGCGAAATGGCCGGAATCCAGAGTACCACGGGACACGAGGAACCCTGTGGGAAGCAGGGGGGACCACCCTCCAAGGCAAAATACTCCTTGGCGACCGATAGCGCATAGTACCGTGAGGGAAAGGTGAAAAGCACCCCGGGAGGGGAGTGAAACAGAACCTGAAACCGTATGCCTACAAGCAGTCGAAGGCCCATATGAGGCTGACGGCGTGCCTATTGAAGAATGAACCGGCGAGTTACAGTAACTAGCAAGGTTAAGTGGAACACACGGAGCCGAAGCGAAAGCGAGTCTAAACAGGGCGACAGTTAGTTATTGTAGACCCGAAACCGCAGTGATCTATCCATGTCCAGGTTGAAGCGCAGGTAAAAATGCGTGGAGGACCGAACCCGTGAGCGTTGAAAAGCTTTGGGATGAGATGTGGATAGGGGTGAAATGCCAATCGAACGCGGAGATAGCTGGTTCTCCCCGAAATAGCTTTAGGGCTAGCCTCAGGTAATGAGTATAGACGGTAGAGCTCTGATAGGGCTAGGGGCCTTTTAGGTTACTGAACCTTGTCAAACTGCGAATGAATATACTTTAACCTGGGAGTCAGACTGCGAATGATAAGATCCGTAGTCAAGAGGGAAACAGCCCAGACCATCAGCTAAGGTCCCCAATGCCGTGCTAAGTGGCAAAGGATGTGGAATTTCCGAAACAACCAGGATGTTGGCTTAGAAGCAGCCACCATTTAAAGAGTGCGTAATAGCTCACTGGTCGAGAGATTGTGCGCCGAAGATGTCCGGGGCTAAAGCACGGAACCGAAGCTATGGCATGTC
>NZ_BMBX01000063.1:0-1656 GCF_014634905.1 Sporomusa sp. GT1 | reverse complement strand
AAGTCTGAAATCCTGAGCCAAGGTGCTCAACAAGGAAAATGAGCATAGCAAATAAGCTGTCAAGAAACAGTTGGATGGTAAATAATGTATTTTCAAGAAAAAGAAGCTAGGTAGCAAACTCTAGAATTCGGTAACCCTGAGCTTGTGCCAATCGAATGGCTTGTTCTATCGTAATTTCATGACGGACAGGACGAACATCCGATTTTTTATATAAATCAGGGTTATAGGGTTCTTTGGATTTCAAGATGTGATAGATGGCCGTTAGCAGCATTCGCGCAATCGCAATGATAGCTCGTTTGTGGCCCCTACGCTTCTTAAGTTGCAGGTAGCGGTTTCGGATTTCGGGATGTTTTTCGCTTTTGACTACGGCGGTGGCACACTGTACCAAAAGAGGCTTGATGTAGCAGCCAGCTCTCGAAATTCTTACTGACTTTTTCTTGCCGGCACTTTCATTGTTAGTGGGAGTAAGTCCTGCCCAAGAGCACAGATGCTTGGATGTCGGGAACACGTCCATATTCACGCCGATTTCTGCAATCACAGCAATGGCGGAAAAGATGTTTTTGAAGGACGGGACAGTCAAGATCAATGTGATTTCTTCGGAGTAGGACCCGGCAAGGGAAAGAATTATGGCTTCCAGGTCGGCTTTGCGAGCCTCAAGGTTTTCATAATGCTTTTTAATGACCATAATTTTTCCGGCTTGTTCGGGAGTAATGGCCCCCTCGATCGCAAGTTGCAGTTCAGGAAGTTTGTTCTTCATAGAGCCGTGAATAAGCGGTTCTATGTCAAAAGACGTATCAAGCGGATTGTTGAGCAGCTTGTTAATGATATTCATGGAACTTTTACCAAAGGTATCGGAGACGACATTGCCAAGTTGAATGTTGGAAACTGTCAAGCTGTTTTGAAGGCGATTTTTCTCACTGGAGGAAAAGTTGGTCAGCTTAAAGCGGTAGCGCATTAGATCGCGCAATTGCCGGATGGGCAAAGGAGGCATAAAACTTCCCGCGACAAGGTCATGCTTGAATAGATCGGCAATCCATTGGGCGTCCTTTTTGTCAGTTTTTTTGCCCCGAATAGCCTTAACGTATTTGGGGTGAGCCAGCGTGATGTTGCAGGAATGCTCCAGAATATTGAATACAGGGATCCAATATTTGCCGGTTGATTCCATGCAAACATCCTTACAGTCGTTTTTACAAAGCCACTGTGACAGCTCCTGGAGACCTTTGGTAAAGGTAGAAAAGCGATGGCGTTTGTAAGTCGTGATGCCGCTGCTGTTGGTGGAAGCAATACAGGCCACGACAAAGGTTTTGTGAACGTCAATGCCACAACAGACGGGGTAGACAATTTTCAAAGCCATAGGCAAACTCCTTTCCAGAATTAGGCAGAGATGTCAACAGGGACTGATTGCCCAGCAATAAACGAGTTTGTTTAAACAAAGATAAGTCTGCGTGCTCGAAGCGACACTTATTTGTGCTTGGAAAGGCAATCTACACATATAAAAATGCGGTCACCTCATAATGGAGGTGTTCCACTCCCCTCCTCGTGATTTGTAGTATGCTGGCATCCCTGTATAGTTAAGAATACAAGAAAAAATCGCTCCAGGCTAACGGATTTCATTCCGTTTTGTGCCTTGAGCGAAGCGAAAGGAATGGTTATAAA
>NZ_BMBX01000062.1:0-1657 GCF_014634905.1 Sporomusa sp. GT1 | reverse complement strand
CAGACTGTGTGAAAAGTGCATTTAAAAATTATATGAAATTACAAATATGTTAAAATATAGTTGTATACTGATTGAGAAGGTGAGAGTATGGGCTATATAAAAGGCGAAGAAAGAGGACAAACAATTTTGCTTCCCGAAAGTATCGACGATTACGTCCACGAAGATAATCCAGTTCGCATTATAGATGCGTTCGTGGAACAGCTTGATGTGTTGGAACTGGCATTTGAGCGATCGACTAGCCCCACTTTCGGGCGCCCTCCCTATAACCCAAAAGTCTTATTAAAATTATACTTATACGGCTATTTAAACCGGGTCCGTTCATCGCGCAGGCTTGAGCAAGAAGCAGCACGAAACCTAGAAGTCATCTGGCTACTGCAAAAACTAAAACCAGATTATAAAACCATTGCGGACTTTCGCAAAGATAATAAACTCGCCCTCAAAAAGGTGTTTCGCCAGTTCGTACGCCTGTGCGATGAATGGGGCCTATATGGCAAAGAGTTAGTGGCGATTGATGGGACTAAAATGCGAGCTTGTAATAGCAAAAAGAATAATTACAGTGCCAAAAAACTGGAACGTCATATCCGGTATATCGATGAAAAAATTGAAACCTATATGAAAGAACTAGAGACAACGGATAACGCGGAGACTCAGGAACGTAAGCTGTCGGTACAAGAAGTACAACAGCGAATTCAAGAACTTCGTAATCGAAAACAAACCTATCAGGCTTATCAAGAAACGATAGATAAAAAAGGCTGCAGTGAAGTCTCTACAACAGACCCGGATGCTCGACTTATGTCCAATAACAATAATACAGTAGATGTAGGCTACAATGTACAGACCACAGTCGATGCCAAACACAAATTAGTGGCCGACTTCAAAGTAACAACACAGGCCAACGATTTGGGTGAGTTAGACAACATGGCCTTGCGTGCCCAAGTGGTGCTTGGAAAAAAAGAGCTCGAAGTGGTAGCGGATAAAGGATATTACAAGGTTGACGACCTCAAAACATGCGTAAAAAATCATATCACTCCATATGTCGCGAAACAAACATATTCGAACGGGACCGGAGATAAAGAGTTTTACCCGGATAAGTTTCATTACGACGCAGAGGAAAATATATATCGGTGTCCCAGAGGAATTGAGTTATATTTTGCCAAGAAGAGAACCAGTAAGGAAAAAGGCGTTATTGGTTACGAATACCGAAATTATGCAGCCTGTTCCTCTTGTCCGGTAAAAGAACGCTGTACTCGAAGTGCAAAGGGTCGAAGTATCTTTCGGCATATAGACCAAGACTTCTTAGATACGATTAATCTAAAGACGGAGAAAAATAAAGATAAATACCGATTACGGCAAATGATCATTGAACATGTTTTTGGAACAATTAAACGAGGATGGGGAGCGTATTATTTCCTGACTAAGCGTAAGCGCTCAGTCACAGGGGAGCTTTCTTTGTCTTTTTTATCGTATAACCTTAGGCGTGTTATATCTATCCTGGGGACGAAAGAAGTATTAGCAAAATTGACTGCTAGAAAATCTCCGGCTCTAGCCTAAATCCCGCTAGATGCTATTCAGTTCAACAAAAGTTAACGATTTGCCTAGCATTTTGTATTTTAAGCTACTTTATTAGAGGGCGTGAGAGGATATTTCACACAGTCTG
>NZ_BMBX01000061.1:0-1789 GCF_014634905.1 Sporomusa sp. GT1 | reverse complement strand
CTCCTTCAATAATCTTAAAGAATCTCTTTAATTCTCAGTTTTACATAGCATTTCACATATTTAAGACTCGTCTTTATGGGATATGAAGAATTGGGGAACCGAAAAAGATAAAAAAGGGGATAACCTCTACAGCCTGAGTACTATCAGGTTAAAAAAGCAGATTATTGCGGCCTATTTGGAATCCACATAACCTGCGGTGGCTACCCTCCTATGTCTCACGGGGTCTTAGCATAATGCCAGCCCTAAATTCCCTCGTTCTGCCTATCCGCATGGTGGATGTTTGGTTTGCTCCTCGACGGGGTCTATGCCCTAATGGAAAAATTAGCAACTATCCCGGCTCGTCTTGTCAATGTGCTATTCTCGTTACAGTAGAATCTTCTCGTTTTAGACTGCTAGTAGTTCTGCTTTTTTCATATCGCAAAGCAGCTTTTCGGCTTCATACCCAATTCCCTTCGTTAGTACAGCATAGATAACTCGGATCAGTTTACAGCACAGCAATATTAGCGATTGTATCTTCTTCAACGGGTTATTTTTACGAGTTGTATAGTAACCATGTATAGTTCGAAATTCAGCATTTTTAGCTACTAATGGCAGCATGGCTCGAAACAGTATGGCGCGCAGTCGCTTTCGCCCTCTTTTGCTAATGGTCATCTTACCTCTGTGCTTGCCCGAGCTGTTTTCCTTGAGGTTTAGCCCTGCAAACTTTTGTATCTGCTTCGGATGGGAGAATCGGCTGATATCGCCAACTTCAGCAAGAAAACCTGCTATGGTTACCAAGCCTAGACCTTTGATCTTTAGTAACTTATCAACGCTTGGTATTTGCTCAACCAGCTTTTCTACCAATTCCATGACCGTTTCATATTGCTTGCTCTTTCTGGCATAATCCTCAAGGAGAATACTAAGTTCCATAGTTGCAGCCATGTGTCCATCGCTTATTCCTGTGCTGCTTTGCGCCGCTTCTACAAGGTTTTGGGCACGTTTTTTGCCGACTGCACGAATCTTATCTTGCTTCCATCGTGCCACTATTCCTTCGACACCTTTTTCAATGATCTGCGCCGGTGTTGGGATCTCATGCAATATGACTTGCGCTGCCACGCCTTCCCAGTCAGCGAATACTCGTAAAAACTCTGGAAAGTAGATTCTCAGCCATCGGTTAATTTGATTTTTGATTCCGTTGAGGCTCTTCACTATCTGCCAGCGCGTATTCATCGCTGTTCGCAGCTCAGCATATACCCCTTCGGGGATATACGGTTCCATGTATCGGCCATCCTTGACTAACAATGCTATCGTTTTGGGGTCTTTCCGGTCATTCTTGGTTGGATTATTGTCGTCCAGTTCCTTACTCCGTTTCACTGCAAACGGGTTCACCAGCACAATCTTCATGCGATGACCCTTACTATATTGAGCAAGGTTAAACCAATAGTGCCCAGTAGGTTCCAGTCCAACGATGACTCCCTCTTTACCAGCCTTTAATCGGATTGCTTCAGCCCATTTCGTAAAGGCTTTAAATCCTTCTAAGTCATTGGTAAAGTGGAATACCTTGGCTTGTTCAAGTCCGCGATTATCGAACGCACGGGCGTAATGTATTTCACTGGCCACATCTATTCCGACAATCAGTACTGCTTCTGATACTTGCAAAATTCTTTGATTTTGGTTACACTTCATCTTAGGTACCTCCACTGTTAGTTTTGATTATTTCGGGGTAAGCTCTGCAGAAGCCTTACACCCTGTATTCTAACAGGAGGTACTTTTTTGTTCAAAACTCTTTTTTGTTCGTTACAGGAATGCT
>NZ_BMBX01000060.1:0-1836 GCF_014634905.1 Sporomusa sp. GT1 | reverse complement strand
ATAAGGAGCATTCCTGTAAGGAGTAAAAACGGTCTTTGAAAAATGAGACGCCCGGCAATACAATGGCAATGTGTGCTGATCCGGCAAGAGAAGCACAAAACCATTGATTGAGGAGGCGTCTCACATGAAGCGTACACAAAACGAGAAGATTTTGCAAATCCAAAATCACACATTGGTAGTAGGAATCGATGTCGGCAAGGACTCGCACTACGCGAGGGCCTTTGACAACCGGGGGATCGAACTGGCGAAACTGCTCCGGTTCAGCAACACGGCCCAGGGCTATGAAGCCCTGGATGAGTGGATGCGAATGATCATGGAGCAAAAAGCGAAGACCGAGGCCATAGTAGGCTTCGAGCCTACCGGACACTACTGGTTCACGCTGGGGGATCACCTGCAAGGCAAAGGCCACCGGCTGGGGATAGTCAATCCTTTCCACGTAAAATGTACGCGGGAGCTGGATGACAATAGCCCGACGAAAAATGATCGCAAAGACCCGAAGACCATTGCCATGCTGGTCAAGGACGGCCGGTTCCGAGACGTGTACATTCCGGCGGACCTTTACAGCGAACTGCGGGAAGCAGTCTCGGAACGGGAACGGCTGCAAGGCCAACTTATCGCTCTGAGTAACCAAATCCACCGCTGGCTGGACATCAGGTTCCCGGAATTTATCACTGTCTTCAAAGACTGGGGTGGGAAAACGGCGCAGGCTACGCTGAAAAACTTCCCCACGCCGGCGAGAGTGATGGCCGCGGGCGCTGCGGGTGTACTCCAAGTTTGGCAGAAGCACCTTCAAAGGAGCAGCCTGAAAAAAGCCGAACGACTGGTCCGGGCGGCAGAAAAGTCCATCGGACGAACCGCCGGCAGCGAGGCTGCGGAAGCGGCGCTGGCGAACTTGTTGGCGCAATACGACATGATTGCCGGCCAGCGCCAGAGGATTGAGCAACTAATGCAGGAACTGCTGCTGAGAGTACCCAACGCCGGCAAACTGCTGGAGATTAGAGGCATCGGGATGGTGACGGCGGCGGTCATCATCAGCGAAATCGGCGACATCCGACGCTTTCAAGATCCACGGCAGATACTCAAGATGGCAGGACTTAGCCTGAAAGAAAACAGCTCAGGAAAACATCGGGGAAAAACCACGATTAATAAGCGCGGGAGAAGACGGCTGAGGGAAGGCTTGTTTCAGGTTATGATCCCAATGTTGGCGATTAACGCCGAATTCCGGGCCATGCACCAAAAGAACCTGACGCGTTTAGTAAACCCGCTGAACAAAATGCAATCGGTCATAGCGTTGTGCGGCAAACTGGTGCGAGTCATCTATGCGATTTTGACAAAAGGCTGCTTGTACGATGCCGAGAAAATGACCAATGACATGAAGCGTTCGATGAAGGCGGCGTAAGCCAGGCCGGAGACATTCGAAGAAGGATGGCGCCAAAGGACCGAAGGCCGCAGCGGACCAGACTTGGCGAGAATCCTTAAAACATAGCAATCACAGCAAGCACTTTGACAAGTAGAGCCGGGGCAGTCAAGTTGAATTTTACCTTACGGGCAATGACCCAGCTTAGGAGCATGATTGACGTTCCATCTCAAGGATAGGCAGGACGAAGGAATTAGGCACAATTGATGCCGCAAGACATGGGAGGTTTGCCGCCTGGAGTCATGTGGAATCCCAACGGCCAAGATAACGGAAAACCGACGCGGTCTGTTTTTCCGTGCCCGAAACCACGTGGCGATCAGCATAGGCACACTATTCGGAGGTTGGGTTCGACATATTCAAAGTAAAATGCTGTGAGATATCGAGTAAATCAAAGATATCGAGAGTTTATTAAGGGAGGT
>NZ_BMBX01000059.1:0-1876 GCF_014634905.1 Sporomusa sp. GT1 | reverse complement strand
AAAGGGGCTGTCGCAGTAAGCCAGCCCCAAAACAAGAAAAAACGGCGACCAGCAGTAGCTGGAAGCCGTTTTTTTGTTGTACAATTAAGTCTGTGAAAACAACAAAAATACAACAAAATTATTGTACAACAGAAGAGCCAATATATCAACTGATTTTGCCGATGGACATTGGGGTAATGATCCCGGCAGATGATTCGGTGCGACTACTCAACGCGGTATTGGAGAGGATGGATTACAGTAAATTGTATGCCGCGTACTCCCGGCTGGGTAGAATCGAGAGATCACCGAAACGTCTATTCAAAATCCTTGTCTACGGGGACATGAACGGCATATACTCCAGCCGTAAGATAGAGCAGGCCTGTCGACGAGATGTAAATTTCATGTACTTGTTGGGACGAGATCCATCACCTGATCATGCTACCATCGCCCGGTTTCGCAGTGAACGACTGACCGGAGTAATCAAAGACCTCTTCTCACAACTGGTAAAATTGCTTGCCGAAGCCGGTGAACTGTCACTGTCGAGCGCATTCATTGATGGAACCAAGCTAGAGGCTAATGCCAATCGCTACAGTTTTGTCTGGAAAAAGTCGACACAAAAAAACCAAGAGAAGCTACAGGAAAAGATGAAAGTGGAACTGCCAGCGTTGGCGGTACAGTTTGGACTGCGATTTTATGTTGGACAGATAATCAAGGCCAAGAATCTGAAGAAGTTACGCAGACAGCTTAAAGCAATCCAAACCAAGCAAGGAGTCTCCTTCGTCCATGGCCGGGGGCAAAAGAAATCACCGCTACAACGGGCGCTAGAAACGGTAGATGAGTATCTGCGTCGGCAGAAAAAATACGATGACTACAACCACAGCTTCGGAGAACGTAACAGCTTTTCTAAAACAGACCGAGATGCCACTTTCCTGCGGATGAAAGAAGACCATATGAAAAACGGACAGCTTAAACCAGGCTACAATGCCACCATAGCGGTAGATGCCGAATATATAGTAGCTGCGGCCATTTCGCAAGAGAGAAGTGACAGTCAAACCTTCATTCCCATCCTTCAGGTACTTAAAGAATTAGGCTATAGCAAACCCGTAGCCGATGCAGGATTTGAGAGTGAGGAAAACTACACCTGGTGCGAAGAAAACGGGCAAACCGCATTTATTAAACCAGCCAATTACGAAAAAGCCAAAACCCGCAAATACAAAAGCGATATTGGCAGGCGGGAAAATATGCCTTACGATGAAAGCAGCGACAGCTACTACTGCCACATGGGACACCCCATCCAGGCGGCCTATGACAAAAAGAGCCGGTCAAAGGCAGGCTATCGTATCGTGACAACAGTCTATACCTGTGCCGAGTGTACCGGCTGCTCGCATAAAGAAAAATGTATCAAAGGCAAGAGCAAAACACCACTGGAAGAGCGAATCAAAAACCTGTACGTATCCAAAACCTTTCTTAGGCAGCGGCAACAGATGCAAGCACGAATTCAGAGCGAGGAAGGCATTCTGTTACGAATCAATCGTTCCATTCAAGTAGAAGGAGCTTTTGGGGTACTCAAACAGGACATGGGGTTCCGCAGATTCCTACTACGCAGCAGTACTAAAGTACAGACCGAGTTCCTGTTATTGTGCATGGGCTATAACCTAAACAAGCTCCACAACAAAATACAAAATAGCCGCTGTGGAACCTATTTACATATTCCCAAAGCGGCCTAACAACTACATCTTCATTTTTTTAGAGGAAGAGACTTCCTCCTTTTTGTTGTGTCCAGAATCCAAAGATGGATTCTTTTTTTGTTGCTTTTTCTATCTATTTTCTGCCTTCTCATATACAAATGAGGGGTCACTTGACGCTTTTTTAAAAAAGCGTTTTGCGACACCCCCTT
>NZ_BMBX01000058.1:0-1885 GCF_014634905.1 Sporomusa sp. GT1 | reverse complement strand
CGTCCCGTGCGCCAAGAAGCGCCCGGAGTAAAGCGGGAGGGAATCCCGTCTGGGAAGGCCTAGCCAGTCACCCAGTATCCAGCCTTGGGACTGAAGCGGTAACGCCAGGTCTAAGCGTAGGCAGGAAAGGTAGCAGGCCGAAAGCGCAAGCTGAAGATGTAGAATCCCGAAATCCTCAATGGGAAAGGTCGATGCATGGGACGAGCAGAAGACAACACCGCGTTTAGCGATACAGGCGAGCTAATGGCGGCGCCCCGGGATCGAAGGTCTTGGCATGCTACACACCGTTACTCCGTGTGAACTTGGGAGACCCTGCCGCCCTCCCCTGAGAGTATGGCGGACAAGTTGAAGACGAGGAAGTCAAATAGACGGCAGGGAGTCGGATTGCGCTATAGTACTGAAGAAGCAGGGTAATGCCTGCGGAGGGAAGGGCGTAACATAGCAGAGCCCTTGAAAAGAGAAACAATGCTGCACTGGAGGCAGAGAACCATTGGTAACAAAACTGACAAGGATAACCGAATTAGCTAAACAAAGACCGAGAGCCAAACTGCAAACCCTTATCCATGCCATTGACGAGGAAAGCCTGAAGGCGGCCCATCGTGTCCTGTCAGCAGAGAAAGCAGTTGGCGTGGACGCTGTAACCAAAGAAGAATACGGCAAAAAGCTAAAGGAAAACATCGATGATCTGTTGGGAAGAATGAAGCGGCAAGCGTACAAGCCGCAACCCGTAAAGAGAGTCTACATTCCAAAAACTGATGGGAAGAAGCGACCGCTAGGAATACCTGCCTATGAGGACAAACTGGTGCAGAAAGCCCTAAACGAAATTCTGACTGTCATCTACGAACTGGAATTCCTCGACTGCTCCTATGGTTTCAGACCAGGGAGAAGCTGCCATGACGCGCTAAAGGAAGTTACCAGAATCCTTGAAAGCAAGAAGGTCAACTATGTAGTGGATGTGGATATCAAGGGCTTCTTTGACAACGTCGACCATGAGTGGATGATGAAGTTCCTGCAGGACCGAATCCAAGACCCGAACCTCCTGCGACTGATACAGCGCTTCTTGAAGGCGGGGGTCATAGAGGCGAACGTAGAATACGAAACAGACACAGGAACGCCGCAAGGGGGAGTCATCTCCCCCACGCTGGCGAATGTATACCTGCACTATGTACTGGACTTGTGGTTCACGGTGAAAATAAAACGGGACTGCAGAGGTGAAGCCTATCTGATTCGATATGCTGATGACTTTTTATGCTTCTTTCAATACCAAGCAGATGCAGAAGCTTTCTATGGAAAATTGATAGACCGACTGGGGAAATTCAACCTGGAGATAGCGGAGGAGAAAACGAAGATCATCGAATTCGGACGCTTTGCCGCAGACAGTCGGGCTAAGCGAAACGAAGGTAAGCCGAACACATTCGATTTTCTCGGATTCACGCACTACTGTGGCAAAAGCAAAACAGGCAGATTCCGCGTCAAGAGAAAAACCAGCCGGAAGAAATTCAAAGTGAAGCTGAAAGTCTTCGCAGACTGGCTGCACCGTGCCATGCACAATGAGATAGGAGACTTAATCAAGCAGATAAATGCCAAGCTGATTGGACACTACCGTTACTATGGGGTGACCGACAACAGCAACGGAATCCATACGTTTGGCTATCGCATACGGCATAAACTGCTTGAAGTGCTCAATCGCAGGAGCCAGAAGAAGAGTCTGACTTGGGAAGGATTTGCAAAGCTTGAGGAGCGATTCCCGCTTGCCAAAGCAAGGGTTTACGTGAATATCTATGGCTAACTATCGGTGAATGCTGTTATGAAGAGCCGGATGCCTTAGTTGGGCCCGTCCGGTTCTGTGAGGGTTGTCGGGCCGTGAGGCCCGCTTCTACTCGAC
>NZ_BMBX01000057.1:0-1917 GCF_014634905.1 Sporomusa sp. GT1 | reverse complement strand
GAAAGCGCTGCTATGGGAAGGTGACGGTTTTGTCCTCTTGTACAAACGCCTGGAAAAAGGCCGTTTCCAATGGCCAACTAGTGCCGAAGCAGTTCGGACCATTACTTCTCAACAACTTCGCTGGCTACTAGAAGGTCTGTGCATTGATCCTCCCAAGGCGGTACAAAAACTTGATACTTCGGCATGGATTTAGACGGAAAAATGCCGTTTAATCCTTATAATTCCTAGGTTTATTGCACTGTTTATGGTATAATGAATATAGTAGAAAAATCGTACCGAGGAATCAATAACATGTCGGTTTCGGACCAGATGAAAGCTTTTGAAAAACGCATAACCGAGCTTGAACAAGAGAACAAACGGCTGCACGATACAGTAGCTTATTTGACGAAACAACTCTTTGGCAAGCGTTCAGAGAAGACATCGTCCTTATCCAAGGAGCAGGTGTCTCTTTTTGATGAGCTGCCATCAGTATTTGATGAAGCAGAAACTGAAGCAAATGCGAAAATGCCTGAGCCGGATTTACAAGAAGAGGCTGCTAAATTTGCTAAGAAACGGTACAAAGGTCAACGGAAAGATCAAATCAGCCATTTGGAACATGTGAAAAAAGTCTATCATCGGCTCAAAGGAGACCGCTCCTGCGATACCTGCGGCACAGAACTGGTTGCAGTGGGTGAAGAATTTGTCCGATCTGAGCTGGAATTTATTCCGGCTCAAGTCCGGGTCATTGATTATTATCGCGAAACATTGGAATGCCGGAATTGCCGAAAAAATGACCGTTCCTATATGGAAAAAGCAGAGCTGCCGGATCCGGTGATTCTGCACTCTTTAGCATCTCCGTCAACACTCGCCTGGATCATGCACCAGAAGTTCGTGAACGCTATTCCCCTCTATCGGCAGGAAGCAGAATGGCAAATGCTCGGCGTTAGCTTGAGCCGGGCTACCATGTCGAACTGGCTGATGGTGGCAGCGCGTGATTGGCTGCTGCCGGTCGTAGAGCGCCTGCATCAGGAGCTGGTCAAAGAAACCTACTTGCATGTGGACGAGACACCCATTCAAGTGTTGCAGGAAGAAGGACGGAAAAACACGACCGACTCATACATGTGGGTTTACAGCACAGGGCAATACGGGACACATCCTATTCGGCTTTTTGAATACCAGCCGGGGCGCGGAGGCAATTATCCGAAGAAATTCCTGAAAGGATTTCAAGGATATTTACATACCGATGCGTACCGCGGCTATGACAAGGTCGAGAAGATAGTCCGCTGCTACTGTTGGGCCCACGTGCGAAGAAAATTTGTTGATGTGCTGCCCAAAGATGTGAAATCGCCGGAAGCAACGATGGCTGCACAGGGCATACAGTTTTGCAATGAGCTATTTGCTATGGAAAGGGCTTTGGCCTCTAGCTCGGCAAAAGAACGGTATCAGGAGCGTCTAACAAAGCAACTACCTGCGTTAGAGGCTTTTTGGTCATGGGCAGATTCTGCCCTACACACCCTGCCACCCAAAAGCAAAACCAGTGAAGCCATACAATATGCAGTAAACCACAAAGCCGGGTTGATGAATTATCTCAAAGACGGAAACTGCTCGATTTCAAACAATCTGGCAGAAAACAGTATTCGACCCTTTACAATTGGGCGAAAAAACTGGTTATTTAGCGGCAGCCCCAGAGGGGCAGCCGCAAGTGCTGCAATCTACAGTTTGATCGAGACGGCTAAAGCTAATGGATTAAATCCGCACCGTTATTTAGAGTATATTTTAGGAGATTTACCTGGCGTGCCATTTCGGCAGTACCCTGATAGTTTAGATGACTACCTTCCCTGGAATCCAGATATTCAAAAGAAATGCGCTTCAACCAAAACCGGCAAATGAGAAGCCGGTTTTAATTTTTGTCTAGCCACATTCTTGTTTAACGCTTAC
>NZ_BMBX01000056.1:0-2564 GCF_014634905.1 Sporomusa sp. GT1 | reverse complement strand
TGAATATTCCGGGGCGAAAAACCATCCTGTCCGGATGGTTGGTTCCAACCATTCCGGACGATGGTTCCAATGGCTCCGGTACGGAACCATTTAGGCTATTTATTGCTGGTACTATCTATGCCATATACTTCACGCATGGATTTATCATGTTCCTTATCCACGTACTCAATTTCTATGACATACGAGTCGTGGACAATCCGGTCAAGGATTGCGTCGGCTAAGGTTGCTTCTTCAATCTTGTTGAACCAACCGGCAGGAGCAAACTGGGAACAGAATAGCGTGGATGCCTTTTTATGACGGGCGTGGATGATTTCCAGTAAGTCCCTAGCTTCGGTTTCTGTTAGCTTGACAAGAAGCCATTCATCCATAATAATCAGGCTATATTTTTTGTATTGGGCAATCACCTTTTGGTAAGTACCTTCCCCCCGTGCGATTGCCAGTTCAGCAAGAAGCTCCGGCAGCCGGATGTACTTAACTGTGTAATACTGTTGACAAGCTGCCATTCCTAGCGCGCAAGCCATATACGACTTGCCGGAACCGGTAGCTCCAAGAATAATAACGTTGTGACGCTCTGTGATATACTCGCACGTTGCCAACCGTTCGATCAGCGATTTGTTCAGTTTCCTTCCCGAGAGATAGTTAATGTCTACAATGCTAGCCTGGGGCTGGTCAAAGCCGGCATTCTTGATCAATCGGTGCAGCCGGTTGTTTTTACGGCTAGTATATTCTACATCCACAAGAAGTCCCAGCCGATCCTCAAAGGGAATGGTACTCATCGCTTCATCGCGTAACTGTATGCGGTAAGCATCTGCCATTGCCGTCATTCTCATTTCAATGAGTTTATTGATTGTTGCTGCATTTGTCATACCTGCCTACCTCCATAATAGCCGGCGCCACGGATATACCCGTGCGCAGCAGAAGGGTCTGCTTTACTTGATGGTTCATCGGGTGCTACTTTATCTTGGCCAGTTGCAAGGATGTTCTTCACACTCTTGTAGCTAGGATGAGGTGTATAGGATAATGCCTTTTGACAAGCCGCTTCCAAACGCCCTACGGAATACTTGTCCGCCAGCTTTAGAAGCCCCATACATGCCTTATAGCCCTGCTGTTGCACTTTGTAGGAGGCAAGTATTGATTTGATGGTAATGGTCGTACTGGTGCCAATCTTTTCGGCCCACGCTATAAATCGTTCACCGTCCCATTTCAGATATTTCTGATGGTCTTCAGGCATATGCGCTTCCAAGGTGCTGTACTGCCCAGGATGTCCATAAAGACGCCGATGAGAACTGATCCGGTTGTTGTTGTAAAAAACCTCAACAACATTGCGAGTCAAGCGCACATCAACCTTCTGCTTGATATATTCGCACGGAACAGAATATTGCATCTTGTCTACGGATATATGATAATTGAACTGTACAGTGGCTTGCTTCCACTGTGCCAATTCATAAGGGGCAGATGGCAATGGTGTGAGAAATGGCTTTTCATCCGTAAGGTAAACACTGTACCGGCTGCCCTCTTTCTTTTGAAAAGGTCTGCGGTTAAACGCTTCCAGACGGCTATAGATTTCTCGGTTCAATTCTGCCAAGGAAAAGAATTTTTCATTACGCAAGGCCGCAGTAATCCACGTGGAAATAACACCCACAGTGCCCTCAACACCAGGTTTATCCTTAGGTGCCTTTACGCGGGCAGGGATAACTGCTGTATCGTAATGTTCTGCCATTTCATGATAGGTTTTATTGATTTTTGGTGTGAACCAGTCACATCGGTCAACACCGGTTTTGAGATTGTCAGGAATGAGCATCCTGGTTGAGCCGCCAAAGAAATGATACATGTGGACATGGGCTGTAATCCAACTCTCCATATCCATTGATAAGAAGGCTTCCACATAGGCATATAGGCTGTAATTGAGGACACCGACGAACACATAACAAGGGATCATTTCTCCTGTGTCTCTGTCAACGATATGAGCAGGATCTCCGGCCCAGTCGACTTCACTTTGCTCGCCCGGTTTTCTGGGAATATGCATGGTTGCCCGTTTCTTTTCCGCATACTTTTGATAGTGAAAACAGAACTGAGAATACATAAGCGGCAATTCATTACACTGCCTACATTCCTCACAGTATTCGTTCCACAGAAGCTTGAGAGTAACACCATTGCGCTTGATTTCTTTGTCGATGTACTCATAATCGGGGTACTTACGGGCTGGTTCCGGAACTGACTTGTTGGGGAAGAACATCTTTTCAAGGTCAACATCCGTGGTTTTGGCCTTTAACGGCCATGCGATGTCCAGGTCTTTTGCCCGCTTCAAAACATTTCGTACGGTTTTTCTGGAGCATCCACAACTTCCGGCAATGCCGGTTTGATTAATCCCAAGACTATTTAGTCGAAGGATTTCTCGATATTGGGTCATATGAATGACCTCCTTCATAATGGATTTACATCAAGAATGATGCATAATACCATTATAAAGTGATTGGAGCCTGTCCGGAACGATTGGAACTTTATGCCGGAATAGTTGGAACCAACGTACGGACAGGGTGGGAATTCTGCCCCGGATTATTCAC
>NZ_BMBX01000055.1:0-4061 GCF_014634905.1 Sporomusa sp. GT1 | reverse complement strand
AAGGTAGATAGGCCAGATGTGGAAGTGGAGCAATCCATGCAGCTGACTGGTACTAATAGGCCGAGGACTTGACTTAACTACCTCGTTTGCATGAAGTGCAAACATTAGATAGAACCTAATGCGCAGTCTTTCTTCTGTGAAGTTTTCAGGGAATGTGAAATATGCCCGTACCTGTATAAGGTATGGGCTTTTTTGTTGTATAAGGAGGTTCCGCGCTCCGCTTGGAACTAAGCGATTCACACAAGTTCTAGCGTCGCTGGCGCTCCTAATAACTTGGTTCTCTGCTTATATCTATTTGTCAATTGACTTATCCTAAATCCTAGCATATAATAAGAATAATACAAAAGAAAACCCCACCCACTGTTCACGGGTGGGGTTTTTTGCAAATATAATTATTGTAGCAATTGTAGTAGTTATTTTATTACAAAGGAATGATATGTATTGGAAAAATATCAAAGACATGGTATCAACCCTTTACTTATCAGCATAGCTACAGGCCAGGATGTAGAACATGTTTCCTCACGTCCGACCATTGCCATGCTGCCCGGCAAGTATCCGAAGCTTATTTATAAGCATCTAAAGACGGTTAATGGGGAATTTCCTGAAACAATTTTCCGTTTGACATGTGCGCAATGCGGCAAAGGGGGAGACTATGACTTAGGTACTTTAGTGGTGCCAGCTACAGTTGGTGAGGATGAAAAGAGAATAGAGAAAATTCAAGCGCTTGGCTATTTTCGCTGCAAACATTGTAATACTGCCGGAGAGTGGATATTATCTTCCCGTATGCGGACAATGCTTGCAGGGAAAATGGTAGCAGCTGCCGCCCTCAACGTTAAGAATAAGCAGTCTGATGAAGTCATTTTTGGTGAAGCGCTGATTGACAACGATTTTGCCCCACGCTGGGGAAGTGATGCCGAAAGTTACTTTTTGCAAAAGTTAGTTGAAACACCTGATAACGCCTATTTTTGGAATCGTTTGGGCAATACCTATTACAGAGGTAAGCGTCCTGAGTTGGCTGCGGTTGCACATGAGCAAGCATTAGTTAAGGATATGGGACAAGTAGAGTCGCATTTTTCTTTGGGTCAAATACTTTTTGATTGTGGCGAGTTTGAGAAAGCGGCAGAACACTTGAGACAAGCAGTGGCGTTTAGTCACCAGTATGAGCATCTGCCGGCGTATAATCTCAGAGAGCTTATCGTAGGGGCCTTAACCATATTGTTTGCTATCTATAACAAGAGTGACCGTAAAATTGATATGCTACCCAAGCCTGGTGAACTGGAAATTGCCCACTTTACTAAGAGTGAAATTGCGGCGACGGCAAAGCTTGATTTTGATATAGACCCTAACCGCCGGGAAACCTTTTACCCACTGGCTGAAGTATATTTAGGGTCACGTCGGATTGGATTACCACCGGAGAAGCGGTCACTACTTGTCCGCAACTCCAAAGCCAATTGGCCGGTTGCCAGCAAAGTTAATAAACAAAAGCCTTCAAAGAAAAATAAAAGTAGAAAGAAAAGATAATATCGGTCAAATCACCCTCGGTACTGAGGGTGATTTTTTACTCTGACATAACGCCTGATTGCACCTCAATGTATGGATAAATCTGCTTGCGGGAGAAAAGGAAGGAAGAAGCATTGAGAGCAGGAATTATGTATATTTTGTTGAATACTTAATACAGTGTTAATGTCCTGCACTCCCTGTGTGGAGTTTTGTATTTTGCAGTGAAATATATAGATAAGAGAGGAAGATATGATATGGATTTAAAAAGTAGTATTGTTAAAAAGGGTTCTACCCGGGCAGCTCACCGTTCTTTGTTCTATGCTATGGGCTACACTCCCCAGGAATTAGAAAAACCAATGATTGGTGTCGTTAATGCCTTCAATGAAATAATTCCGGGGCATATGCATCTTAGAGATGTTGCTGAGGCAGTGAAACTAGGTGTGGCTGCGGGTGGCGGGATGCCGGTAGAATTTCCCGCCATCGGTATTTGTGACGGGATTGCTATGGGACATGATGGCATGAAATATCCATTACCTAGCCGGGAACTTATCGCTGATTCTGTTGAGGCTATGGCGATAGGCCACAGGTTTGATGGCTTGGTGCTCATCCCTAACTGTGATAAAATTGTGCCAGGTATGCTTATGGCTGCTGCCAGGCTGAATATTCCCTGTATTGTAATGAGTGGTGGTCCGATGATGGCTGGCCGTTACCAGGGACGCGATATTAGTGTTAGTACTATGTTTGAAGCAGCCGGGCTTTTTGAAGCAGGTAAAATCACTGCCGATGAAATGGATAAAATGGAAAAGGCAGCATGTCCCGGCTGTGGTTCCTGTTCAGGCATGTTTACCGCCAATACCATGAATTGTATGGCGGAAGCATTAGGTATGGCACTGCCTGGAAATGGCACAATTCCAGCCGTTCAATTTGGTGTCCGGCGAATGATGGCAAAACAAGCTGGTCAAATTATAGTTGACCTGGTAAAACGAGATGTAAAGGCTCGTGATATTCTGACACGGAAGGCTTTTGAAAATGCTATGGCTGTTGATATGGGTATCGGCGGTTCTTCCAATACGGTATTACACCTTACCGCCATTGCTCATGAGGCCGGTTTTGAGTTGCCGCTATCCCTGTTTGATGAAATCAGTGCCAAGACTCCTTATATAACCAAATTAAGTCCGGGTGGAACCCAGCATATTCAAGATCTTAATGAAGCAGGCGGTATTTCAGCAGTAATGAAGGAATTATCCAAAATAGGGCGAATTCACACCGATGCGCTAACGATAGCCGGTACTGTCAATGATAAGATTAAAGACGCTGCGATTATGCGTGCGGATGTTATTAAATCGGTAGATGCTCCCTACCGCAATACTGGTGGGATTGCTATTTTGAACGGTAACCTGGCTCCTGCTGGTGCAGTGGTCAAGGAAAGCGCCGTTAAAGATGATATGCTGGTTTTTGAAGGCACTGCCCGGGTTTTTAATTCTGAAGAAGAAGCTATTGAAGCCATTATCGGCAAAAAGATCAAAGATGGCGATGTTGTAATTATTCGTTATGAAGGTCCTAAAGGCGGTCCAGGGATGAAGGAAATGCTTAACCCGACAGCCGTAATTGTTGGTATGGGACTTAAAGTGGCGCTATTAACCGACGGACGTTTCAGCGGTGCTACTCAGGGTGCTTGCATTGGCCATGTTTCGCCTGAAGCGATGGAGGGAGGGCCAATTGCCCTTATAGAAAACGGGGATATTATTAGTATTGATATTCCTGGACGTAAACTTGAGTGCAAGATAAGCGATGAAGAGATGGCCAAACGGAAAGCCGCCTGGGTTCAGCCGGCTCCTAAAGTAACTACCGGCTACCTTGCCAGATATGCCAGATTGGTCACTTCAGCCAATACAGGAGCAGTATTGAAATAAATGGAGACTTGCTTCAGATAAACGGTGCTATGTATAAAATTTAAAGACCAAAAGTCATACTATTGTAAAGCAGTCCTAAACGGGCTGCTTTCTATTTTGATAAAAATAGTATTAGTCTTGGCTCTTGAAGCGGTAGTTAAGAAATAGGAGAACCTTTTATATTTTGTTTTTTCTAAATTGCGTGAATAATAATTGACGTGCCAGGATAAGATATGCTATGATAAAATAAGAAAGATATTCCCTGCTATGTCCTACTAAATAAGAGGGAATGCAGGTATTGACACGGCAAAATTGGCGTGTTAATATATACAAGTCGCGAGGGACGCGGCGACAGGATATGCCGAAGAATATATTGACACATTCTAATTAGTGTGTTATTATATAAAAGTTGTCGCTACAAAACCTAGTGATAACTGATAAGAAAAAAGATGTTGACACGGTGAAATAAACGTGATAACATATATAAGCTGTCACTGAAGCGGTAAACGCCGGTGACACTAGCGGTTCCCTGAAAACTGAACAATGTAAGTAATGCATCATAAAAAGCCAGATGTGCGGTGCTCAATGAGCGCTTTAAATATAAGCAGGCACACGGAATCTGTGATTCCGCTGTGATCGCTTAGTTAGATGTTTTACATCTAACATCAA
>NZ_BMBX01000054.1:0-5083 GCF_014634905.1 Sporomusa sp. GT1 | reverse complement strand
ACTGGCGCTGACGGGACTACCGGCCCCACCGGCGCAACTGGCGCTGACGGGACTACCGGCCCCACCGGCGCAACTGGAGAAACGGGCCCAACAGGCGAAACCGGTCCGATGGGACCAACCGGCCCCACTGGAGCTTCGATTTTGACAGGCATAGGCGAGCCCACTTGTAATATTGGTGAATTTGGGGACACATACATTGATCTTTCCACAGGGGAAGTCTATCAGAAATACGAGATGCCGCCGGAACCTGAAATAAGAATAATCCCCCCGCCAACAGGAGTTGATATTTTAGTAGGCTCAACCCGACCTTTTACTACGATCCAAGACGGTATAGATGCCGCAAGTGACGGAGACAGGGTACTTTTGGATGCAGAGACCTTTATCATTACAAGCAGTATTGTTGTAAATAAGTCCATTACCATAGAAGGACAGGGTCAAGGTCAGACTTTTGTTACAACTACAAATACATCTGTTGTCAACATGTTTAATGTCTCTGTAGGGGATGTAGTCATTTCAAACATGACAATTGAGCAGAATTTTGTTTCTATCTTAGGAGTAGAAAGCGTTATAAGGGTAAGCAATTTATCTGCTACGGGAATTTATATTGACAATTGCGGAATTGTACTTTGTGAATTGGGGATTGGTCTGACTGTAAGTGAATTCCAGATTACCAACTGTGCATTTTCCTATTCACCTTTAGCAGGTGCGGCCAATGGAAATTACCACATCTATATGTCATCTACGGATGGAAACAGCATCATTGCCAACAATACCTTTACAACAGGCGGAGGTGCGAACAATACAAGGTTCATCATCATTACCAATGTAGGGGTAAGTTCCGGAACGCTGGAAGGGGCATTGCTTATAAAGAACAATACCCAGCTTGCGGCTGCCGATACATTGAGGCATTTGCTTGTGATTGAAGAGTTCATTGGAAGTAATTTTATGCTTTATGTAAATGATAATACTCTCATTAGCGAAAGTAATGTGCCTGTTTTATTGTTTAGCCCCGGCTTAAATATTTTTGCCTTCCTTGAAGTAGTTGGCAATAATATACAGGGTACCGCCGGAAAAGGCCTGATTGGTATCGACGGGGGTTCTTCTGGCAATACAGTATTGTTCGAAGCGGATAATACCATTGCCAATACGACATTTGCAACGGACTGGGAGTCAGCAACCGTACCTGAAAGCTATATCATAGGATATAATACGGCAGATATTCCCGAAGATCCGGAAATACCTATTGAAGAATGTTATTGGTTAGATATAAACGAGAGTATTTTGGGCCCGACCGGTCCAACAGGCGAAACTGGAGCTACTGGTGAGACTGGACCAACTGGCGAAACTGGGGCTACTGGTGAGACTGGGACGACTGGCGAGACCGGAGCTACTGGTGAGACCGGGCCGACTGGCGAGACCGGAGCTACTGGTGAGACTGGGCCGACTGGCGAGACCGGAGCTACTGGTGAGACCGGGGCTACTGGTGCAATTGTCAGCGCCTTCGGAACCTTAATGACGTCACTCGGAACGCTTGCGCTGACGCCCGCATCGGTTACCCTACCGCTGGTTAACCAGAGCTCCGCCTCGGGGGGCCTCGATTATACGACACCGAATACAATTACACTAACGGAGGATGGGATCTACCGGATTAACATCGATGTGACCGGCAGCTTTTCGCTGGATGGAACCGTTAGCGTTATACTGGCCATTAACGGCGTCGCGCAAGGGGATATGAACCTGGCGCTGGAGATGGTTAGCGGAATAGTCGCTACCTTTTCTTTAACGAATTACTACGCACTTTCCGCTGGAGACCAGTTAACGATCCAAATGAACTCTACCGTAGCGGGACTTTTCGCCTTTGGTCTTGTTAGCCAGGCTGGGGTTTTAGCCGTTGAAAGGGTTGCTTAACATGTAAGCCGGTCTGGAATATCAGAGGATTGCCTTAGAGCGGTCCTCTGATATTTGAAAAACCGAAACTCTCTTGCTACGGAGGACAAAAAGTTCCCAAATTTGATTAGGGTCACCCCTCATAATAACAATGGGATTTAGTGGCGGTCTGGTTATGCGGTTGACATAAATTTAAGTACCACTATTTTGGGGCTTAGATAATAGTTTCATTGTAAAGCGGCTGGTCAATCGACCAGCCGCTCTTTCGCAATATCGATACCGAAAATACCATTCTGTACCATTAAATCCCCTTTTCTTGCGCACGCAACTTTTCGAACTCCGCTTGTGTCATTTCCAACTTACGGCCCCATCCGGTAAATCCAACCAACTTATTTTACGTCTGTCCACACGAATAAGACAGGATGGCGTAGGTACAAGTTTATTACTATCCGCATTGACTGTCACTCTATTAATCAAGTTCCTTGATTAATTTACCAAGATTATCAAGAGTTGTTACATGAGACGTAAGGCCCTGCCATTCCAAAGCCGCTGTATATTTCAGGCCGGTTGCAGTAGCGACCAGAGCGATACGAGTATCATCCAGAATAAGGTTCTTTTTGCGCAGTTCTTCAACAGCAGCCAGCGGAGCAGCAGAAGCAGGCTGTACAAACAGACCCTTATTGGCAACCTTCTTCTGGCAGTCAAGGATGTGACGATCGCTTATCTGGACGCAGAAACCGCCATACTTACGAACTGCGGACATAACTTCTTCACCACTGGGCGGGAAAGGATTTTCAAATTCATGCAGAACCGTGGTGGAATTCATAGTGCGTTCAATCTTGTCTAAGCCTTTGTCAAAGGAATTGCAAATCGTTGCGCAGCCGGAAGTCTGTACGCAAACCATGGTCGGGATACGGTCTATCAAGCCACATGCCTGCATATCAAGAAAACCCCGTAAAATGCCGGTGAAATGACCACCGGAACCGGTAGGAACCACCACATAGTCCGGTGGATTGAAGTTAGTCTGCTCACAGAGCTCAAAAGCGAGTGTACGATAACCATCTACACGGAAAGGCTCATCCGAATTAATCATATAGATGGATTGTTCCTTTCCAATTTTCAGGCTTTCATCATATATATCATCATAACGTCCTTTAACCTTGATCAAAGTCGAGCCGTAGATCGCTATAGGATTCAATTTTTCCTGCGGGATCTCATCTAGCACCATGATATAGGCTCTCATGCCGAAAGCGGCAGCAAAAGCTGAAGTAGATGCAGCATTGTTACCACTGGAAACGACACCTACTTTTTTGAAACCCAATTGCTTGGCGCGCAAGACGCTAAAGAAGGAACCTCTGTCTTTAAACGACTAGGTAGGATTGGCGTTTTCGTTTTTTACCCATAGGGTTTTGATGCCGAGAGCATCAGCCAAATCCGGTAATTCGACCAGTGGAGTAAAGCCCAGGCCGAGGGTGGATTTCACGTCTTCACCTATATATTCCAGCTATATATATTTACATATAAAAAATAGATAATTTCATTGAAATAACACCATGTAAAAAACATAATATCAGCCCCAAGTATTTTAAATTAAATATCTCTGCTGTTTTGCATCAGATGCAATAAGTTTTGCAAATACATAAAATAAAAAAGGACAAGTTTTCAGCGCCAAGGTAAATGAAGTTATTACACAGCATTTACCAAAAAAGCACTGCAAACATGTCCAATAAATTATATAGTTAATTAGGAAACCATATGCGAAATCCGGCACCACATCTGGGTTACCTGCTCCAATGGTAACCGACTTTTATACTTGCTTTAGTTCGGCTAAGGCATATAAGCACGGCGGTTATCATTGTTCAATATTCCAGAATGTATTCTTTCAGAAACGTGATGCTGCCTATGCTACTGGGGCGTGGGAGCCGATGCGTCAACAAATAACAGTTCAACGGCGGAGGTCCTTCCGCCAATTCGTGCGTCTCGATTAAACCTGGACACTTCAGCATTCAAACGGTTGATTCCGGAACGATTGCCATAGATCAGATGATTTCATGAGGTAATTCCCAATGAGAGAAACTGACTGGATATTAATCCATCGCGATCCCTGTCGCAAAATTTCTGGTATCCTGCCATGCCGCGGCAAACCTGCGGGCAATGGGCACGAATTCCATTCCTGAAGGTGTAAGCTCCACCACCCTACGACCCCGCTGGCGCTCAAACAACAGTCTTTGGAGCTCTTTCTCCAGAGACTGTATTCTTTTGGTCAAAACGGATTGAGCAACATATAGGCTTTCTGCGGCTTTGGAAAAATTACCGTGATTAACAACAGCGAGGAACGCATGAACATTTACAATTTCCATTTAATACCTCCATAATATAGTCTGGAAAAACATACATATTATATTATACAATGAGCGAGCTATATCAAAGCAATAAAACCAGAAATTCTCCCCGCATGACTCTTGGTGATCCGAAATACGTTTCCAACAATGAAAGTGCCAAAGAAGTAAATTCGATCAATAAACCTTAGTTACCGAAGGAAACTAGAGAAAAGTGACGCTATACCGCCTAAAGGCGGTATTTTCTTTTACCCCCGGTAACTCTATCGACTTCAAGGGACGCCGTGACAGGCCGTTTGTCCCACGCTTTGCGCTTTTTTCATAAAGCGTTTTGCGACACCTCCTTTTTGTTTTTAGCGTTCACTACCAAAGCATATTTATGTAACACTGCATATAATGGCATAAAGTGTTTTTTTGTATGTAGTATTATATTGGAGGTTAGCGTATGGACAGAAAATATTATAGTGAAAAGGAATGCTGCCATTATCCTCATGAGAAAGAATGCTGTTGTGAACCTACGGTTATAATTAACAACTGTTTGGGTTCCAACTTCTCGACAGGTCCTACCGGCCCCACGGGACCAACAGGACCGACAGGCGCTACGGGAGCAACAGGTCCGACTGGTGTTACAGGTGCTGACGGAGTAACCGGTCCGACGGGTCCCACTGGAACTGACGGTGCGACCGGCCCTACTGGTGCTACAGGAACCTTTGATACCGGAGAAACTCTATTTAGCGTACTTGGCCCTGTAGGAACAGCCACTGTAGGGTTTGGCGAGAGTTTAATCTTCCAATCCACGACACTGGATATTACTGTGACTGAAGGCTCTGCAATTGTGACAATTGAAGATATTACTC
>NZ_BMBX01000053.1:0-5207 GCF_014634905.1 Sporomusa sp. GT1 | reverse complement strand
TCTATTTTCTGCCTTCTCATATACAAATGAGGGGTCACTTGACGCTTTTTTAAAAAAGCGTTTTGCGACACCCCCTTTTAGTATGCTAACCTAAAAATGCTTTGAGTCAAACTCATTTAATGCGAGCTAGTTCTTTCTTGGTATTGATAATACTTTTGACGACCTTGTGGGCAATTTCCGGGTGGGAACGATAAAACTTTTGAAAAGCAATACCGGATAATACTAATATTTCTGCAGAGTTAATGACAACTATGCTCTCCGTGTGTGTATTTTGCTCGGTTAATCCGTTTGCCCCGAAATGTTGACCGGGCGTGCTGTATTCCTTACTTGGGCGCCTAAAGGTTAATGACTTTAATTTGCCGGAAATTAATATATTATAGGTGTAGCTGACATCGCCTTGAAAGGTAATAATATCGTCCGGGGCGCATTGCACCAAAATTCCGCAATTGTGAAGGAGTTTTTTTGCTTCTGTTTCAGATAAATCCTGCAGTAAGGTTATTCCTGCCGATGGTAAACCATGCAAGCGCTTGCACAAAATGTTCCAAAATTCTTCCTCTGTAGTCAGTTGGCTATTAATAATGGAGGAATTACCGGTGAAAGTGGTATCAAACCATTCAACAGCTTTAGTGTTTAATGATTGTCTTTTCCGTGCTATGCGAAAAAGAGGGGAACGTACTTTGCGGAAATGTTGAACATCATCTATAAGCATAATAATTGGGGCTGCTAAGCCGTGACCAGGGTAAAAAAAATTTTTACAATATCTGCGGCACCCTAGTTGCTCATAGAGACGCAGTAAATGAAAGTTGCTGATACCAAAGAGAAATTGGACTTGTTCATAGCAACAAATTTCATAGCATTTTGCTGTAAGCAGGTATAGTGCTGGCGAGCCTCGATGAGCGGGGGCAACCATTACTTTTGTAGCAAAGGCAATTTTATGACTGCCATGTTTATTAATATCATTGTTGAATGTATCCAGCGTTAAGAACTCAATAACTTTTTGGGGAAAGTCTGCCATGGCACCGATATTGATTCGATAAGTGGCAATTATCTCTGAACCAATTTTTGCATATAATAATACCGCCCAATCGTCCATCTCATCATATATATGCTGATTATCATAATCAACCTCTGCAAAATGCCTAGACATTTCCTCCACGTAAATTTGATAACGAAAGTGGTATATTTCCTCTTTTTCTTCCAGTGTTTTAGCCACGCAAATTTCAATTGAATTCTCAGCGATTATTGTTGAGCAGGAATTTGTTTTTTCAGTATTGTTTATCATGTTCTTCTCTCCTCGTAATAGTTTTTTGACGTAGAAATTTTTTATTAAGGATTACGTCTTCATAACCATCACCCCCTTAATTAAGGGTTACAGAGAAAAGGGGATAATTCCTGTAATAATGTAAAAGAATGGAGAATATTGCAGGAATATGGGGCTTTATGAGAATATAAAAAGCCCTTTTTCAGTTATTCACTCACTGAAAAAGGGCTGGCTAATTTTGAGTTTTTACGGAGCGGGTGGATTAAAATTCACAAAAAAAGTAGTTCCTGTGTCACTGGTATCAATTTGAATACTGGCATTATGCCGGTGGGCTATTTGGTAACAAATTGGCAGCCCTAAGCCTGTGCCTGTATCCTTAGTCGTAAAGAATGGTGTACCCAAGTGCTCCAGTATATGCGGCGGTATTTCCGAGCCTTGGTCACTAATGGATAAAACAGCTTTGTTATCTGCAAGGACCGTACCAATAACCAGGTTCCCGCCTGACGGCATTGCCTCAATACCATTACGTACTAAATTCAGTAACAATTGTCGGACTTCATTTTCGTCCAGCAGCAATTCGGGAATATCGCTAAGGTCAAGAGTCACATATACTTTGGAGGAATTAGCGTCCGCCTGGATCAAAGGGAATAATGCTTTAATAATTTGATTTAACGAGCATTTTTTTAAACTAACAAATTTTTCATGGGACAGGGAAAGGTATTCCCGGATGATACTATTGGCTCTATCTATTTCCTCAATCATTAATTCAAATTTTTCTTTATCGGCTTGATACTTTTCCTTTCGGCCCAGTACCTGCAGGTAGCCGCGCACGGTGGTCATGGGATTTCTGATTTCATGAGCGACAGTTGCCGCCATACTGCCCACCATATTCATCCTGTCAAAGGCTGAGGCCATTTGTTCCAGCTTTTTTCGTTGCGTGATATCGCGGATAATACCTTCTAATGCTATGAGCCGGCCTTGTTCATCATAGATAGGAACACATTTCTGCTCAACCCAGATGGTAGTTTCATCTTCTCTCAACACGCGTACTGTCAGTGGCGTTTCGACAGAGTGCGGCAGATTGCTGATGAAATCGTTCAGAAGGGCTCGATCGTCAGGATGTACCAATTTAAAGATTAATTTATTATCAGCATAATATTTTTCAGGAGCATAACCGGTGACTGTCAAAACCGAGGGGCTTATATATTCAATGGCGGATTCAGGAGACAGGCGATAATAGTAGATTACGTCAATAGCATTTTCGGCTAATATTTGATATTGAATTTCTTTATTGGATAAATCGGTTCGAGTTTTTTCCAAAAATAGTATCAAGGTTCCGATGGCAATGACAAGGCGCACTGTTCCGCCTATAGCGTAGCCCCAGGGAAGGATCCATGAGCCATAGACAATGAAGGGAAAGCTAAAATTGATAAGACCCATGAGAATATAAGCCCAGCCGACAACCAAGCGGCCAAACCGTGGTATCTTGGGATGGCGTATATAAAGGAACCCAACCCATACGAAGGCAAAACAGGCGGCATAGATGGGAAGCAATAATTTATAAGGCAAGGCGGAAGGTAGAACATTTAATGCGAAACTTGCGATGGCAATGCCGGCAGTGCCATAAACCCACCATTTACTTAGCGGCTTGTTTATAAGACTATAAGTACTCCAAACAATCATCAGGGCAAAGAGCAAAGACATCGTTTGATATAGTGACAATCCCCAAGCTGACAGTTTCCAGGAAACTAACCCCGAATCCAAAATAACGTACCGTAAGAGCAGGATAAGCCAGCCCATGGCCCATATAACCATATAGCGCACGCGGTATAACACATACAGATATATGCAAATTAGAATTATGGCAAGCGTTCCAACCAATGAACCCATAACGGATAAATAAATATAATCCATAAAATCTCCTATAAAGAGTTAATAAATTACATTTTTATTCTCTATGATAATGTTGAGTTCCTTCTTTTATGGATAACTTATACATTCCTTGGAAGGAAATAAAAGGACCGGCTTGTGGTACTCTTGCGCGGTGCACAAACCGGCAGACCACGAATCCGCCGACTGATGATATTATCAAGAAAGTACATAAAAAGAGTCGATAATCGCAAGGTATCGACTCTTAATAGGTTAATACTATTACCTGTCTCGAGACAAGGGTAAACTATGATAAAAGAACAATTCAGCGGCTTCCTGCCCAGGTAAAAATGGCGCTATGTTTTCTTAATTTGAGCACAACAGGCAGCACAATGACTGACGCCACACCGATCTGAATAAGATTACCGGGGATTGATGTCATCGGTATGAGCCAATTGCCATAAATAATCGCTTCGGCCCCATAATAACCAACTACCTTAATGATACAAGCCACCACCAAAGCCAGAACATAGGCCGTGAGCGTCTGATTCTTTTCGCAAATAGCGCCGACGGTATACCCCATAAGCCCGACAATAATCAGAGTAAAGGGCGCCCACAGAAACCAGCCGCCCACCACATCAAAAAGGGCCATACCGATTCCTCCCGCCAAAGCTCCTAACCAGCGCCCATAAAGAATGGCAATAATAAATAAAGGCACATTCCCTAAATGAATTAACCCCCCGTTAGCGGCAACAGGCAGACGAACATTTACAAATACCGTACAAATAAAAACAAGAGCAATGCCCAAGGCCGCATAGACCAGTTGTTTTGTTTGATTTAAAGATCGTTGTTCCATACCGGTTTTTCCACCTTTCTCATATTCTTAATCTTAAGTTTAGTATTGTCGATGAAATCACTCTGTTTTGCAAAGCATGTTTGTATTATAAAACAAATTTGGCACTGTTGAAATATACAGAATTTATATTTTCGCTAGGTACAGATGAGGGAGTGGAAGTGGGAAAGCTTGTTTTGTATACGAGCCAGTCATGAATGGCAGACCAGAGAATTTGGCAATGGCGAAAAAAAGCTTCAACCCTTGTTGAAATAAGGGTTGAAGCTTTTTTAACTATTTTTTTAAAACCGGCATCCATATCTCACTTTTAAAATTCGGTGCGGTTATATCTTTATGCTCGTTCCATAAAATCTCTGGTCCTTCTGCTAATTCATAGTATGAGGCGGGTAACCATTCGGAATAAATGCGTCCCCATACATCCTGAAGTGTCTCAGGAAAAGGTCCAACTGCCGTAAAGACGGCCCACGTTGCGGCAGGGACTTCAAGTGGTATCAGGTCGGCGGGACAGTCTTTAGTTGTCGCTACGCCAATATAATGGTCAAGTTCGCCTTTTTCCTCCATTCTGCCTTCGGAGAAGTTTGTAGATGCACTAATTAGCCCTGCAGGATCAATATTTGAAAGGCTTTTTAGTTTGGCTATTATCTCAATATCTAATGATTGCCACATAGCAGCAATATCAGGGTTAACCCCGTTAAAAACGATAGGAACTCTTTTTTTGATGCCAATGATACGAAAAGCTTCTTTTTTTACGATGCGATAGTTCATTTCGATACCTCCTTTGATTGACAACTGAAAGGTCATCCGCGGATAGGCTTTTAATACCTGTCCATTGTTTTTAGCTTCAGACGGTGTTATACCGTGCAGACTTTGAAAAGCTCTGGTAAATGCATCTGGTGAATTGTATCCGTATTTAACGGCAACGTCAATGACCTTTATATCACTATTGATAAGCTCAAATGCGGCAAGTGAAAGACGCCTGCGGCGAATGTACTCTGATAATGTGACACTTGCCAGGAAAGAGAACATTCTTTTAAAATGATATTCCGAGCAACAAGCCTGTCTGGCTACCTCTTTAAAGTCGATATCACCAGCCAGGTTTTCTTCAATATACCGCAAGGCTGTATTCATTTTGTCAAGCATATTTATGACCTCCTTCAATAATCTTAAAGAATCTCTTTAATTCTCAGTTTTACATAGCATTTCACATATTTAAGACTCGTCTTT
>NZ_BMBX01000052.1:0-5503 GCF_014634905.1 Sporomusa sp. GT1 | reverse complement strand
CATCCAACTGTTTCTTGACAGCTTATTTGCTATGCTCATTTTCCTTGTTGAGCACCTTGGCTCAGGATTTCAGACTTAAACCCCTCCCTGTTTTTGTCCGGGAATAGCCAGCCGTCCTTCCAGCCAGCCAAGCAAAGCATCCAGTGACAAGGCGATAACAGCTGCCGGAATGGCCCCGGCTAAAATAAGCTGTTCTCTGCCCATTGACATACCGGCCATAATCAGCCGGCCTAACCCACCGCCGCCGATATAGGCAGCCAACGTTGCCCAGCCTACAATAATAATCGTGGAAGTCCGGATTCCGGCCATAATGGCCGACATCGCCAGCGGCAATTCCACTTTAAACAATATCTGGATTTCACTCATGCCCATTCCCAGGGCAGCCTCTTTAATGCCTTTGTCCACACTCTCAATGCCTGTCACTGTGTTCCTGAGAATCGGCAGCAGCGCATAACAGAACAAGGCCACAACCGCCGGTAAAAAGCCCAGGCCAAAGAGAGGAATCATAAAGCCCAGCAATGCCAGGCTGGGAATTGTTTGAATACTGTTTACTACACCAAAGACTGCCGCTGCCAGTTCACGGCGGCGAGTCAGATAAATCCCCAGAGGTACGGCTACGGCAATGGCGGCCGCCACGGCAACCGCCGTCATCGCCAGATGTTCAATGCCCGCAGCTTTAATCCTGGGAGACAGCTCGCTGAGGTACACAAGATACTCCATCACCATCACACACCTCCCTTTCCCGCTGCCAGCTTAAACGCGCCTGAAGCTTGCCAAACAGGCCATCAACCGCAAAGGAAAGACCGGCGGCCAGCAGAGCACCGGCCATGATCTCAATATTATCTACCCGGCTAATCCCCTGAAATACTATTTTCCCTAAGCCGCTACCGCCAATCAGGGCAACGATCGTGGCTAACCCCACAGTAAGTACGGCCGATGTCCGGATTCCAGCCATCATGACCGGAATGGCCAGCGGTAATTCCACTTTTTTCAACAGTTGAAATTCTGTCATGCCAATACCGCGCCCTGCATCCAGCAGACTGCGGTCCACCCCGGTAATACCAGTGTACGTATTCTTGAGCACCGGTAAAATAGCATACAGCACCAAAGCCGTTATTCCGGCCTTAGCGCCAATACCGACAATCGGCATTAACAGCCCGAACATAGCCAGCGCAGGTATAGTCTGGATAGTGTTAACAAGCAGCAACACCGGCCGCGCCAGCCACCTAACCTTGCTGCTGACAATCCCCAGGGTTATTCCGACTATCGTAGCAATTAAAATAGCCACTGCACTCATTATAATGTGGTCCGCAGTCATAGCCAGCAAGGTTTGCCATTGTTCACTGACATACATTATCATACTTGCTCACCCTTTCTTTTCAAACAATTTACATGTTCACATAAAGTTGTTTGTTTTGCTTCTATACTGCCCTTGATTTATATGGCACAGGCATGTTGTCAGTATGGGCACAAGCTGCGTACTTGTGGCTCACACTGACAACATGCCTGTAAAGGAAGTCGTTTTTGCCCTTATTCCATTTTTGAGAAAGTTATATTTTAGGGTTAGTATAAAGAAACTTTATAGAAACTCATCCGGCATAAGACTATTTCCATTTTAAAACCATGTATTCGTAGTACATTTTTTTACAGGCAACTTAATTATAATATAAAGTTGTTAGATGCGCAAGCGTTTGCATACCGGTTTTGTTTGCTGATCAGGCTCCCAGCCCTTGCAAGCCGGGCATAGGAAAGGTATCTATTTTTTTTTCAGAGTCCCGATAAACCGCTCCCGGATAAGCATCATAACCAACCGGTCCTGGCCTTGACCGTATTCATTTTGTCTGAATCCGGTTACTTCAAAACCCAGCTTTTCTCTATACACCTTAACAGCGGCTGCATTGTCGGCTGCCACAGTAAGCTCAACTTCCGTAAAGTTGTCAGCAAACAACTGCTGGATGCTTTCTGCCAGCAGCTCAGTGCCTATTCCCTGGCCGCGAGCTGCCGTCGCAACCGAAACCCCAACCATATAGGCCAGTTCAGGCTTATCCCAGTCACGCATATACTGGACTGCTCCAACCACGCTGTCGTTTTGCTTACTGACAAACACTCTGCCGTGCCGCATTAGCGGCACAAGGTGCCATTCATTCATTCCCCCGCAGCCAAAAGCCTCTTGTTCCAGTTCAACCAGCCGCTTAAGTAATGCCGGTTCAACTGTCGTAATTAATTCAGCCATTTGTTATCCTTTCTGAACACTTTTTTTATATACCTGGATTGACTTGCCGAAAGCAAGCCGGAGTAAGTGACCCCAAAAGCCAGTTCATCACCAACACGTACCGTTCTTTCTATATCGGTGATATCCAGAATCATATGGTCGCTGCTGGCTCCCAGGATGGTGATATTATTATCCAATGGAATCAGGCCTTCGATATAAACATCCTGTTTGCCTAACGCCACAATGGCTTTTTTCCGGATGCCAATATCCTCGAATTCCGGAATATTGCCAAACGCGTCCCGGCCAATGTTACCCCTGGGAACCGATGGTTTGAGCTTAGCCTCAATCACCTCGGTTTTTAAGATAAAAGCATCATTTTTAAGCCAAGCAATCGCCCGGTTATTCGTCGTATCAGTTCCCAGCAGCATTCCTTCCCCGACACGCAGCTGGTTAATGCCGGCAGGGATTTCACCCTTTTCCACCAGCAGCAGGGATGATGTACCGCCGCCGGAAAGAATCTGGAGCGTAATCCCCAGCCTGCTCTTAATCAGCTTGGCAAGCTCTACCAAAATATTAAGGTTCGTGTATTCGGGCAAAATACCGCCAAAACAGCCCATATTCGTACCCAGCCCCAGCAGGCTGATTCCGTCTACCTTGACTATCGCGCGGACAGCGGCCAGAACATTTTCAATCATAATGCCTTCACGCAAATCCCCAACATCGACCATCAGGATAATTTGATGCCTGAATCCCATCGCTTTAGCCGTTTCCCCCAAAGCCCGAATGACGGATATCTCGGAATTGATGCTTACATCACTGTATTTAACCACATTTTCCACATCGCTTAACCGTGGGATTCGCAAGAGGGTTATCGGCGCCGAAATCCCTTCATGCCGTAATTCAATAATATTTTCCATTCTGGCATCAGCCAGCCCGTCAACCCCGCCTTCGAGGACAGCGGTCACAATTTGAGGAATTGCACTAAACCCTTTGGTAACACCAAGCACTTCAATTCCATGTTTATGGCAAACCTCAACAACTTTAGCCGCGTTGTACTTTATTTTGTCCAAATCGATTTCCAACCGGGAACTAAAGCTCATTCTCCCGCCTCCTGTCACCTGTATAACAACACCCCGTATTTCAATGTTTTTACAAACAACTTAATTATAATATAAGATTGTTAGATGTTCAATTAGTTTTTTTGGGCTTGTGTAATCAGCCTTATCCATACTATTGTTGCACATAGCCAGGCAAAATATCGATTTGTACCGAAAAAATCTGACAGGACTGCCTGATACTAAGCAAAACTGCTGGTACGGTGCTTACCGCCGTTAACAGTACTGAGACGCAGCGTTGGATGACAGTCGTCGGTGCCAGGTCTTGTTGTGGTGCGTACAACTTACAAATAGATTCTGTTAAAATCTGTTAAAATTAAAAAGATGCCGCCCCTATTGTGCACTACAGGGATAGTAGCAGTGCGTACAACAGGAGCGGCTCCGCTTGAGAAAAATTATGCGTTACAGTTTAGCAGTAAAATACCACACTTATTTCAAGAAAAAAAATATATCCTTATCAGCAAAACAACGGCCTATCAACTGAGATACCGCAGGTAAATATAGATATTGGCGATAAATACCGACAGCATGGTAAGCGGAAAGCCAATAAGCATAAACCTGACGAAAGATATGGGATGCCCCGCCTGGGCTGCCAGTCCGGCTACGATGACATTGGCACTGGCACCAACAAGCGTCCCGTTGCCGCCCAAACAAGCTCCCAGAGCCAGGCTCCACCAGAGCGGTTCCAGGTTGGTAATCCCTAAAACTCCCATATCTTTAATCAACGGAATCATCGTAGCTACAAAGGGAATATTGTCGACAAAAGCCGAAGCAATGGCACTTAGCCAAAGAATCAGCATCGCGGTTGTTACCGGATTACCGGCAGTCAATTCCATTGATTTTTGGGCCAGTAAGGTGATGACCCCTGTTTCAACAAGCCCGCCAACCAAAATAAACAGGCCGACAAAAAACAGCAGCGCTACCCACTCTACCTTGTGAAAAATTTTCTCCAGCTGGTGGTCAGTATTTTTCTTTGCTAAAAGAATCAGTAAGACGGCACCAAACATAGCTACCGTCGCCGATTCCAGATGAAGCTGCTGATGCAAAAAGAAGAAAGTGATCGTAAGGGCCATTACGCCTAAACAAATTTTAAGCAATTTGGGGTCCGTAATTTGCTCCCGCGGATCAAGACTCCTAATACTTGCGCTCAGTTCCGCCGTAGTCGTAAGCTGCTTGCGATAAATCAGTGCGAGTATGACAACATTGACAATAAGAATAATCATGGATATGCCGGCAAGATTATTAACAAAAGCAAGAAAGTCCAATTCTTTTACCGCACTGCCGATCATGATATTAGGCGGGTCGCCAATCAACGTCGCCGTGCCGCCAACATTGGAAGCAATGATTTGCGAAATCAGATAAGGTATGGGGTTAACATCAAGCTGTTTGGTGATACTCAGCGTAACCGGAACCATTAACAGTACTGTGGTAACATTATCCAACAGGGCTGAAGCCAGAGCTGTAATTACGCATAAGACAATCATCAACCTCAGTGGATTGCCATCCACCGCCTTGGCCGCCCAAATAGCCAAAAAGCTAAACAGCCCTGTTTCACTGGTAATGGCCACAATAACCATCATCCCTACTAAAAGTCCCAGGGTATTGAAATCAATATGATGGATGGCCTGTTCCTGGCCCAAAACACCCAGCATGATAACAAGCACTGCTCCCGCTAAGGCTACAACCGTACGATGAATCTTTTCAGAAATGATTAGAGCATATGCCACCAGAAAAACACCGACAGCAATGGACGACTGATTAAATTCCATTTTCATTCTCCTCGTATAATAAGTTTTGCAAGTATGAATCCGACATGTTTTACAAGACTTATTTATTTTTTTGCTTTTTCATGACTTGTGGCAGCTATCAATTTTTAGATCTAATGCAACAACACAGCAACCCCCTCTTAATCAATAACTAAAGGAGGAGCCTGAAAAAGCTCCTCCTTAGTGTTGTCCCGGTAAAAGAACAGAAGGAGCCCTTGGTGACAGGCTCCTCCCTAACTGAAACATATGTTTTTGTATGTATATCATAAACAAAGTCTGCAACTATTGTCAAGTTTTCCTGGTAAGAAGTTTTAACCATCATAGAACCCCAATACCTCCCTTAATAAACTCTCGATATCTTTGATTTACTCGATATCTCACAGCATTTTACTTTGAATATGTCGAACCCA
>NZ_BMBX01000051.1:0-6130 GCF_014634905.1 Sporomusa sp. GT1 | reverse complement strand
ATTAGCACCACTTTCGCGGTGTTGTCCCCAGTTTAGAGGCAGGTTGTCTACGCGTTACTCACCCGTTCGCCACTAAGTATCTATTGCTAAATACTCCGTTCGACTTGCATGTGTTAGGCACGCCGCCAGCGTTCGTCCTGAGCCAGGATCAAACTCTCCATAAAATTTATTATGAAGCCGTTTAATGGCTCATTTACTTTTTGGAGCGGAAAACGAGATTCGAACTCGCGACCCTCGCCTTGGCAAGGCGATGCTCTACCGCTGAGCTACTTCCGCACCGTTATTAATTGACGTGGTTTTTAACCACTTGCACATCTGGCATTTTATGATGCATTACTTACATTGTTCAGTTTTCAGGGAACCGCAATCCTTAGCGCCGCTCAAGGCGACTTTTATAGGTTACCACAGTCATCATACTATGTCAACTGTATTTTATTGGATTTGGTGGGGCTATCGTGACTCGAACACGAGACCTCTACGATGTCAACGTAGCGCTCTAACCAACTGAGCTATAGCCCCAGCAAGGAATTATAATATTAACAGCCTATAATCAATTTGTCAATAGTAAAATTGCAAATTGGTCGGAGCGGCAGGATTCGAACCTGCGACCCCCTGGTCCCAAGCCAGGTACTCTACCAAACTGAGCCACGCCCCGAAATGTAAATTATATTAAGGATGTTCTTCGCTACCGCTCAGAACTAAGCGATTCGCACCAATCAGTCTTCACTTCTCAGTTCGCCTTCTTGGGCTCTCTGCTTAGATGGTGCCGGAGGTCGGACTCGAACCGACACGGGGTTGCCCCCGGCAGATTTTGAGTCTGCTACGTCTGCCAATTACGTCACTCCGGCAAGTTCAGTTGTACAACCCGTTTTGGGGTGCAGAAGTTATTATAGAGTAAAACAATCAAACCGTCAAGGAATAGTTTCAACTATTGTTTTCATGTACTATTAGCAGTTCTGGCTGAACGAGAAGCCGATTGTTCTTATTCGCTGAGCAACAGCTCAAATGCATCACGCTGCAAAATGGTGATTACCCGCTTATCTATATGAAGTATTTTCTCACGTGACAAATTCCTTAGTTCCCGGCAAAGGGACGGACGGGATACGTTCAGATGCTCGGCCCATGCCTTTTGCGTGTAAGGCAGCTCAATAACATTACTGGCCCAGTCTGTTGAAATACAATGCAATAAGGAATACGCAATTTTGCTTTGAATAGAGCAATAAGACAACAGTTCAATCTTCTGGTTCAGCATAACCAGTTTTTCCGACATAAGTGTCAAAAAGTTTGCCAATAAGGCTTTGTGCTTTGATAAAGCAGTTATAACATCTTGTTTAGGCAATAACATAACATCCGTGTTAGCGCGTGCTATCACCTGACAGGGATATGCCGGCATTTTGGAAAAAATGGCGCCTTCGGCAAACAAATCGCCTTTTTCTTTACAAATTAAACTTACGACCTTGCCGGACTGAAAATTCTTTTGAACTTCAACACTTCCCCGCAAAATAATCCCGATATAGGCTATCGGTTGATCCATTCTAAATATGTATTGATTTTTTTTATAATTACCGATTTTGTAGGCTGTACCCTGCAAAATGTTTTGGATATTCGCTGTGTCAATATCTTTAAATAGCGGACAGCTTGCTACCACAGGGATAAAACATTCCATTTCAATCACCATTTTCAAAATATGTAACCTGGGATACACCTATTAGCTCTTAATCCAATTATAATACACATATCGGTAATTGATAAAGGTTTTCATTATCATATATTTAAAATTATATACCAGGGGGAGATAATGTGAAGAAAAAAACGCTGCTGGCCTTGATCGCGCTGACCCTTTCCACCACTCACACTTACGCGGAAGAAATGCCACCCGAAGAATTTACACTGCCGGAAATCGTCGTTACCGCCACTAAAACCGGTATGGACAAAAAGCTGGTACCGGCATCGGTGGAGGTAATCAGCAAAGCCGATATCCAGGCACGCGGTGCTCAAACGCTGAAAGATGTTATCAGCACCGCCACAGATATCAGTATCATTCGTTCAACCGGCCGGGATGCCATTTCCATTCGCGGCTTTGAATCGCGATTTTCCATGATCCTCATTGACGGCAGACGCCTCTCATCAGAAATCGATCAGAATTATGAACTTGACCGAATACCACTGGAAAATGTCGAACGTATTGAAATTGTCCGTGGTCCGGTCAACTCCCTCTATGGCACAGACGCGATGGGCGGAGTAGTCAATATCATAACCAGACAGGCTGTTGAGCCAGGCTTTACCCTCAGCCTGGCGCACGGGGCTTTCACCGGCAATAAAGGCGCTAAGGACAACTATAATTTCACTTATGATTCCGGCATCCACGGTAAAACCGGTGTAACTATTTCAGGCTCACACCTGGAAAATGACGCTTCATTTAAAGGCGACGGAACAACCTATTCCCCTTATGGCATCCGGAAAAACATCAGCGCCCGCGTAGATTATCAATTAACAGATAAGGAAGCGCTGACTCTCACGGCGGCCTATATGAATGAAGATACCCGCGAGCTTGCCTACAAACAAACTGCCAAAGGAGCCATCAAAGCCAATATCCATGATGATAATGAACGGTATGATTATTCACTAAGCTATACGAAACAGCAGAGCGATAGCAGTGTGTTTTTGCGCGCTTACTTATCTGACTACTATAAAAAGGTTGATGTACACAACCTGGCTAATGCACAACTAATGAATTACGGGGATTCTCACCGCACTCTGCCTGGCTTTGAAGCCCGTCTGACACGCAATGTCGGTTCAGATCATGTCCTGACCTACGGCGGCGAATACCGTCCGGAAAAATTCCGTGGCACAGGAGTGCGTACAGGGGAAGGCATCTTTTATGTTGATTATGAGGGCAAGAGCTTTGAGGGTTCTTCCATCGACCTTACTTATTCCGCACTATACATACAGGATCAATGGCAAATCTCACCCAAGCTGCTGGCCGTCACCTCTTTGCGCTATGATGACAGCAATAAATTTGAAAGCAATCTAAGCCCCAAACTCGGCTTAACCTATGAAGCCAGCTCTGATTCCAGGGTTAAGCTGAATATTGCCAAGGGTTTCCGCAGCCCCACGCCCAACCAATTGTATATTAGTTCTCAGGTCAACCGTAACGGCAAGGTAGTAACCTTAGACGGCAATGCCAACTTGCAATCCGAGGAATCTGATTCTTATGAGCTGTCATTGGAAAAGGATTGGGGTAAGGCAACAGGAAAACTTACCTATTTTTCCAATAAGCTTGACAACATGATTGAGGAATCTTGGGTAAGCACAACCAGAATACAATATGAAAACATAAGCAAGGCAACGCTGCAGGGGGTGGAAGCCGAACTGAAATACCCCTTATCAGATACCTTCTCCTGGTCGGTCAATTACACCAACCTGGATGCAACCAATGATGTGACCAATACCCGGCTGCTCAACCGCGCCAAACACAAACTGGCCTCCCGCCTGTCTTACAATGATCAAAAAACCGTCAGAGCCAATCTGTGGTGCGAAATGTATGCCGATTATTTGCATGATGCCGGTTCCAATGTAGAAAAAAATAAATCCTACTCCATCTGGAATCTAAATGTGGAAAAATCGCTGGATAAAAACAACACTCTGTCTGTGGGTATTGAAAACCTGCTCAATAAAAAGGATGATGATCTCTCTTTACAGGGCATGTACATCCACAGCAAACTTCTTATGAAGTTTTAACCTTTGTTCCGGTTAAACCCGGAACTACAGCACAGAGAGGAGGCAACTATGTACCAAAAAATGACCAGAGCATCGTTACTGCTGGCGCTGATGTTCCTGTTACAGTCACTCAGACTGCTTATGCCAATACCTGCGTTTGTATCCATGTTTGTCATTGGCAGTGCTGTTAACGCCTGCCTGCTGGCTGCCGTCGAAACAGCCGGCTGGCGGGCGGCCATACTGCTCGCAGTTATCGCGCCTGTTATCGCTTATTTCCAGCAGGCATTGCCGCTCCCGGTATTAATCCTGCCGGTAGCTGCCGCCAATATTGTCTATATAGCCGCTTACACCTTGTTTTTTACAACCAATCGCTGGTTTGCGGTTGCAGCAGCCGCAATAGCAAAGATGGCCGGCCTTTATTTTTCGGTATCCTGGCTCATGCTGGCAGTCAATATACCTGATAACCTGGCAGCAATTATAACCATGATGCTGAGCTGGCCTCAGTTGATAACCGGTGTCACAGGAGGTATTTTATGTTTTGTGTTACTGGCAAGGCGGCACAATATCAAGCGGCAAACCGCACAATAACCGGCACCGAAATCGTCGTGTCACAGGAGCATTGCCATAGCTGTCAGACCTGCCTGACTGCTTGCCCACTCTACAGCCGCTGCTCTGCTGCCGGCGATTGCTCAATACAATCCATTGCCGCTCAGGCTTGCATCACCTGCGGCGCCTGCTTGCAAAGCTGTCCCGGCAAGGTTGTTGAATATCAGGATGATATCCAGCGTTTTCTCCAGGACTTAATTGCAGGAACCCCGATTTCCTTATTAGTCGCCCCTGCAGTGCAACGACATTTTCCTGATTACCGCCAGGTTTTCGGCTTTCTCAAAACATTAGGGGTTGTGTCCTTTTACAATGTATTGCTGCGGGCAGATATTACTCTCTGGGCCTATCTGAAAGTATTGCGCCGCAAGGAGAACACGCCGTTTATCTCATCCCCCTGCGCTGCTGTTACCAGTTATATTATGAAACACGCACCGGCGCTAAAAAAACACCTGATGCCTGTATATAGCCCGCTTATCTGTTCAGGAATCTATCTGAAAAAATACCGCAATGTGCCGGAAAAGCTGGCGTTTTTATCACCCTGTATTGCTAAGCGTTCAGAACTGCGGCAAAATCGTCCAAACCATACCGGCGTGGATTATAACATAACCATTGGCCATTTAAAGCAATACTTATTGCATGCGGGTATTGATGTAAGCAACTATGAACCGGTGAATTTCAGCGATTCCCGGGAAGGCGGCGGCCAGACCCTTAATGCCTATGGAGGAATTTCCGAATGTTTGTCCGCACAATTCCCCCAGGGGCATTACCGTAAGCTCAGCGGTACCGGATCAGTATATAGTTTTCTGGATGATTACCAGTCGGCCTTGGCGGCCGGCGATCGCCTGCCCACACTGCTGGAGGTTTATAACTGCGCCGCCGGCTGTGACAACGGTACCGGGGTAGGTGTTTATCCGGATAACCTGGTTACCGAAGCCTGCCATCACATTGCACCAGAGCAGGCCCGTAATGTGGAAGCGACCTTTCAGTATTTTGATAAAAGCCTGCATTTGTCTGATTTTATCTGGAAACTATAGCAAAAAAATAATAACCTGCAAGCATAGAAGGAGTGATAAGATGCCGCATAGGTTAATGATTAAAGACCGTAATGATGTGCTCACAATTTCTTTTCAAGACATGGTTAACTATCATGGCCGGGAATTTATCGGCGGAGTAGCTATGGCTTTTAAGCTGATGGAACTGGCCTGCTGCCTGCTCTCACCTGATGAAACGCCATCCCGGGAAAAATTCGTTATCCTGCTGGGAGTTCACGGGCCTGGCATTATCGACGGCCTGGAACTGGTTACCCGGGCGAAATCCCGGGGAACCCTGCTTGTTGATCCTCCTGCCGCGTTTGCCAAGGATGCTCCCGATGCCGCCGACGGCCTGGGCGGCAAATATTACTTTGAAATCGATTATGGCGAAAAAAAACTGGTCCTGAGCTTAAAGCATGGTCTGTTACCGCCAGAATTCATTACCCTGGCCTATAAAACCCATGACGGCACCTTAACCCCTGCCGATGCAGTAAGACTTTCCATCCTTAAAGAAGAAATCGCTGAATTCCTGTTGTCAAAAGAAGCCGCTTCCTTATTCGACTTTCAATTAGTATCGCCGGCAAAATCATTTCAACAGAACTGAAACACCAGGAAGCCATACTTTCAACGAAAATACCAAAAGAGGCAGGCCGCGAAAACGCGCCTGCCTCTTTTGGGACGAGGGGACATGGGACGAGGGGACAGCAGACTGTGTGAAATATCCTCTCACGCCCTCTAATAAAGTAGCTTAAAATACAAAATGCTAGGCAAAT
>NZ_BMBX01000050.1:0-6263 GCF_014634905.1 Sporomusa sp. GT1 | reverse complement strand
GCCTTACACCCTGTATTCTAACAGGAGGTACTTTTTTGTTCAAAACTCTTTTTTGTTCGTTACAGGAATGCTCCTTACATCAATAGAATAGCAGAAAACAAATCGGCCTATCCGACAATTCATGCACAGTTATGCAGGGGTCAAATATAAACGCAGTTTGAATACAAATTATTCTGCATTAATACTCAATTAAATTGCCGCCCACCTAAAGGTGAAGCGGCAATAAGTTGTACATGGTAAAGGTAACAATCTTCTTAATGAGCTTTAAAAGAGGACAAGGACTCTTGTACAACTGTTGAAAGTTGGTTTTCTGGCTGGTCATATGGATTTACCCATTTCTTCTGAATCATATAGTTCATGATTCCCTCATGTCCTGTCAGGCTTTGGGAACAATATCCTGCCAAAAAAGCACGAGCCTCAGGGGTAGTTGCTGTTAAGGCTGCCGAAAAATAGGCTTGTGCCGTGGCGGCTGCACCGTATGTAGAGTTATAGGCAATAATTTTATCAGCAGATTCACCCGTGCTTCCGGAAAAAATTGATCCTATCAGTGAAGCCATTACTGTACCTCCCCACTTACTTGAGTTTGGTTTTCAAGTCCATATCCGGCTGTAATTTTGTTTTCCACCACGAATTGTTGTAACCCTGCAACCCTGGCCTGCGTTGCTGCAATCCCCGCCTGTGTCATGGTTTTTAGCTGCTCATCAGATATTGCCATCAAACTAGCTTGAGCTACCGTTAGAGCGTTGGTTTCCATCTCTAGAAGTTTTGCTAACGACAATACTTCTACGGGAGTTAGTTGGCGCACGTGAATTCCTCCTTGTAATTTATTCAGGATATTTTATATCTTTCCTAAAACCTAAATAAATATAACTCAAAATGTCACCCAAGGACATCAGCGTATTTTCTTTAATCTGCCGGTGCAACCAACGGTACAGTACAAATAGATGGTAAAATTGTACATTTTCAGTAATGAATTGTATTGTTAGTGGGAATGCTCATTACATGTTTAAAAATTGCTGTGTGTAACATCCCCATAACAATATGCAGCAACTGCCGGTTTGAATATAGCGAATTAATTTACGCAGTTTGCCGCAGTTTAAACTGTCCTGTATACCAGGCTGCGGCATATCTCTGTGTATAATTTCTTGCGCTGCATTCAAAGCCGCCTGATACTTTTTCTGGGTTAAGCTGCCAGAGTTGTTTTGCCCAACAGTAAGCGATGTACGTTCGCTCCTGTGTATAGATTTTAATCCGCTGTCTTTCATAAAATCCGCCCCTTTGTTTATTTATAAATGGATGTAGTTGTAGTATAATCATTATTAACATTAAAAAAAAATATTAAATATCAATAATTTCATATATTCTATATATAGATAAGGGGATTTATTAGACATGGAACTTCGGCAGTTAAAATATTTCCAACTGGTTTGCCAATTAGGTAGTATAACGAACGCAGCCGAACAAGCTCACATTGCCCAGCCTGCAATGTCAATTGCAATTCAGAAGCTGGAAGAAGAGCTGGGAGTACAACTATTAGACCGCAGCCAGAAGAAAATTAAAGTGACTTCTGCAGGTTGCGTTTTTTTTAAGCGAGTGGGAGACATTCTGACCAGAGTAGAGAATTCCGTTCTGGAGATGAAAGATTACGGCAGCTTTCACCGGGAGAATCTGCGTATAGGAATACCGCCTATGCTGGGAGCAATGTTATTTCCTTATATATTTAGCAAATTTCAAAAAGAACACCCTTATTTGTATATTACCGTTATTGAAGAAGGGTCTCTGACTATTGCCGGCATGCTCGAAAAAGGAGAGCTTGATATTGGCATTATAATTATTTCGAATTTGTCGTCTCAGTTAGATACGATATCTATTACGACAAGTGAAGTATTTGTCTGCTTACCTATAGGTCATCCCCTTACCCAACTCTCACGCATTCCACTACAAGAACTTAGGGGCGAGCAATTTCTTTTATTTAAAGAAGATACCTTTTCCCATCAACTTGTTGTTGAAGAATGTACGAAGAACCAGTTCTCGCCTCGTATAGTTGTTTCGTCCAGCCAGATAGAAACAATAATAGGTTTAGTCGAGCAGGGAGTTGGGATTACCTTTTTACTTGAACCTATTGCCAGAAAACATTCTAATGTTGCCAGCCTTCCTTTGGCCAATTCACTATCCGTTACAGCAGGGCTTGCCTGGAACAAAAATCGTTATTTATCGAACGCTACACAGGCATTTATCAGCGCAATACAGAATTTCTCCGTGTAATTTAAAGGGTAGAAAACAGACATTTCTCAAAAACATTTGACTCTCTAGGTACTGGAGGGTTTATATTTTATCTAAAAAGGATAAGTCAATTTATTTTTGTGTTGGTGACAGAATGAAGAATATGTATGCAATTGGTGATATGTCAAAAATTCATAATGTGCCTATTAGAACTTTACGTTATTATGATAAGATTGGGTTATTCAAGCCTATTTTCGTAGATAAAGGAACCGGATACAGGTATTATTCAACAGAGCAGTTTGAACAGTTGAACATTATCAAGTATTTGAAATTTCTGGGACTTCCGCTTAAGCAAATACAAAAGCATTTAGCGTCAAGGGATGCTCAACATTTTTTAGATCTGCTAAAAAAGCAACGGGCAATTACAGAAAAAACTATATTAGAGCTACAGCTAATTTGTTCCCAGTTTTCCAGCCGGATTGATGAAATAGAGAAAGCATTACATGTAGACGAGCTGGAACAACCAATACTGCGCTATATTCCCCGGCGAAATATCGTTAGTATAGACGAGCCGGTCAGTTCGGAAGCGGAATGGGAGCTTGTCCTAAGCAAACTACAGCGGCAACTTAGTGGAATTCCATCTCTATTTATTGGTAAAGTAGGATTCACTGTGTCTCTGAATAATTTACTGAATAAAAAATTTGATGAATATAGTTCGGTATTTATACTACAGGACGAAGCGATGATAGCATCCGAGTCTGCCAAATATCTTAATAGAGGTATGTATGCCTGTATATTTTTTCGTGGCAATCATGACATAGCTCCTGCGTACTATGAGCGGTTGCTGCAATTTATCAATAGCCACGGCTACGAGGTCAATGGAGATTCTATTGAGCGTATCATAATTGACGACTATATATCTAATAATAAGGAATTACATCTTACAGAGATTCAAATACCGGTATATGTACACGATACTGTTTTTAAGGATTAACGCAATGGTTATAAATAAACTCCTGAATTGTTGAGAGAGAGGGGATCTGAAATATGGATTTTATAGTAGCAAAAGAAGTGTATGAAAAATTAAATACAGTTTGTTTCGGTATTGTTGTTGCAAAAGGGTTGAACAATCAAGGGGTTAATTATGAAGTTGAACAGTTGTTGAGCGACAGTGTAGATTTCATTAAAAGTAAGTTTCAGACGGGAAAGATAAAAGAGGCATTAGAATTATCACCATACCGGGAAGCTTTTACCAGGCTTGGCATTAATCCCAATAAATATATGAGTTCTATTGAAGCCATGGGTTCCAGAATTATTAAAAGTGGTTCTTTTCCCAAGATAAACCCGTTGGTCGACCTGGGAAATGCGATATCACTCAAATATTTGGTACCGTTGGGGGCTCATGATTTGGATGCGGCAAATGGGGATATTCAACTAAGGATGTCCAAAAACGGGGATACTTTTGTACCGTTTGGTTCGGCGGAGACAGAATTACTGACTCCGGGCGAATGCATTTACTCTGCCGGAGAAGTAGTTAAAACAAGACGATGGATTTGGCGGCAAAGTGAACACGGTAAAGTTACTGATAAAACGAGGAATGTTTTCTTTCCAATTGACGGCTTTCAAGATCAGAACTATAAGAGTATCATTGCAGCAAGAGATGAATTAGCAGAACAGCTACACCGTATATTTTCCTGTGAAGTAAAGGTAGGTATAGTAGACCAGGACAATCAATCCTTTAGGCTGAATTAATTTTATAATATATTTCAAAGAAGATATAATTCAGTAAATTTGCTAAATATAAAGTATATGCGGCTAATCCCGGTCGTGACAATGTTTTAGGTTTGGATGACAATCTAGTAGTATGTTGGTTAGAATAATTGTATTGTCCCTGAGCGCTAGGTGAATAATAGCCAGAGAAACCTTAAGCAATTGGGAGTGAATGAAAGCATGAAAGCAGTTGTATATCACAAGCCGTATAGTCTTACACTGGAAGATGTACCAGATCCTGAACTACAAGATTCACGGGAAATACTTGTGCGTGTAACCTCCACTGCGATCTGCGGGTCGGACTTACACATATATCACGGTCTCCAACCTATGTTACATGATGGCGTCATTCCGGGTCACGAGTTCATGGGGGTTGTCGAAGAAGTAGGAAAAGATGTGAAACGGTGGAAAAGGGGCGATAGAGTTTTGGTTCCATTCCCTATTGCCTGTGGCGAGTGCATCATGTGTAATGCTAAATTGTGGAGTCATTGCGAGAGGTCAAATGAAAACGGCGAATTGGCTGCGGCATTTGGACATGGAGGCGCATATGGAAATTTCCAAGGAGGGCAAGCTGAGTTTGTGCGTGTTCCCTATGCCGATGTTAGTCCAATGTTAGTGCCAGATGATTTAACCGATGAACAAGCCCTGTTTGTTACCGATATATTACCTACAGCATATTGGATAGTCGATGTTGCAGGAGTAAAACCCGGGGATTCGGTAGCTGTATTTGGTTGCGGGCCGGTTGGTATCCTTGCTCAGCGGTGTGCAATTTTCAAAGGAGCGCGGCGTGTTTATGCAGTGGATCAAGTTCCATATCGTCTTGAATATGCACGTAAATTAAACCCGGGAGTTTAAACCATAAACTTTCGTGATCATGATGATCCCGGAGAAGTCATTCGAGAATTAACAGACGGTCGTGGTGTGGATGTAGCAATTGATGCTGTTGGTTTTGAAGCAGAACCAACCGATTCAGTGGTTGCTGCCATGGTGGGCATGAAAAGAATTGGGATTCCACCATTACCTGGTACACGTCCAGAAGATCAACCGGCAGTTGCTTCTGTATCTGCAATTAATTGGGAAGTAAAGGCATTACGCCACGGTGGCAGTCTTGGTTTGGCCGGAGTATATGGTGCCAAGGCAGATGGGTTTCCCATAGGTGATATTTTTGCAAAAGGGATTACAATTAATTGTGGGCAAGCTTTAGTACAAAACTATACTCATCATTTGCTGCAATTAATTCAGCAAGGCCAACTTCGCGCTGATGACATAATTACACACCAGTTATCTTTAGATGATGCGATGACCGGGTATGAAAAGTTCGGACGCCGAATTGATAATTGTCTTAAAGTGGTCATGCATCCACAGCATTGATAATGAAGGTTACCGCCCTGATAGCCGTCTACCAAGTAGGCGGCTTTATTTATTAAATATAATGAGCCCTAATTCAATTGAATTAGGGCTCATCAGAAACGTTTATCAAGAGATTGATGGGGCTTGCTTTACCTATTGTTTCATACCGGTATCAGGAGTTTGGAATGAGGGGGGCTGTGGATTATTTACATCGAAATACTTCCCGGGAGTAGAAAGATCAAAGTACAGGCGGGCGTTTTCATCTACTCCCCAATTTTGCGTAGAGCCTGTGTCTTGAATTCGGTTAAATGCTTGCCGGAATAAGGTATTATGGGCTTCTTCCCTATTGAGAAGAAAATCTATTGTTTCCCTAACATATTTGTCTGCAATCTGTCTATGAAGATATTCATAAACGACTTTAGCACGCTGCTCGGCGGCTATATTTGAAAGTAAATCTGCTGCTAGATCACCTGTTACATTAACATAAGCAGCAGTCCATAAATAACCGGAAGCGTTAGTCAGTGAGGGATTAAGGCCAGTTAATACATGGCTTTCAATTTGTCCGGCATCTACACCCATGGCATTTAGGTCATGTCCGTTCAACAAATTAATAGTAGTAGCTACCATTTCCATGTGACTTAATTCTTCAGAGGCTATATCCATAAATAAATCTTTAATTGCAGGATCTTTAATGCGGAAGCTTTGGGCCATATATTGCAGAGCTGCTTTCATTTCTCCCTGAGGGCCACCCAACTGCTCTGTTAACATAGCAGCATAAGTAGGATTAGCTCTTTCAACTTTGACTTCTTGCAATAGCTGCTTTTCATGTCTAAACAAAACTACTCCTCCTTCAATAATCTTAAAGAATCTCTTTAATTCTCAGTTTTACATAGCATTTCACATATTTAAGACTCGTCTTT
>NZ_BMBX01000049.1:0-6520 GCF_014634905.1 Sporomusa sp. GT1 | reverse complement strand
TAGCATTTTGTATTTTAAGCTACTTTATTAGAGGGCGTGAGAGGATATTTCACACAGTCTGCTGTCCCCTTGTCCCAAACGCAAAGGGGAAAGTGTATGGAGACTGTTTATGAGGCGTTAGTGCAGGCGGCGTTGGCGGCTAAGGCCGATCATGCTGCCATTGCAGAAGTGGCAAATATCAAATTTGTCGAGGAATTCCGGCAAGCCTGTGAACAAAATGTATGCAGGAAATACAATACCAACTGGGTTTGTCCGCCGGCTGTCGGAGCTTTTGCCGAATTAAAAGCCCGGGCTTGCCGGTATGCGAACGGACTGTTGTTTCAGACCGTGCATCAAATGAAAAGTTCATTTGACTGGCAAGGCATGATGGCGGCTAAGAAAAATCATGACAAGGTGTTCAGAGACATTCTGGCTGCTGTGAGGAACAAGCACAACCTCCGGGACATTCTGCCTTTGAATGCCGGTGCCTGTGAATTTTGCGCCAAATGCTCCTATTTGGACAACGAGCCCTGCCGGTTTCCGGAAGAGGCCTTTGCCTCGGTGGAGGCCTACGGAATTGACGTTATTCAATTGGAAAAAGCCTGCGGGATTCCGTACTATAATGGGAAAAACACCGTCTCATATGTAGGACTTATCTTGTTTAATCCGATATGAAATTAAATAAAGATTTTTTTACAGCAGGGTGTTAGTAATGTTTTGCCGCCGGCGTTTAACCGGCGCTCTTACTAACACCCTGCTGTAAGTTTTTATTGGCTCAGAATACTGGACAGTAAGTGCTTGTATGGTGTGATTTGTTCCGCTTTTGCGGCAAATATGATTTATTTGAAATATAAGAAAATAGTGTTGACAAAATAGCAGAAGCGAGTTACTATACATATAGATGTATATACAACATACCGAATTGGAGGAACAGTTCATATGTTAATTATCGGAGAACTTATTAACACCAGCCGTAAAGCCATTCGTGAAGCTGTTGAAACAAGGAATGCCGCATATATACAAGAGGTTGCCAGACAGCAAGAGGCTGCAGGCGCCAATTATCTGGATGTAAACTGCGGTACCATGGTTGGGCAGGAAATTGAATGCATGGAGTGGCTGGTAAATACCATTCAGGAAGTTACCGACCTGCCGCTTTGTATTGACAGCCCTGACGAAAATGCGCTGCGGGCCGGGTTGCTGCTGGCGAAAACGGCTAACGGCAAACGCATGATCAATTCCACAACAGCGGAAGAAAAGCGTTATCAGGCGGTGATTCCGCTGGTAAAAGAATTCAATGCCAAGATAGTGGCTCTTTGTATTGAGGATGCCGGTATGCCGGAAACGGCCGAAGACCGTTTGCGGATTGCCAGCAAGCTGGTCGACGATATGGCAAAAGAAGGAATTGCGCAGGATGATATCTATCTGGATCCCCTGATTAAACCATTAAGTACCAATGATAAATATGGAAAATCGGTATTGGATGCCATTTACGCCATCAAGAAAAAATACCCTGCCGTACATCTCACCTGTGGCCTGAGCAATATTTCCTATGGCCTGCCTAACCGGGCGGTTCTCAACCGGCTATTTGTGGTACAAACCATGACGGTAGGGATGGACGGCTATATCCTGAACCCGACCGATAAAGCCATGATGGGTGTGGTATATGCCTCCCAGGCGCTGCTTGGCAATGACAGATACTGCAGCAAATATTTGAAAGCCCATAGAAAGGGTCTGTACGAATAATTGCAGTCCGGTGAACTTACTTGCATGAACTTTGTGGGAAAAATTAAGAATATGGGGGAATGTAAAATGGCAAAAGTTGATTTGGTAAAAGCGGTAACCGAGCTGGAAGAAGATTTGGTAATTGAGGCAGTGAAGGCGCAGCTTGCCGACGGTGTGCCGGCGGTTGAAATCCTCGGCCAGCTGCAGGAAGGCATGGAAGGAGTCGGCAAGCTTTATGAAGCCAATGAGTATTACCTGTCCGAATTGATTATGTCTGCCGAAGTATTCTCCAATGCGGCGGCGCTTTTGGGTTCGGCCCTTGCGGAAGGCGGCGATCAAAAGGCAATTGGTACCGTCATCCTGGGAACAGTAAAAGATGATATACATGACATCGGTAAAAATATTGTATCAACAATTCTTAGCTGCAATGGATTCAAAGTAGTGGATATCGGTGTCGATGCTCCGATCGAGACCTTTGTTGAGGCGGTAAAAACCCATAAACCTGATGTAGTCGGCATGTTCTGCCTGCTGACAACTGCATTTGATGTGATGAAAGAAACTGTGGCGGCGGTAAAAGCCACCGGCACAAGTGCCACTGTTTTGGTTGGCGGCGGTCCTGTTGATCCCAATGTTGCCAAATGGTGTGCGGCCGACGGATATTGTAAAAATGCCTATGATGCTGTGGAAATGTCGAAACAGGCTTCCGGCGCTAACTAATACTGCAGTATCCTTAGGCATGTGCGGGTTTTACTAACTAAACTGATATAAGGGGGGATCACTGCTATGAAATATGAAGCACAAGCCGGCAAGCCCAAGGCTGCCGCCGGCAAAGCTGAATCAGGAAATACCGGTAATGCGGGCAGCGCCGATAAGCAGAAGATCCTGCCTGACGGTCAGAATGGGCAGGAAACGTGCGGAGCTGAAGAGGTACGCCAGATTATTGACAGGATGTTAACCATTGCGCAGGAAATTGGCTGGCTGAGTGAACGCAAAGTCCCGGTGGAAAATGATAACATGGAGACGGCAGCGCCGGTTACATCCCGACAGTGAAAATGTTTCTTTAGCAGGAATCCGGGTTGTATGGCAATCCGGATTCCTGCTAAGTGCAGTTACAAAGAATTTTTCTCAGTGGAATTTCCATAAATATAAATATGGTATACTTATTTTAATCGTGCAGGCTGCTTGCAATGCAAGCAATCAGGGGAGGGATATGATGCGTATTTTGCTTTTTGGCGGTTTCCTGGGCTCTGGCAAAACAACTACCATACTGCAAATTGCCAAATATATTACGGTAAACAAGCAGGAAACGGTGGCAATTATTGAAAATGAAATTGGCGAAGCGGGGATTGATGATCAGCTTTTGAATGATAGCGGCTTGCAAGTAAAACCGCTGTTTGGCGGGTGCGTATGCTGCCAGATAACCAGTGATCTCGTAACTGCCGTCAGAGAGATAAAAGAAACCATCCGCCCCGACTGGCTGATCATTGAGATGACCGGTTTAGCCATTCCGGGTAATATTGCCAAACTGATTCATGAATATTGCAACTTTTATACCGGTTTCAAAACAATAACCATTGCTGATATGGGACGCTGGCTGGAACTGAAGGAAATGATCGGGCCGCTGGTTACCGGGCAGGTGGAGAAAGCCGATCTTGTGCTTGTTAACAAAGCCGATCTTGCCGGTGCCGATGAGCGGGAAGTTATGGAGGACATCAGGGAAATTGCCGGTGGTGCGCCGGTTATGATTACCAGTGCGGCAGACAGGCTGGCGACGGCGGTAATCGAGGAGGTCATTCGTTTTGAATAAGCTGGATGATGCGGTGGTGTTCAGTAAAAAGTACAATATTGTCTTTGCCAGGCCGGTTGCCAGGCCGGTTATTGAAAAGCTTGCCAATTGCCTGATTCAGGATATCGGCAGGCCTTTAGCCCACAAAGGGGTTATTATGGGGCATATTAAAGTACTGGCAAAGCTGACAGAGGAAGAATTTTTATTTTTGTCACTGACAAGAATGGACCGGGTGGATAGCAAAACTTCTTCCCGCTGGCCTGCTGGGGCAGATGATTCACGGGATGGTATTGATTTGGATATCAATGTCTTGGTTTTTGGGCATGATGACAAGACGATTGAAACAGTGGTGGAAGATTCACTGGCTGTTTTCCGCAAGAATGCGATTGGATACGGGCTTGCCAACTAAAAGCTGTTCCGATGCCTGTCTTAGACAGGCACGCTACATACATTTCACCAGAAAGAAGAACAATCATATAACAGTTCTTCTTTTTTGGTTTCTATTATACTGACCGAAAGAAGGCTGATCCAATGAACACAGATACAAGGTATAAGCTGTTGGTGGAAGGCAGCGACCGGGTTCTGGCCTGCAGCCCGGACCAGACTGTTTTGCAGTCACTCATCGCCGGCGGCGTATTTGTAGAAGCTAACTGTGGTGGCAGAGGCACGTGCGGAAAGTGCAAACTGCAAGTGACCGGCGGTCAGGTGGCCGGTAAAGACAGGTCGCCTGTCGAGCCTGACGGCGAGAATAGCTACCTGGCCTGCCGGATTTATCCGCAAACTGACATCACTATCCGCCTGAAGCAGGCCGGGGCCAGTCAAAAAGGCCAGACTGCCGAAATCTTTGTGGAAGAGGGCAGCCCGCTGATTAGTAAGGTGGTGCTCACTCCCGTATATCCTACGGTAGAACAGCATTATTCCTTGCAGGAAATGCTTGCGCAGGCGCTGGCTGCCCGGACAGGCGGCTTCGGCGACGGCAGTGGCGATATGTTCTTTGCAACTCCGGACCTGCTGCGCAGGTTAGACCAGGTGGCGGCAGAGAAGCCTGCGTGCATTACTCTTACTTTGCTTGACAGGCAGGTTATCGCCATTGAAGCCGGTGATACAGCCGGCCGGCTCTATGGCGTGGCCTTTGACATCGGCACCACCACGGTTGTAGGTATGCTGGTGGATGTTAGTGCCCGCAAGGTGGTTGCCGTGTCTTCAAGAAATAACCCCCAAGCCTCAATGGGTGCGGATGTTATTTCCCGGATTCAGGCCACACACGAGCTGGAAGGCGGGCTGGAGCGCCTGTCCCAGCTTATCCGGCATTGCCTGAATCAGATTGTTGCCGATTTATGCGCGGCGGCTAACATTGTGTCACAGGATATTTACGCGGTAGCCATTGCCGGGAATGCCACCATGGCACATTTGGTATTGGAGATTTCACCGTCAACCTTGGTACGCAAGCCTTATGCGGCGCTGTTCAAATATATAGCGCCGCTCAGCCCGCAGGAGATAGAACTGGCGATAAATCCCCAGGGAAAAATTATCGTATTGCCCGGTATTGCCAGCTTTATCGGCTCCGATACCACGGCTGCCATTGTGGCTGTTGACCAGGATAGAGCGGCAGCTCCCCTGCTGCTGGTGGATTTGGGCACCAACGGCGAGATGGTTATCGGGGACGGCAGGAGCCTGTACGCCTGCTCCACTGCTGCCGGTCCGGCTTTTGAAGGTGCTCATATCCGGGACGGCATGCGGGCGGCAGAGGGAGCGATTACCGATGTGGTCATTAACGGGGATGAGGTTGTAATCCAAGCCATTGGCCATGGCAGGCCTGCCGGAATCTGCGGCTCAGGGATTGTCAAGGCCGTTGCCGAACTGGTAAAGCACAGGATAATAAATGCCGGCGGGCGGTTTGACAAAGCGGTGATGGAAACCTTACCGGCACAGCTGCGGCAGCGCCTGAAAAATCAGGATGGACAATGGGAGTTCGTGCTGGTTAACGGGGAAGACAGCGCTACCGGTACCGACATTTCGATTACTCAGGCCGATGTACGCCAGATTCAACTGGTGAAATCATCTATATGCACAGGTATTCAATTTTTATTCGATAGGGTGGACGCGGACCGTGAACTAAAGGTATACCTGGCAGGTGCTTTTGGCAACTATATTGATATTGACAGTGCTTTGGCAATTGGCCTGCTGCCGGGAATCAGGCAAGAACAGGTTTTCTCTGCCGGGAATGCTGCCGGGACAGGTGCTGTGCAAGCCTTGTTATCACTGGAAAGAAAAGAGCGCTGTATTGCGATTGCTGCCAAAACCGGCTATGTAGAACTGGCAGCGCAGCCAGGATTTCAGCAACGCTTTTTGGAAAATCTGAATTTCCCGCAAAGATAACCGGTTAGTGTCCATATTTACTGTAATCGAACAAATTAGCTGCTGAAAAAATGCACCTGGGCGGGCAGGTGCATTTTTTTTACTCCAACAGCTCACCATTGCCAAAGCCTGGTGCAAGCCGTGTTTTCTTTATGGCGGTGTGATCAAATCAGTTGACAGAATTACCCGGCGTCATATACGCTACTATAGTAGGAATGTAAAAGCAATCACCATGACGAAAGTAGGAGGATATGATGTTGAAACTACTGCAAATGACTGGACAAGTTATGTTGTTATGGATTATTTACTGGCTTGGCAATCAAATTACCGTCATTACCGGTTTGCCTATCCCCGGTACCGTATTTGGGATGGTGCTGTTATTTCTGCTGCTTTTGTGTGGAATTATTAAACTTAGTTATATTCAAGAGGCTGCTGATTTTTTACTTAAACATATGTTGTTTTTCTTTATACCGATAGCTGTTGGCTTAATGGACTGGGGAGCTATGTTTTACGAACATGCCGCAGTGTTGACGCTGGCCATAGTGGCCGGGGCGGTCTTGCCCTTTTTTACTGTAGGGATTATTACCCAGCTTGTATATAAGGAGCATTCCTGTAACGAACAAAAAAGAGTTTTGAACAAAAAAGTACCTCCTGTTAGAATACAGGGTGTAAGGC
>NZ_BMBX01000048.1:0-7989 GCF_014634905.1 Sporomusa sp. GT1 | reverse complement strand
TGGGTTCGACATATTCAAAGTAAAATGCTGTGAGATATCGAGTAAATCAAAGATATCGAGAGTTTATTAAGGGAGGTTATATGTATGAAAAATCCAGGTCAGAATCCGGGGATGCTCTACCGGATGACGCAGCAGTTCAAGGAGGCTCAGTTGTTATTTGCCGGTATAGAACTTGACGTCTTTTCGTATTTGCAGGAAGAAGCGGAAGCCGGTGTGGTCGCCGCGCAGACCGGATATGATGCCCGCAATCTCGCTTTGTTTTTAAACAGTCTGGCGGCAATCGGCCTGCTCAAAAAGAACGGGGAGTATTTTCAGAATACCCCGGTGGCCGAGGCGTTTCTAAACAGGAACAGTTCCTTTTATCTGGGCGAATATCTGGTTTTTTGGAATGAAATGACCAGTCTGCACCGGGTGGCAGAGCAGGTGCGTATGGGGCCTGACGCCGGTACTCAGCAGCATAATCAGGGCGGCAGGGTTTATAATTTCCGGGAGCTGGCCAGGTTGTCGGCCACAGAAATATATACCGGACGGGTGCAATCGTTTTTGCAGGCCATCCGGGGCGTATTTTTGCCGGATAGCGCCTTGCAGCTGCTGGATCTGGGCGGCGGTTCCGGCATGATGGCGATAGAGTGCGCCGCACATTTCCCGCAGGCATCGGGGGTAATTTTTGAGCATCCCCTGGTTGCCGACATCCCGGAACAGTTTGTCAAGGAGCGGGGGCTGGCGGACCGCTTAGCGGTTTGGCGCGGGGATTTTACGACAGATGACATCGGGACAGGCTACGACCTGATTATTGCTTCCGGTGTTCTGGATTTTGCCAGCGCCGATTTGCCGGGAATGGCCGCCCGGATTGCGCGGGCGCTAAAGCCTCATGGTTATTTGTATCTGGTCAGCCACCAGGTCAGCGCGGATTTCCTTACTCCCAAGGAGTCGATCGTCAACTGGCTGTCCAGCCATCTGGACGGGCTGAATCTGCTGCAGAGCCGGCAGAGTATTGACGCCGCGCTGGCTGCCGCCGGTCTGACAAAAATGAGCCAGCAAGCGCAGGCGGGGGTGATCTCCGGGTTGGTCGGCGAGCTGTATCATTTTGCCTAAATGACGGGTAATGACACAAGACAGGTTTGGAGGGATTGTATTGATTAAGGAACGCAAGATTATTCCGGCGCTGCTGGCTACATGGCTGATTGCGGCGCAGGCCTTTGCCGCTACCAGTGGAGAGACTGGGGAGGTCCCGGCTTTTGTTCTGGAGGAAATGGTGGTTACGGCCACTAAAACACCGGTAGCGGTACGGGAGGTTTCGGCTGATGTTGCTGTTATCACCCAAGAGGAGATTAAGGATCAAAATGCCCGCACGCTGCGGGATATCATCGGTTCGGCAGCCGGTGTGGGCATTATGCGGGCTAACGGACGGGCGGCGTTGTCCATACGCGGCTTTGATTCCCGCTATTCTATGATCCTGATGGACGGCAGGAGAATTCCGGCTGAGCCGGATGCCAATTATGAGCTGGACCGGATTTCACTGGATAATGTGGAACGGATTGAGATTGTCAGAGGGCCGGTTACCTCGCTTTATGGCGCCGACGCCCTCGGGGGTGTTGTCAATATCATCACCGAAGCATCGACGCAGCAAGCTTGGAATTTTGATCTGGATCAGGGATTGTGGACAGATAAGGGCGACCGGCAGGAACGCTATGCATTTTCCTATGATTCGGGCCGGCAGCATAAGCTGAGTGTTTTTCTTGCCGGCAATTATACAGATACTGCTCAGTCGCTTAAAAGTGACGGAACTAGCTTTTTGCCCTTTGGCGAGCGTAAGAACATTGCCGGCCGGGTGGATTATTTTCCCCGTGACGGGGAGTTGATTTCCCTGAGTGCCTCGTACATGGAGGAAAAACAGGAGGAATACGCTTCGATGCAATCGTTGATGGGGACTCTGGCCACAGCAGTCCGGGATGACAACAACCGCACATATTACGGCGTCAGCTACAAAAAAACGCTGACAAACGGCGAGTTGTTTGTTAACGCCTACCAGACTATCTGGGATAAGTACAATGATACAGTTAACCGCGGCAACGGCCTGTATTTGAATTCGGTTTACGGCTATTACCGGATAGCGGGAATCGAGGCCAGGGTCAGCAAAGCGGCGGGACCTGACCACCGCCTGACCATTGGCGGTGAGTTCCGGCCGGAGCTGTACCGCGGGACCGGTATCCGGACAGGCCGGGGTACTTTCACCAAAACCTTTCATGGCAAAACCTATCAGGGCTCGGAGGTAAAAACCGATTATTCGGCGCTGTATGTGCAGGATGAGTGGGATATGGCTCCCAAGCTGTCTGTGACGACAGCCGCCCGCTATGACGGCAGCGACCGGTTCGCGGATAAGGTGAGCCCCAAGCTGGGCTTAACCTACAGGCCGGAGCCTGGCTGGCGTATTAAAGCAAATACCGGCAAAGGCTACCGTGTCCCTTCCCCGAATCAATTGTTTCTGGATTTAAATGTAGTCCGCAACGGCGCGCTGGTCAAGCTTGCCGGCAACAACGACCTGAAGCCGGAAAGCTCTACTTTCTACGATTTGGCTGTTGAACGGGACTGGAGCCAGGCAACCGGCAAGCTGACCTTCTTTTCCAGCAAGGTCAGGGATATGATTGACGAGGCGTGGGTCAGCGCCGCCCATATTGAGTATCAGAATATCGGCAGGGCCAGCCTGCGCGGGCTGGAAGGCGAAATCACTTGTCCGCTCACTGACAGGCTGAGCTGGTCGGGAAACTATACTTATCTGGACGCCGGCAATGATCTGACCGGCACCCGGTTATTCAACCGGGCGCGTCACAAGGTATCCTCCCGCTTTTCCTATCGGCCGGAGCCGGACTTGAGTGCCAGCATCTGGGTGGATGCTTACCGGGATTATTTGTTTCAGCAAAGCTCGGGCAGCGGGGTAAATAAATCGTTTGCTGTTTGGAATATGAATGTTACAAAAAAAATTAACGAACACCAAACTATAGCGGTGGGGGTGGACAACCTTTTCAATCATCAGGATGAGGAGCTTTCACTGCCGGGTACCTTTGTCCATATGAATGTCAGGTTTACCCTGTGACCGGCCGGCGGGAAATGGAGCGGCATACGATTGTCCGGGGGGCCTTGCTGCTGGCACTTATGATTCTGCTGCAGTCGCTGCGGCTGCTGGTGCCAGTGCCGCCCTTTGTATCCATGTTTGTCATCGGCAGCGCGGTTAATGCCTGCCTATTGCTGGCCGCCATGACCGCCGGGCTGAGGGCCGGGTTCATTATTGCCTGCCTGGCGCCGGTTATCGCCTATTTTCAGCAGGCCTTGCCTTTGCCGGTCTTTATTCTGCCGGTGGCTGTCACTAATATTGTGTATATCCTGCTGTATGAAGCCGGCCGGAGACACCATTTGTGGCTGGCGGTACTGCTGGCGTCTGTTGGACGAATGGCCGCCTTATATTTTTCTGCCGCCTGGATTTTCAGCTTTATTTCCCTGCCTGCCGGACAGGCTTTTTTTCTCAAGACGGCAATGAGCTGGCCACAGCTGGTTACCGGCCTTGCCGGAGGTGTTCTGTGTCATTGGCTGTATAAACGCCTGCCTGCAGCCGGTAAAGCGAGATAAAGCCATTAGTGGGACAAGGGGACAGGTCCCTTGTCCCACTTCAACTATATCATGTGAGATATGGAGACTGTGTTTATGTATTTGTTGTGAAACAACGACTTTTGAAGAATAGCTTGACTATATGACCGCTATATAGAGTAAAGTAGACAGAAAAGCTATATTTTAAGGAGGTGAAAATAATGAGTACGGAAAGAAAGCATCCTGAGTATCAAATTCCTAATGAACCGCATGCCAAGCATCGTTATGAAAGTGCACTAAAGCATGTTCAACTGGCGCGAGAAGCCGGGAAAACTTCGGAAGAAATTCATGAGGTTTTTCGCAAAGTAATGAATTTCGACTCTAAAAATATCGAAAATATTTCTCAAGATGAAGCACACAAAAAATACCGTACCGCAGTGATTCATGCCCGGAAGGCGTTAGAAAACGGCAAAACTTCTGAAGAAGCTCATGAAATATACCGGAATATTCTCTCGGGAAATACGGCAGGAAAATGTCATCACAAAGTGGATTAACTGGTGGTAAGCTTACGCCAGGCTATGAAAGCTATGAGTCCGGGAAGGCTTAGGCAATGATGATCCAGTTCAGGGAGCACGAAATGCCTGAGTATACCCTAAATGATGGAAAAGGCGGAATTGAGCTTAGTTAAAGAAACTGAGCCCAATTCCGCCTTTTGTTTTAGCAGGTGGTGTACTCCACCTGAAAAGAGATTTGATTGATATATGTTTTTGTATCGGTAGTAAGCCAGTGGTTTTTCAGCGGGAAAACATATACATTACTGACAATCTGCAAGGCATTGCGCTGCACAAAATCGAGGATTTCCTTATATACGGAAGCTACTTGTTGGTAATAAGTTCCTTGGAAGCGTATGGTGAGATATAATCCCTCCGGACGGACAAAGCAGTGTTTCTTAGGAATGGAATGAGAAACCGGCGTAAAATATTGTATTGTTTTATTGAATTTTTCTGCAAAAAAATCATCTTTATCTATGATCCAGCCGGTAGTAAATTCCTTGAAGTGTTTTTTGGAGAAGGCAGTCTGATTATGTTTGGACAGAAGCCTGAACCGTTCCCGCAAAGACATGGTTTCGGTTAAAGTTTCACTGACAAATAGAATTTTTTCTTTCTGAAAGTTTACTTGAATTTGATTGAACCGGGTTTTGCGTATTTTTTCTATTGTTTGTAAAGATAAATGTAAACTCTTTTTGATGTTTAGTGTATCTTCTATAATTTTATTGCATTCTTTTTCTTTCGCCAGTAATATCTGTTCGAAATTATCAACATTGCGGTTTTGCAGATAATTCTTTATGCCCTGAATGGAAATATTCAATTTCCTCATATTTAGAATAATTTCCAGCAAGAGATATTGAGAAACCGAGTAATAGCGATAGCCGTTTTCGCTGACATAGGCTGGAACTAATAGTCCGTGTTTGTCGTAATAAAGCAAGGTTTGCTTGGGAATAGCATAGAGAGAGGCCAATTCACCGGCGGTAATATAGTTTTCTTTGTTAATTGTCATATGTCGTATTCTCCTACGCTTATTACATATAGGAATCCAGGTGCATAAAACAATGGTTGAACATAAAAACTTCTTTTATCCTCATTATTAATGATGAATTGGGTTTGTGTCAAGAAAGGTTAGTTTTTATTTATATGGTTTGAAGGAATACGCTGAAAGGAGCGGAGATCTGGTTAACTACGTGGCTCACAGCTGCTAATGGGATGCTACCGGCAATGTTACCATTTGGAAAACGGGATGGTAAAAGTGGTCAGGCCTGGGAAAAAAGACTTGACTATATGACCGGTATATAGTTTACCCTTATAATCCAGAGTAAATTTTGACATATATCTTCTAAAAACGACGATTTTTGATAATGTTTGCTAAAATGGTGAAGTGAAGTTGTATATTGAGTTAAGTGTTTTTCTATGATGTGAATTGAATATTGCTAGACAGGTGCCCTGTAAAGGGCTTAATAGGGAAGTCCGGTGCAAGACCGGCGCGGTCCCGCCACTGTAATGGGGAGCAAACCAAAATACCACTGGGATGAGAGTCCTGGGAAGGTTTGGGAGAGCTATGATCCAGAGCCAGGAGAACTGCCTGTCTAAAGATCGCCGTTTTACCCACGAGTGATGGGGAGGAGATTACAGTTACATTAGCTTATTTGGAATATATTCCAGGTGAGTTTTGTTGTCTTGCTGAATTTGCTCCTGGTTCTAGACCAGGAGTTTTTATTTGGCTGTTGCTGTAGAATCCTCCCGGCTGTTATGGCCGGGAGTTTTTTATTTTATTATGAAAGGAAGAATGAGGATGAAAAAGAAAAGCGTTCTGAAAAAGCGTATGTTAGTCACGGCCATCATTACCGGCTTATGCTGTGGGGGAGGGCCGGCAGCTTTGGCTGCCGGTGCAGTGGAGGATTTTACCCTTGACTCGATAATTGTAACGGCTACCCGTTCTGAAAAACCTGATGTTGAGGTTCCCGCATCTACTACCATTTTGACGAATCAAGATTTGAAAAATACCGGTGCTGAGAATATACAAATGGCTTTGCAAAAAATCTCCGGTATTGCCTATACTACTTTTGGACCTAATGGAAATCCCTATTCTACTATGTCCAATCCAATTATTATCCGCGGCGTAAGTAATGGTACGTTGGTATTAGTAAATGGAGTCCCGATTAATATGTCCGGCAGCTACTATTTGGATTCCATTCCGGTGGAAAATGTTGAACGGGTGGAAATTGTGAAAAGCGGCGGCGCGGTTTTGTATGGCAGTGAAGCCATGGGCGGCGTTATCAATATTATTATGAAAAAGCAATTTGAGAATACGGTATCGACAGGTTTTGGCAATTATGGACAGCGAAATCACAATGCAACCTTTAATATGGGGAAATTGAATCTGAGCTACAGTAAGACAAGGTGGGGCAAACTGGATAAAATTTCAGCCACTGAGGGTACTGCCGGGGGCAGAACGACTACCTTTAAGGGTTCTGATAAAGACAGTGTATCAGTAGAATATAATTTTAATGATAAGTTATCGCTTTCGTATAATTATATGGACAATGAAAATGGCTATCAGACCTGGTTTGGCGATAACTGGAGAAAACTAAAGGATGCGCAAGCAGGCGATTTACAAAATGATAAAACCTATAAAAACAAGTATAATATAGCGCAGCTTAGATATAGTGATGAAAATGTAAAAGCCAGTCTGTATTATAATCACAATAAGCCGACTACAAGAGGGTTTGAATATTACAAGAGTGACGGAACTCTAAATTACGTCCGTGATAAAACCGATCAAAAGGACAGGACTTATGGGATTGACGCCCAGAAACATTGGCAGATCAATGACAGGGCCAATGCTATTTTCGGATTTAATTATAAGAATGAATATTTTAACCAGGTTAAATACACTACTAAGGCTAGGATGGAGCAGGAAAGAAAGGTTTTTGGTGTTTATGGGCAATGGGAACAAAAGCTCAATGATGTAAATACTTTTATTTTAAGTGCCCGCGAAACCTGGACTGCCGGTGCTGAGAAGGATGCAGATTACAGCAATTTTAGCGCTTCCGGACAATTTATTCATAAACTGGGCGAAAAGGATAATATATATGCCAGTGTCAGTCAGTCGTTTATTTTACCTACCTTTAGCCAAATGTACGGCAGTACATATGATCTGTTGCCGGCACCGGAATTAAAACCACAAACCGGTATCAATTATGAAATTGGCTGGAAAAAAGTAGACGGCGGCCATAGTTGGAAGGCTGCAGTATATCATATTGATATTAAAGATAATATTAGTGCAACATGGAATAAGGACACAGGAATAACAAAATATAAAAATGAAGATTTTAAAAACACTGGTGTTGAGTTAACTTGTGATATAAGCGGGGAGAATGGCTGGTCGTATAATTGGGGAATTAATTATGGAGATCCTAAAGTAAAAGCTGAAGGTAATAATAGTACCAAAAATTATTGGGACAGAAAATATGGACGCTTGCAGTTGACCGGAGGAGTAACTTATCAAAAAGATAAATGGAGCACAAGCTTGAGCGGGACATATTTAACAGAACGTGTCGGCACACCCTCTAATCAACACTCCTGGGCAATAAAACCATATTTACTGACTAGCTTGAGCACTACTTACAAAATGGATGAAAACAATGAAGCTTCTTTGACTGTAGACAATCTGTTGGATAGAAACGATATTGTAAACCATACGGGAACGAATTATTACGCAACCCCGTTAAATTTCTTATTAACTTTTAAACATAAATATTAAATTTATGCAGGAATGGGACAAGGGACCTGTCAGACTGTGTGAAAAGTGCATTTAAAAATTATATGAAATTACAAATATGTTAAAATATAG
>NZ_BMBX01000047.1:0-8468 GCF_014634905.1 Sporomusa sp. GT1 | reverse complement strand
TTTTAATTTCAGCGTGGAATAAATCCGTACAAATAATTGGTGAAATTTTGTATAAATCAATAAAACTTAATACTTTATTAAAGTATAAATAATGTCTCATTTCCGCTTCTTCATTTCCAATGTTATCCGAATTTAATATATAGAGATTGGGTTCCAAAACTATTTTCATTATAGTCTCCATTAATCATCTATCTTTTGTATTCTTTTTTATTAAATTTTCAAATCCAACTTGAATAATACTTTCAGTTTCTGTAGCATATTGATCAAAAAAATCTTCTGGCCACGAAATAATACCTTTAATTTTATCAATTTTAATCTTCTCAATCATTGATTCTCGATCCTGCTGGCTAACAAAATATATATTAATTAAATTTGATAAATTATTTCGTTCATCTTCCATGATCCTTCTGACAATCCTATTTATCATATGATCACTATGAGTTTCAATTATTAATTGTTTGCCAGACAACGCCATAACAATAAAAAAGTCAGCGATTCTCATTTGCATCTTGGGATGTAAATGAATTTCAGGTTGTTCAAGAATTAACATAGAATCTTTATTCAGTCTTACTCCTTCGATTATTATCGGCAATGCCTGGCTTACCCCAAAACCAACGTCAGCAATATTATCATTATCAATATGCAAACTGATTATCTCATCATTGTTTCCAAGTCTCAAATTCTGGATACCCAAATACTTCAACCACATAACTACTTGCTCTCTAAAAGAGCGATCCATTCTCCTAATATCAAGTTTATCTGATTCATAAATTATATTGGCACGTTTTGTTAAATAATCTTCAGTAGCAAAAATATACGGCGCATTCTCTCCTCTAATACCGATATCCACTATTTCATTATCAAATATGTATTTTCTTGCTGGGGCTTCTCTTAAAGGACCAATATATGATATTAATTTATATTGTTGAGCAATTATTTGAACCATTGATGTAATATTTGTAAGGACATCATAAATTTCTGAAAAAGTATCATTTTGCGCATAAATATTTACTAATTGAAGTCCAGAAAAATAACATGTACAAGGTATTGATCCTTCTTTTATTTCGCCAAATTGATTTGGCAAATGAATTAGCAGATAAAATTGGTATTAGTAAAAGCTATTTATCGAAGATAGAAGCTCCTAATTCTACCAAGGCTTTTTCTCTTGATGTTCTATTTGCTATCGCGGATGGCTTAGATGTTGATGTAATCAAGTTTTTCATGCCAACTGAAGAAAATAACTAACAGCGATATCTCACATAAGTTGAGATATCGCTGTTAGTTTCCGTGTCTTGCCATTAAACGAACAATCTTCTTTTTCGTAAAAAAGACAACGAATGGAGAAACCAGTTTCAATATGGTATAATTATGAAAATATAATCTCCCAATATTATTCCTTATTTCGATTTCTTCTCAGGAGGCAACAATAAATAAGGACGATTTAAGTTAAGATTGAGAATGGTGATAGAAATAAAAAGTTAGTTTGACGATTTTATTTTCCCATTTACTAAAGTAAATAATTTTTTGAAACCCTATACATAGGAAAATCATTACGAGGGGAATGATTTTTATGGCTCTTTGGGATAAATCAGGCATTCCACACAAAGGCTGGACTTGCATTTTCATGGAAGACCTAGGTGCTGATTTAGAGGATTTGGATGCAGATGAACGCAAAGATTATTATGAGAATTGCGAAATGTGCAATCATGAAGGTATTAGATATGTTCATATTATGGAACATCCTGAATTTGATGGACAATTACGAGTCGGATGTAGCTGTGCCGAAAAGATGGAAGAAGACTATGCCAATCCTCGATTGCGTGAAAAAGCTCTTCGTAATAAATATAGTCGGTTAGCCACATTTATGAAAAAAAAGTGGACTTTACGTCCAAATGGTAATTATACATTAAAATTTAAAGGCTACTACATCACTATTATGTCAAGTAAATTTAAGAAAGATGAATATGGAATAATTTTCAATGGAAAACAGACTTGGAAAATTAACTCATTAAGTAAAGCTAAGCGAGTTGCTTTTGACATCATTGATGCTCATCTACAAAACTAAATTTTATGAAACGGTTAAATACGCTTACCGTTTCCACCAGACAGACTCCTAGACGACAATTTTTTATGCGAAGTAAAATACACCGCCAAAATGGGTTGACTTTTGTAAACATAAGTCATTATCATTTACTAGTAATTCGATTAATATTTTTTAAAATAATAGATATTGTTCCATCTGCATTATTATTAAATTCTACAGCATCTTTATTCTTATAAACATCTACAGGCATAGTTATCTCAATTCCGTTATCAGTTTTTATCTTTTGTTTACTAAATTTCCTTTCAGGCGAATCTCCTGAAAATTCAATAGTATTTGCAACACCTGCTTGTCTTAATTTCTGAATATATTCCTCTTGAACTGCATGGTTATCCTCAAAGCAGGTTTCTGCTATAGTATCAATATTTATGCTTCCCTCTATTTCGATATTATCATAAATCGCTGATTTTACATCTGAAATTTTTTGAAAATTATCATTATAGTATTGCTTTGTAATATCCCGAGCAACTTCACTAATAACTTTCACACTTTCTTTTCGTGACAAATCTGTTTTGCACTCCAAAAACATTTCAGAAAAATAAAATTTATGTTCTCCATCTATTCTATAAGGTTTTTCCACTAAAAAAAGAGAATAATCGTTTAAATTTACTAATACACCTTCATCATTCTTTTGACCCTCCGAAGCAAAAAGAACTTTATGTACAATTATTTTATTATTAGTTCCATCCTCATCATAATCAACATAATGGGTGTATCCTTCTTTATAATTAAATTTAATTATTGCAATATATGGTATTTCATCAATTAGCATTAATACAATTAATAAATCTGCACTTGGTATTTCACAATGAGTTTTCATTATATTATATAAATGATCTGCAATAACAATACTAGTATCTGTAAAGGATGTCTGTAAATTATTCAACTCAGATAATATAAATGCATTTCTGTTAAATATTCCTTTCTTACTAGAATCGTCATAATATATTTTTTTTACATGCATAACAATAAAATCAGAAACCGTTGCTTCCGTTAAGTCTAATTCTTTTTGAGAATAAACTGGTGGTATACCATTATTACCCATTATGTGCAAAATAGCTTTTTGAATTTTATAATCCATTTTTTATTCTTCCTTTTCATCTTTAAGTAAGGTTATTGCTTTTGCTCCTGCATGTGCATTAAATAATTGAAATGCATTATAAACGAAACTTTTCATTTCCCATATGATTAAAAACATTAATGAAAAATAAATCCAAATTAATAATATAGCTAAAATATTATTAATCCAATTCTCGCTAAATAAACAAAATTCATTTGGGATACTTTTAAATGTAATAAGTAAAAATGCATTGGAAATTATAGCAAAAACATCTAGCATCATCACGTTTGCGAAGTATTCATTACTTTCTTGTAATTTACTTTTTTTACCATTTGTATTAGATAATAGTCTAACAAGAAATTCTTTATTTATTAGCGCTTGGAAAAAAGCGTAACCGGTAAAAACAACTGCAAAAAGAGCTAATATAATATTATTCAAGATTTCCACCGAAGCAATGAAAAATTCAATCGTTTTATCTGAAAAACCAATTACGCAGGATGGAACCCCAATTAAAACTATAATTAGCGTAAAAGAAAACCATGTACCCTTACATGGTAATATCTCCTTAAAAGCACTTTTAAAAATTTGTGTTGATGAACGTTTTGAAAACAAATTTTCTATATTTTTCAAATCTATTTCTGGCCTCATTTATTCACCAACTTACTTATTTTTACACACTAATAGTTATTTTATATTATCTTTTATTAGTGGTAAATGCTCATTATAAATTTTTTGATTAGACTCAGTTATGCTTGTAATGCTTTCTAATCCTTTTGATTTATTTACTATATCTTGAATCACTTCTGGTATACTATTTGTTGTTTCAATTGCAACATTCATACTTTCGGATATTTCTTTATTTTTTATTGTCCCTGTCTTTTTGTCGGGATATGTAACTGAAAAAATCGGATTAACGGTTCCTTGAGCTGCAGTAAGTACTTTAATAATACCATCAGTTGATGTCGGTGTGTTTAAATCAATAAACCCAGTTTTACTTCCTACTGTTTTTCGTAAATCCGTAGTCATTCCTTCAAACAAACCAGAAAAATCAAGATCTCCATTTAGAGGATAAAATCTAAGTCTTAATTTGTTAATTTTTGCTACCTTTCTAAGAGCTTCTTCAATGGAACTTTTTATAGGAATTCCAACAATGTTAATTGTTGGATATGGCAAAAGTTCCATCTTTAACTTTTTTCGTTTTGCGTTTTCACTTCGAATAAATGTTTTAAAGAAATATTTAACTGTCGCTGAAAAACTTCTTAAATCAGGACTGCCTTTTTGATTTTTAACTAATACCATTCGATGGTTTTTTAAAAATATAACAAATAAAGAATATGGCGCAGTTGGATGTAATTCATCTGTACTAATAAGATTTCCGTTAGCAAATTTGGATTTAATTTCAATTGCAGTTTCCCTAACTATAATTCCTGTCAATACGAAATCATCTTTGTCAACTTCAGTAACAGAAATATTTAGAAAAACATACTCACTATCGCCTTTTTTTCTAATAAATTCACTTTTTAATGCAGGTAGCATAATAGTATCAAAATATTTAAGTAATGGTTCCTCTTTTGTTCCAAAGACTACATTAAAATTTGCAACAATCATGCGCTTTTCTTCCAATTGAATGTCCTCCCTGCAATATTATAAATTTAACATTTCTTACCCAATAATAATATTATAATATTTACCATAGAATGACGAAAATCCTGCCATATCCATACAAAATATAGCAGGGTTTTCATTATTCTACTGGTATCGTTCAAGATAAGTGCCTCCTTTAAGGGTGCAGGAGGCTGCATTTATCTTTTTCTCGAATTGTTATGTTGTAAAAGAGTGAACTCTACCAGATTAAACAAAATTGCTTTAATGTACATGACACCATTGTTATGTAAAAAGTGGAACACCTTGATTTTACTGGCTTCGCAGGTATTCTCTTGTTCTAGTATATGCCATTAAATTGTACCAGAACATGTCACTACCCGATCCCTTAAAACTAGTATTTATCAGGCTTGTCGGTATCTCAGTATTACTCCATACCATGCCAAAGAGCGTAAAAAAACATGAGGCAATCGTTGGTACAATAATTTTTCTTCAATCTAAAACCTTAATCACCAACTGGTATGTTACTTACTTTATTCTTTTCTTCAACTCATTATAGAAGTTCTCCCGTGTTCCGATCTGCATAATTACTACTACTTCCTGCTCTTTGATTTAATAAGCTATCCGGTATTCGACACTAATTGCGTTTAAATGATACGAATATAATTCCAATAAATCGCCTTTTAACCACTCTCCTGCAAACGGATTTTGAGCTATTTTTCAAGAGCATCTATGATTTTAGGTTTAACCGGTTTATCAAATTTTCTAAGCTGTTTTGCCGCCGAGTTAAGTGAATTTAACTCGTATATCTTGATAATAAATATCAAAAATAATTATTGTTTTTTAACATTAACTACGGTCTAACAATAAATATTTCATCAGCATCCAAGCCTTCTTTTATATAAAGTTCTGGTGTTCCTTCTTCAGTAATTCCTTCTAACATAAGCGCTGCCTTAGCCTGATTGAATGCCTTTTGTAGAGATAACCCGAATCCTATAGCTGAGTAAAACTGAGAAGGGACACGGGGACAGGTTCACTGTCCCATTTTGTTTCATTCTATACCTATTACACTTTTCAATATTCCTGTAACCCCATGATAATTGCCGCATTGCACTACATTCTTTTTTCTTCATCCTGCGTATTACTTTATCCTCCCGATCATATACAATCCGATCAATTAACAGCTTTGAATGCTCGATTCTGTTCATTAGGACTCACGCTCTCACTTTCCCTACTTATATTATCATGCTATGATGTAGATAACTTGTTCGGGATAATGTGAAGTGTAGAAATTTATATTATCAGAAGGATAGAAAAGTATGGATATTATTTATAATGACACGAAAAAAGATTTACCATCTGAACAATTACATAAATTATTTATGTCTGTAGGTTGGTCAAATGGCTCAGAGACTTCAGATATGATAAGAAATTATAATATCCCGTTCATTAATTCAACGCTTGTAATTTCAGCATGGGAAAATGAGCGTTTAATTGGGGCAGTGCGGGTATTGAGTGATAAAATGTTTAGGTCTATAATTTATGATCTGTTGGTTTTACCAGAATTTCAAAACAAGGGAATCGGCAAAGAATTGGTAAAACGCTGCATTGAGCATTTCCCAAACTCGGAATGGTTAGTCCAAACAACAGAAACAATATCAAGTTATTACGTGAAACATGGGTTTAAGGTTAATAATGATGTGTTTTTAACCATCCCGTGTAAATTATTCTCACACACCTGATAAGCTTTTCTACGTTGCATTACACCATAAATATAGGGGCTGTCGCAGTAAGCAACCCCTTTTACAACAAAAAAATGGCAACCGACAGTAGTCGGGAGCCATTTTTTTGTTGTAAAATCAGTTTGTGAGAACCGAAAAATTACAAACAAATTATACATCAGACGGAAATATATATCAACTGGTTTTGCCGATGGACATCGGAGAAATGATCCCGGCAGACGACTCGGTGCGCCTACTCAGCGCGGTATTGGAGAGGATGGATTACAGCAAATTAGTGGCCGCGTACTCCCGGATGGGTAGAATCGAGAGATCACCGAAACGTCTATTCAAAATCCTAGTATATGGCTACATGAACGGCATCTATTCCAGTCGAAAGATAGAACAGGCCTGTCGGCGGGATGTCAACTTCATGTATTTGTTGGCCCGGGAAAAAGCACCCGATCATGCGACCATTGCCCGGTTTCGCAGTGAACGACTGACTGAAGTACTCGACGATCTGTTCGCTCAGCTTGTTGAGCAGTTGGCTGTTGCAGGTGAATTGTCATTGTCAAGCGCATTTATCGATGGCACAAAGCTAGAGGCCAATGCCAATCGCTACAGCTTTGTCTGGAAGAAATCAACGCAAAGCAATGCACAAAAGATGCAGGCCAAAATGAAAGCAGAACTGCCGGTACTGGCAGCAAAGTTGGGACTGCGCTTTCACGCCGGCCAGACGATAAAGGCCAAAGACCTGAAAAAACTGCGCAAACGGCTCAAAGTGTTGCAAGCACAGCAAAGGATCGTCTTTGTCCACGGTAAGGGTCAGCGTAAGAGCACGCTACAAAGGGCGGTGGAAACAGTGGAACAATATCTGACCCGACAGAAAAAATATGACGACTACAACCACAGCTTCGGAGAACGAAACAGCTTTTCAAAAACCGACCGGGACGCCACCTTCTTGCGGATGAAAGAAGACCACATGAAGAACGGGCAGTTAAAACCCGGCTACAATGCCACCTTGGCGGTAGATGCCGAATATATCGTATCCGCCATGATTTCTCAGGAACGAAGCGACAGCCAAACCTTAATTGAGATGCTAACAACACTTCAGGGACTGGGCTATACCAAGCCTGTGGCAGACGCAGGCTTTGAGAGTGAGGAAAACTACACCTGGTGCGAAAAAAACGACCTGACGGCGTTTATTAAACCGGCCAATCACGACAAGGCCAAAACCCGCAAATACAAGAGCGACATTGGCCGGCGGGAAAATATGCCATACGATGAGAGTAGCGATAGTTACCGTTGCCACAGGGGTCACCCCATCCAGGCGGCGTATGAGAAAAAGACCCGTTCTAAGGCGGGCTATGCTATCGTGACAACAGTCTACACCTGTACCGAGTGCACAGGCTGCCCGCATAAAGCCCGGTGCATTAAGGGGAAAAGCAAGACGCCGCTTGAAGAGCGGAGCAAGAACCTGTATGTATCCAAAACCTTTCTGCGGCAGCGTCAAGAAATGCAGACGCGCATTCAAAGCGAAGAAGGAATTCTGCTGCGCATCAACCGGTCTATTCAAGTAGAGGGAGCCTTTGGAGTACTCAAGCAAGATATGGGCTTCCGGCGCTTTCTGATGAGAGGCAGCGTGAAGGTAAAGACCGAATTTCTGCTATTGTGCATGGGATACAACCTAAACAAACTCCACAACAAAATCCAAAGTGGACGTTGTGGAACGTATTTGCATATTCCTAAAGCTTCCTGACGACTCTATCCAGATATGTCTTTCGGGGAAGAGACTTCCTCTAGTTTGTTATGCCTACAAACCACTTAACGCTTCTATTTTTTGGGAGTTGCCTACCTATATTCTGCATACTCATACAAAAAAAGAGGGCTGCAGTACGCTTTTCTGATAAAGCGTTTTGCGACACCCTCTTTTCCTGTGAAATCGCCAATATATCACGATTTTGTGCTGCGTATAAAGTAATTAATG
>NZ_BMBX01000046.1:0-9828 GCF_014634905.1 Sporomusa sp. GT1 | reverse complement strand
GATACTGGAGCTACCGGCGATACTGGGCCTACTGGCGACACTGGAGCTACCGGCGACACTGGACCTACTGGTGACACTGGGCCTACCGGTGATACTGGACCTACCGGTGATACCGGACCTACCGGCGATACAGGACCTACCGGTGACACTGGACCTACTGGTGATACCGGACCTACTGGCGACACAGGGCCTACTGGCGACACAGGGGCTACCGGCGATACTGGACCTACCGGCGATACTGGACCTACTGGTGACACTGGACCTACTGGTGACACCGGACCTACTGGTGACACTGGACCTACTGGCGACACTGGGGCTACCGGTGACACAGGTCCTACTGGCGACACTGGTCCTACTGGCGATACTGGACCTACCGGTGATACTGGTCCTACTGGCGACACTGGGGCTACCGGTGACACTGGGCCTACTGGTGATACTGGGCCTACCGGTGACACTGGACCTACCGGTGATACCGGGCCTACTGGTGACACCGGACCTACTGGTGACACTGGGCCTACTGGTGATACTGGGCCTACCGGTGATACCGGGGCTACTGGCGACACTGGACCTACCGGCGATACCGGACCTACCGGCGATACCGGGGCTACTGGCGACACTGGACCTACCGGTGATACCGGACCTACCGGCGATACTGGACCTACCGGTGATACTGGTCCTACTGGTGATACTGGGCCTACCGGTGACACTGGACCTACCGGTGATACCGGGCCTACTGGTGACACCGGACCTACTGGTGACACTGGGCCTACTGGTGATACTGGGCCTACCGGTGATACCGGGGCTACTGGCGACACTGGACCTACCGGCGATACCGGACCTACCGGCGATACCGGGGCTACTGGCGACACTGGACCTACTGGCGACACTGGGCCTACTGGCGACACTGGGCCTACCGGTGATACCGGACCTACCGGCGATACAGGACCTACTGGTGATACTGGACCTACCGGCGATACAGGGCCTACTGGTGACACTGGGCCTACTGGTGACACCGGGCCTACTGGTGACACCGGACCTACTGGTGACACTGGGCCTACTGGTGACACCGGACCTACTGGTGACACTGGGCCTACTGGTGACACCGGACCTACTGGTGACACTGGACCTACTGGTGACACCGGACCTACTGGTGACACTGGGCCTACTGGTGACACCGGACCTACTGGTGACACCGGGCCTACTGGTGACACTGGGCCTACTGGTGACACCGGACCTACTGGTGATACTGGACCTACTGGTGACACCGGACCTACTGGTGACACTGGGCCTACTGGTGACACTGGGCCTACTGGTGACACTGGGCCTACTGGTGACACTGGGCCTACTGGTGACACCGGACCTACTGGTGATACCGGGCCTACTGGTGACACTGGGCCTACCGGCGATACAGGACCTACTGGTGATACAGGACCTACTGGTGATACTGGAGGTATAATCAGTGCTTTTGGGGCTTTGACCTCATCAGTAGGAACTCTTGCATTGACGGCTACAGCCGTTGAAGTGCCGATGCCCAATCAGAGTACTGCCTCGGATGGTCTTGATTTTACAACAGCGAATAACATTACGATCACGGAAGATGGAACCTATCGTATTGATATCAGTGCCCTTGGCGCCTTTAGTGATGCTGGAACCGTTACCATTAGCTTTGGCATTGATGGCGTTCCACAAACAGTTACGTCACAGTCAATGGAGGTGCTTGGCGGAGAGCCCATTACCTTTAGTCTGATTGACTATTATGTTCTTACTGCAGGAAACCAATTGTCGGTTCAAATGAGCTCTAGTGTAGCAGGTGATTTCACTTTTCCCGCTGCGGGTTCAGGTGCAGTCTTATCCGTTGAACGGGTCGCTTAAAATATAAGTTGGTATCCGCTAATATCAGAGGATTGCCTATAGCAATCCTCTGTATTTATAGCAAGAATAGGAGATTTAATTAATACCACATCTTTAAAGCAGCATGCCCTATTCCCTGCTCTTTTCACAAGTACAAACTTCATTGAATATACTATTATGTATATAGAGTTCAGGGGGTAAGGCTATGACTGAATCTGATAAAAATGCGCAACTGCCAATTACCATCAGCCTATGCATGATTGTTAAAAACGAAGAAGCAACCATTGAGCGTTGCCTACTTTCAGCAGAAGGTATTGCCGATGAAATCATAATTGTAGATACAGGCTCAACCGATAAAACAAAAGAAATCGTCAGTAAATTCACCGATAAAATCTATGATTTTGAGTGGATCCATGATTTTGCGGCAGCCCGCAATTATGCCTTCAGCCAGGCTACTCAGGAATACATCTTATGGTTGGACGCTGACGATGTTTTTTTGGCGGCAGACCGGGAACTTTTTTTGAATTTAAAAACAACGCTTAGTCGCGAAATTACTGTTGTCAGTATGCTTTATAATCTGGGTTTTGATCAATATGGAAAAGTTGCTTTTCAACGCCGGCGAAACCGTCTTGTCAAACGCGAGCGAAACTTTCGCTGGGTTGGTGCTGTTCATGAATATCTCGAGGTATATGACAGAAGCTTCAATTCTGAGATAGCCGTAACCCACCAGCCACTAAGCCACGATGCTGACCGTAATCTTAAGATCTACGAACTCAGATTGCAAAAAGGAGAGAAATTTTCTCCACGGGATTTATATTACTTTGCCAATGAATTACTGGATCACAGGCTGTTTGACCGGGCTATTGAATATTATCAGAAATTCCTGGAAACAAAACAAGGCTGGGTTGAAGATAATATCAGTGCCTGCAGCAAATTAGCCGACTGCTTTTACAATCTTAATGATATTGAGAATCAGCTTAAATATATATATCAGTCGTTCCAGTACGATGTTCCCAGAGCTGAATTTTGCTGCCGGCTGGGTTACTATCATCTCATTAACAACCAGTTAAAACAGGCAATCTTTTGGTATAAGCTGGCAACTCAGGCCGAAAAGCCTGCCGACTCATGGGGAATGGTTAATTTTAAATGTCAGACCTGGCTGCCTCATTTGCAGCTTTGTGTATGTTACTCCCGCACTGGTCAATACCAGTTTGCTTTTGAGCACAACGAAATAGCAGGCACCTTTATTCCGGAAGATCCCCGGATTCACCAAAACCGAACTTATTTAAAAAACCTGCTAAAAATTTGAAACAAGGAGTTCTTGAGAATATTGGAGATAAAGGGATTATTGTCTTAATTTTAAATGAAAATTAAGAGTTACCTTTATGTGTAATTTTTCATAGTATATTATGTAACTCACCTAGTTATTATCAAGGAGGAGAGAAATTATGAAAAAGTCAAAAAATAGCAACACAAACTCGCCTGATAGTACACGCCACGGCCACTGGCATTACGATGACCCGTGTGACGACCACAAAACCAAAAAATGCGGGTCTTGTGGGCCTTGCGGGCCTTGTTTGCCTTGTGGACCTACCGGACCTACTGGGCCTACTGGGCCTACCGGACCTACTGGGCCTACCGAGCCTACCGGACCTACCGGACCTACCGGACCTACTGGACCTACCGGGCCTACTGGACCTACTGGACCTACCGGCGTAACTGGAGCCACTGGCGCTACCGGCGCAGCGGGTGCTATCGGTGCTACTGGGGCTACTGGACCTACTGGCGCTACTGGCGCTACTGGCGCTATCGGCGCTACTGGTGCTACTGGTGCTACTGGCGCTACTGGTGCTACTGGCGCTACTGGTGCTATTGGTGCTACTGGTGCTACTGGTGCTACTGGTGCTACTGGTGCTACTGGCGCTACTGGCGCAGCAGGTGCTACTGGCGCTACTGGTGCTACTGGCGCTACCGGCGCAGCAGGTGCTATCGGTGCTACCGGCGCTACGGGCGCTACTGGCGCTACCGGCGCTACCGGCGCTACCGGCGCAGCAGGTGCTATTGGTGCTACTGGCGCTACTGGTGCTACCGGCGCTACCGGCGCAGCAGGTGCTACCGGCGCTACTGGCGCTACCGGCGCTACCGGCGCAGCAGGTGCTATTGGTGCTACCGGCGCTACTGGGGCTACGGGCGCTACCGGCGCAGCAGGTGCTATCGGTGCTACCGGCGCTACGGGCGCTACCGGAGCCACCGGGGCCACTGGAGCAACTGGTGAAGCCGGTGCTATCGGTGCTACGGGCGCTACCGGAGCCACTGGGGCCACTGGGGCCACTGGTGAAACTGGTGCTATTGGCGCTACGGGAGCTACTGGGGCGACCGGAGTCACTGGCGATATTGGGGCTACCGGCGCTACTGGGGCTACCGGAGCCACTGGGGCTACTGGAGCCACTGGCGATATTGGGGCTACTGGAGCCACTGGCGATATTGGAGCTACCGGCGCTACTGGGGCTACCGGAGCCACTGGCGATACTGGGGCTACCGGCGATACTGGGGCTACCGGAGCCACTGGCGATATTGGGGCTACCGGCGCTACTGGGGCTACCGGCGCCACTGGCGATACTGGGGCCACTGGTGCTACCGGGGCTACCGGAGCCACTGGCGATACTGGGGCTACTGGCGCTACCGGAGTCGGCGGAGCAATAATCCCGTTTGCATCAGGTCTTCCAGTCTCACTGACTACTATCGCCGGAGGATTAATTGGTACTACAAGTCTTGTGGGGTTTGGCGCTTCAACTCCCGGTGTTAGCATTGTTGGCGGAGTAATTGACCTTTCAGCTATCACAAATATGGCATTTTCCGCTCCCCGTGATGGTACAATTACTTCAATTGCCGCTTTCTTTAGTACTACTGCAGCCTTAGCGTTAGTAGGCACCACAATAACGATTACAGCAGAGTTATTTAGTTCACCTACACCTGATAATGACTTTACACTAGTCCCCGGTACTACTGTAACATTAGCACCACCTCTCACTGGCGTAGTTGCCATTGGAGATACCAGTAATGGAATTCTTACCGGCTTGGCAATACCGGTAACTGCCCAAACTCGTCTATTGCTGGTGTTCTCTGCAACAGCGGACGGACTTAGCCTTATCAACACCGTCGCAGGCTATGCCAGTGCAGGTGTTACTATTGAATAGTTTCGCAAATAGACTGTTTGTACAAGATTTATCTCATAATCGGTAAACCAACCTGTAAAAAGGGTCCTCGTTCATATGAACAAGGACCCTTTCATCCTGAAAGAAGATGATAGTGTATGCAGTTTGGTCAATTAGGGTTACATATGCTCAGTTAGCCTACAGTATGTAGGTGGTAAGCATTTTACACTATCGACACGCACAGACCTATCTAGGCTTCACCGGCATGGGTGGGCAAAGGACTGCGGCACCGCACCAGCTTTACTGAACACACCTTTAACTGCAATGAAGTTTTTACCTGTCGCGGACCGACAAGCTGAAGCTCCTGAACCTCCATCAATCCTTTCAAATGGATACTCCTGTCCGGCCGGGCAGAACGGTGACTGATTGCGCCGGTAAAAGGCTGTTCAAAGGAAACAAAATGGATAGGTTGAGTTCCATCCGGCACGCAGGCCACATACTCAATGGTTACGAGTACATGCCCGGAAAAAATTACTTTTTTATCGGCACCTGTGGCTTTATCAATTGTTGGTACTGCTGTCATGCGCAGCAAAAATTCAATATCAGGCTTATCCTGTGGAATGGTTAGCGTGTCGCCTATCATAAACTGCCTACTTTTTCTATGATAACGCCGGCTCATAGCTGATTCCTCCTTACTCAATTAATGTATAATCACATTTACTAATAGTTTATGATTTCAAACAAATTGTGTTACTCGCCCGGCGCCAAGGCAGGCTCATTCTAATAAATGAAGTTCTGTTAAATCAAATAATTATGTCTCTAATAAAACATTCCGAGTACTTGTAGTCTCTCATCTTTTAGCGATAGTTTTCACATTATGTCACCATTATCCGGAACCACTGCTGAAGTTGAAACATATACTATTTTAGAAAGGAAAGCTTTATCAAGCTAAATGCCCTGACTGCTTGAGCAAGACTTAGACTACAAGGAGGAATGGAAATGAATAATACGTTAATCAATATTGCCGGAATCTGTGATGTTTGCAGGCTTACGTTGCATGATAACGATAGCTGGACAGAATTATCAATTCCGGAGAATTTGGTTCTCCCCCGGGAAAAGCCGGATATTGAACAAATCCTCTCTGCCAACGTCGCGGTTAAAATCATTAAAACCAAAGTCATTGTAACCCCCAGTACAGAGCAGACTCCCAACTTTGAAGGAAAGTTACTAACCGGACGCAAGCTCATTATCGGGGGAGAGCTTTGCCAGTCAATCACCTATACCGCAGATTTCTCCAGCCAGCCGGTACACTCGGTCCATTTCGTAGTACCATTCTCCGCCTATATTGTCATCCCGAAAAAAATAAGAATACTAAATGAAATCACCTGCTGTGAAAAAAGCATAGACTCCTTATTTGTCAATTATCATGTCAAGGCCTGCGTGGAAGATGTATTTATCCAGGAAATCAATAAGCGTCAGATCTTTAAAAATATCCTCTTATTCCTGCAGGCTGTACCGACTATAACCGGTTGCGTCTAAAAATAAAGGTTAGTCAGATACTCTATTTCACAAGGAGGAAAGGCCATGAATAATTGCGATACTAACTGCCTGAAAGAATGCAAAGCAACGCTGGGTAATGTAGAATGCAGTGTTAACGGAAACTTTGACAGACCCTTACCCTGCGAATGCGAAAAGGTCGATGAACTGGTAATCATTAACGGAATATGCCCCAGAGAAAAACTGGAATGCTTTCTTGATTGTGGTAACATCCGGCGATGGACACAGCTACTTGTACCGGAGGTTTTGTGTATTCCCTGCCAAAAACCTGATATTGAACAATTAATCAGCATTACCGCAATTGTGGACATTATTTCACAACGGGTAGTGCGCACCCCCGGAGACAAGTGTATGACTCTCACCAATGAAGAATGTACGGATTTGACTGGCAAAAAGCTGATTATCGAAGGAGTTTTGCAGCAAAAAATTGTATATGCGGCTGCTGTGGAAGAACAAAGTGTTCATTCCGTACATTTCGATGTACCATTCTCGGCGTTTATTATTCTTGCTCCGGAAGACCACCTGTCAAAAAAATTTAAAGTTGAGGCCTGCATTGAAGATATTTTCATCACAAATATTACGGCAAGAAAAATATTTAAGAATGTAACCTTGGTTATCAGGGCATTGCCTATTGTCTGTCCAGAGATTTGCATCATATAGAATGAGGAGGAAATTCAGCTATGAAAACATGTCAATGCATTGGGCAGCATGCTGTTGAAGTAGTAGGTGTATGCGATCCCGCCCAAGTCGCTATCGGCCTGAATAAATGTGATCTTGGTCAATGGACGCAAATTTCCATACCCGAAATCCTTCAACTGCCTTGTGCCAAACCAGATGTAGCAACCGTTGATAAAGTATTTGTTGATGTACAGCTAAAATCAATACGGGTTGTAAAAACACCGGCCGGAGAGTGTGGTTCTCCTATCGTAAACCGCGAGGGTCTTCGGCTGACAGGGAGAAAGCTGGTCGTAGAAGGATTACTGAAACAAAAGCTGGTTTATACAGCAGCCTTGTGTGACCAACCTGTTCATTTCGCACATTTTGAAGTCCCGTTTTCAGCGTTTATCATTTTAGCGTGCGACACCTGCCTTGATCAACAGTTTTGCGTAGAAACCTGTGTGGAAGACGTTTTTGCAATACCCTTTAACTGCAGGGAAATATTTAAAAATGTGACCTTATTTTTACAAGCCATTCCTGTTTAAAGACATAGAGGTTATTTTTATTATGCAGCGGACGATACGCCTAAGCCGGTGCCATGGATTTCCCCCAGAATTGCGGATGTTGTTCCAAAGGCAGAAAAAACGGATACGCCTGAGCGTTATCCGTTTTTATATTTTACATTTACAGTTAGCCATCTCATAACAGACTACCCGTAAAATTATATAATTGGCACATGGTTGCCAGCCATTACTCTGTACTTTCTATCCCGCTGTCAAGCGGCCGGATTACCAATGGCAAGTGAACATCGCCGTATTGGCTATAGTCGTTATCCTGTGCATTATGGTAAACTTTTTGTTCTGAGACCGGAAGCTTAGATTCGTCCTGACCGCTTTTATCCGGCGATTGGGTGCAGCAAGCTTGCGGAATGACCGGCCAAAGCGGTTTATCCGGCTTGCAGGCAACAGTATGGCCGGGTTCACAACATGGTACCGGTAAACATTTTCTCACACGGAAAAGCTTACGCAGACAAACCTTTAACGCTATTACTTTCTTTATAGTTCTGGGATCGATCAGGTGACATTCATGAAACAAGAATTTTGCTTTTAAACAGGCTTTCAGCTTCTCACATAAAAAGCGATGACAAATTAAACCGCCGAAAGGTATGGAAAAAGATACAAAATGAACAGGCTGCGTACCGTCTGGAACACACGCCACATATTCCACACAAACAAGTATATGTCCTGAAAAAATAACTTTTTTATGCATAGTTACCGTTTTATCAATAATCGGGGTTGTTGTCACACGAAGTATTGATTCAATATCAGGTTTATGGCACGGAATACTAAGTTTATCAGTTATGGAAACTTGAGTACTTTTACGTCCCATATCCTACTACCTCCTTTATCTGTAATATTAGAAAACACTGGATTCGCCTACCAGGCTCTGCCATTGCTTCATTTTCCGTAATAATAGTGCCGGTCGGTCATGATGACCTCTTCGGGACCACAAACGGAACAGTTTGAGCCTGAATGGTACTTTTTCGTTGTCGACTGGTAATGACTGGAGCAATGATTATAAGGAATATGCTGCTGACAACTATCCGAATGACCACTGCAGGGCGGACATGGTGGACAGTTAGGTTCCTGTTTTAATATCGGGCAAAGGAAAATAATACTGGTAACACTTAAACATCTGCACTCCAGAAGCTTGACGGCTATATCCTCTACAACTGTACAAATTTGAACTACTTCCTGTTTGCTATCACCTAAAACAATAAAGGTGCAAAAGGGAACTTCGAAATGGGCGCAGTGGAATGGCTGGCAAGGATCATTGGTAGAAAATTTTACTTTTATCTGCTTTTTACCATTAATAACAAGTTTTCTACCTATAGGTGTACATATCTCTTTGTTCGAGCAAACAACTACACTTACACACACTTCCAATATCTCATGGATGCTTGGGTTAGGGCAGGGTATATATAATTTATCAGTTTCACAAAATTGTGTGTGGGGATGATTGGGTGGGCATTTGGGAAAGTGTGCTTCAGGTGTAATGCCTGACACCTCAATAAGCTTATCTGTCATTATGTTTCCTCCTTATCTTTTTGTTTGACAGTGGCTTCTATCTCCTTATTCACTATAGTTTATGGTTCCGGAGGACTTTGTGCTACTCTACAGCAAGCTGTTAATTAAAATTCTTATGTTTTGTAGCTATACCTACGGCAACAACATCGCTTAGTTCCAAGCGGAGCGCGGAACTTCCTTATACAACAAAAAAAAGCCTCTACCATATACAGGTAAAGGCTTTTTCACATTCCCTGAAAACTTCACAGAAGCAGAGAACCAAGTTATTAGGAGCAACGCGATGCTAGAACTTGTGTGAATCGCTTAGTTCCAAGCGGAGCGCGGAACCTCCTTATACAACAAAAAAAGCCTCTACCATATACAGGTAAAGGCTTTTTCACATTCCCTGAAAACTTCACAGAAGAAAAGCATTTGCGCATTAGGTTCTATCTAATGTTTGCACTTATGCAAACGAGGTATTTAAGTCAAGTCCTCGGCCTATTAGTACCAGTCAGCTGCATGGATTGCTCCACTTCCACATC
>NZ_BMBX01000045.1:0-15857 GCF_014634905.1 Sporomusa sp. GT1 | reverse complement strand
CTCCAGGTGACAAGGTCTAGTCCCATTATATCAAATGGGGCTTTTTTTACTTTGTCTACCTAAAGGGGATAATACCACTATCCGAATTCGGGGTATTTCTCAATTATTTCGTATTCCAGATGCAAAGAGACGTCAGGCTGTGCGAAAACGATTTGCCGTAAAATTCATTCACCACTTAGACTGTAAATCCATGAATTTCTCTTCCTCCCCAAGGACCGATTAGTCATCCCCTAGTTATAATAACACCTGAACAGGCTAAGGGTATTATCCTAATGCGACAAGCATCGCTCCCAAGGCAATCAAAGCCACGCCGACACCAGCTAAAATACTGACTTTTTCGCCCAATAAAGCAGCTGCGAGAATTGTGGCAATTACGACGCTCAGCTTGTCAATGGGCGCAACCTGGGATACCTTACCGAACTTGAGAGCCAGGAAATAAAACAACCAGGACAGTGCTCCGGCAACGCCGCTGAGGGCTATATAGGTTATGGCCTTTTTGTCTGCAAAAATTGCCGGAATTTCCTTCAACGTTCCCTGGAAAACAACAACAGCAAGCAAAAATACCGCCATAATGACCGACCGTATCGCCGTAGCGGCATTAGCATCGACTGATTGCAGGCCGATTTTGCCAAATATCGCCACTAACGCTGCCGTGACAGCTGATAACAGCCCAAACACCAGCCAAAGATTCTCCACGTAACTCCTCTCCCTTATGACAACAATTACCCAGGTAAAGTAACAATAAAGGAACTCCCTTTTCCCGGAGTGCTTTCCACCCTTATTTTCCCGCCATGGACATCCACAATCCACTTGGCGATAGCCAGACCAAGACCGGTACCTCCCTCTTCCCGCGACCTTGCCTTATCCACGCGGTAAAAGCGTTCGAAAATCAGCTGCCGGTCATTTTCCGCAATCCCTTCTCCCGTATCGCTTACAGCAATCGTAACCGCTGGCTTCGGTGTCGCCGCCTTTGTGAGCAAAATATCCACCTTACCGCCGGCCGGGCTATATTTGATGGCATTATCAAGCAAAATCAAAAGCAATTGGCTTATTCTTTCGCAATCGGCCATAATGGGCAGCGTCTCTTCACCGCGCCTTTCCAATTTGACCGCTTTCATCACCGCTAACGGCTGCAGGGAACGAATAAGCGTCTCCGCCACAGCAGCCAAGTCAATTTTTTCTTTGATAATATTGGTTGCCCCGGCATCTGCCCGCGCCAGGGTTAATAAGTCGGTTACCAGTTTGGTCATTCTGCGGATTTCACCGTTCATGTCATCAAGCACTTGGATGGAAAAGGAGGATAGCTTTTGGTCATTATCGTTCTGCACCGCCTCCACGGAGAGCTGAAGGACGCTGAGAGGCGTGCGCAGTTCATGGGAAGCATCGGCGACAAATTCACGCTGCCGGAAAAAGGCCTGTTTAATAGGAATCATTGCCTTCCCCGCCAGCAGGTGCCCGGCAAAGGCGGCGATGATCAGAAAAATAACAGAAACCACGACCATCATCAGCAACAACATTTTCAGCATGTGATAATAAGCGCTGATATCTTCCCCCACAAAAACAGTGCCTACCATTTCAGAGCCGTCATATATTTTCATGCCGCATAATATGACTACCGCCCTGTCGCCATCAGCAAGGCGAAATTTCTTCAGTTCAACTTCTCCGTCGGCTGCGTCCCAATTGTGGATAAAGCGCAATACACCGCTGCGAATGGCAGGCGGTGGCTCCTCGGCCGCAGCCAGCTGCTGATTGGGATCGAAAACATAGTAAAATATCTTTGCACCGTGATCGGTATCCTCAGTTTCCTTTGCCGGTAACTGAAAAAAAGATTTTTTTTCTTTGTATATCCCGGCTTGCTCTCTGGCCTCTTCTGCCGCGAAAGAACGCAGGTCCTGTCTTTCCTCCTGATACAGGATCCAAAGCAGCCCGGCAGAGCTTACGATAATAAAGGCCATCATCAGCAGCATCATAACCAGCGCATAGCGCAGAGTTAACCGGTTACGGATTCTGGCAAACATCTTGCACCTCCAGCTTATAGCCTATGCCACGAATGGTTTGGATAACAACCGTATCTTCAAATGGGCTGAGTTTTCGCCGCAGCAGCCGGACATAAGCATCCAGGTTATTAGAAGACACATCTGTCTCCAAGCCCCAGACGCGCTCTAAAATAACTTCGCGCGGAAGTACGCGCTCCTGATTGCGGACCAGCAGATCAAGCAGTTGAAATTCACGGCTGGTAAGCTGTACCTCCGTATCTCCCCGCCGCACACAGTGCGTCAAGCCATTGAAGATTAAGCTGCCGACTTGCAGGATATCTTCCATTAACCGCGCCCGGCTGCGTCTGGCTAAGGCCCGGAGTCTGGCCAGCAGTTCCGCAAATTCAAAAGGCTTGACAAAATAATCATCAGCTCCCGTATCCAGTCCCAGTACCCGGTCATCAAGGGCGTCTTTTGCCGTCAGCATTAAAACAGCTCCCTGATAGCCGCGTTTTCGCAGCTGGTTACAGACGGCAATACCAGATTGTCCGGGCATCATCCAGTCCAGGATAATGACGTCATAGGGATCGTAAAGCGCATACTCCAGCGCCATATCCCCATTCAACACCCAGTCAACCTGTATCCCGGATTTTTCCAGCATATGCTTGATTAACTTTCCCAGTTTTTTGTCGTCTTCTGCAAGCAATACTCTCATTCCGGCACCCCTTTCGCCAAGATCAGCGACACTGCTGCTTGATGATTGAATAATACGATACTCCGCCGCTGCTTGTTAACAATTGATAATCAAAATTAGCTGCCTCCAGCAGAAACGGGTCCTTTTGCTTGTCCTGTACGATAATCAGACTTGCCGCCGGCTGAGGCTGCCCCAAAAACTCGGGCAAGCCCTGGCTCGGCATGGTGTATTTGCTTGACCAGTCCAGCGCTTCCGGCTGACGCGAAGACACTGCAGCCGCCGGGGTAAGCTTCACCGCGGTATGGCCGCTATAAAAAACAGCCGAGGTGCTGTAAAACTGATACATCCCTATTTTTTTCTCACCAAGGGCGCTCATACTGTCCGCCATGTCTTTGCCTGAACGGGTTGCCGCTATGGCAGGAAATATAAACAGGGAAAGTATGATATATGACCCCAGCTGGCACAGGCAAAGCAGCTTAAAAACACCGGCCGCCCCCTTGTTTTTTGCTGTCCACACACTAAACAGCAGGAGCAGCGATAGGCAGACGGCAGTCAGGCCAAATTCCCACCCCGCCAGATAGCGATAGGCGGCAAGCATATAAACAAACAGCAGCAGTACCACTGGAATTCCCGCCCAGCGAAGAATGGCTGCTGCCTCATTGCGGGCCAGCATTCGCTCAAGCTGAACGGCCGTCAGCATTGCCAGGGGAAACAGTATCGGAAACGTATAGGTCAGATATTTGGTAGCCATCAGCGAATAAAAGCCAAAGTAAGCGGCTATCCACAGAAAAAGGAATACCGGCAGCGGGGAAGCCTGGGACCGCCGGTCCTGCCAGCCCTGCAGCACAGCTTTGATGGTCAAAGCAGACCAGGGCAGCATGCTGAGCACAAACACACCAAGATAATAATAACTGACATTATCCTTCGGATGTTCGGAAACGGTAGCACGAAGATAATTGTGCACACCGAAAAAAGTATCGATAAACTCTGTTCCATGCAGAGCATACATCGCGCCATACCAGGGCAGCGTCAGAGCGGCAAAGAGGAAAATACCGGCCGGTGTAAACAATGCCTTCAATTGCGCCCAATCGCGCTGTACGCCGATAAACAGCAGCACGACCAGACCGGGCAGCAAAGCGCCAACCGGCCCTTTGGTCAGTACGGCCAAAGCCACGCCGGCATACATGGCAAGATACCAGCACCCGGCCTGCGCCCTGTTCACATATCCCAGATAAAAAAATACCAGGGCAGCGCAGTTAAACACAAAGAACACCATGTCGGTAATGACCAGCTTTGCCAAAATGATATATTCAAAAGAGGTCCCCATAATCACCACCGCCAAGAGTGCCACTGTTGGCTTGGTTGTTTTCATTGTAAACCAGTATAGCATAACCAAGCCAACAGCGGCAAAAAAGGCGGGCACCAAACGCGCTGCCCATTCGGAAAAGCCAAAGAGTTGAAAGGCCATGGCCGTAAGCCAGTAGAAAAATACCGGCTTGTCAAACCAGACATTGCCATAGATTCTGGGTGATACCCAGTCTGCCGACAATACCATTTCCTTGGCGGTAAGCGCATAGTTTGACTCCACCGGATCGGTAATAGGAATGGCCTGGTTAAAAAACATATAGCCTAAAAACGAAATTAGAAATATAGTCAAATACAGCTTCCTGGGAGCCACAAACATATTTGCGTCGCCGGATAGTTTCATTTCCATTAATCCTCTCCGAGAATGCGGTAATTGTTTTCATGAAATAAAAGCACTTTATCGGCTTGAACAACAAGCACTTGAAATTGTGCCTGAATTTCCGGAGACAGTTTCTCATAATTGTTCTTTTTCATAATCAGGTACGCGTTTTCGCCGGCTGCAACCGCCTGCAAATCCTCCCGGCTTAATTCAATACCAGCCATACCGCTGTAATACAGGAAGCCGGGCCGGTAAAATTTTTCGACATAAACCGGAGCCTGCCTATCATAATGCTGGTTAAATTCATCGACAAACGACTTTACCGAAAATTCAGGTGCAATAACAGGCAGAGTGTGCGCCATTAACAAAGCTAAAAACAACATCATTCCCAGGACATGGGCAGTAAATACGGCACGGAAGTTATGACGAACGCTCTGAAATAAAATGAAAACCGCCAGCAAGGCTAACAGCACTGCCATTATTTTGACAGAAGGCAGCAATTCCACCACTACCCCTGCCCCGGCATAAAACAGGCCGGTAATCAGGAACACAGCCGCCATGCCAAAAATGGCAGCAGCGGCGTTTAAGGCCCGATACTGCTGACCGGCCCATATTTTGTCAAAATAATAGCCGGTCAGCAAGGCTAAGGGGGGATACATCGGCAGGATATATGAGACCAGTTTGGTCTGTGATATTGAGAAAAACATGAACACGACTGCCGCCCATATAACCAGGAAAACACAAGTATTGTAATACTCCCCTTTTTCCTTAAGCCCCGTAAACAAGGCCTGCGCCAGGAAAGCCGACCACGGGAAGAAGCCCAGAATCAGCACCGGAATATAGTAATACCAGACTGCGCCTGCCGTATGCTCAGGCTGCAAGAAGCGGGTTACATTATGAAACCCTAAGAAGGTGTCAATAAAGGCCATTCCATGGAAAGAGTACATTGCTGCATACCACGGCAGGGCAATGGCAGCAAAAAGCAGACTCCCGCTGACCACTTTCATGGTCTTTAGCATTTTTACGTTCCCTGTAAAAACCTGGTACAATAGAATAATTACACCACAAAAGAAAAGGGCAACCGGACCTTTGGTCAGCACGGCAAGCGCGGCAAAGCCAAACAGCAGATAATATTGCCGGTGCAAAAACGCCAGCAAGGCCGCCGTCAGAAAAAAGGTCAGCGTCATATCGGTAACAGCAGCGTTGCCAAGGTAAAAATATTCCAGACTGGTGACCAGCACCAGCGCGGCAAGCAGACCGGCCCGTTCATTAAACAGCTTCCGGCCCGATACATAGACAAGCACAGCACCGCCTACCGCAAAAACAGCCGAAGGAAAGCGGGCGGCAAATTCACTCATGCCAAAAAATTTGAAGGCCGCTGCCACCAGCCAGTAATACAGCGGCGGCTTGTCGTACCAGAAATCACCGTAAATGCGGGGAGAAATAAAATCCTGGGATTGCAGCATTTCTCTGGCAGTCTCGGCATACACCGGCTCGTCCGGGTCCATCAGGGGATGTGTTCCCAGAAAAGCAAACATGAGTATACCGGCCGTACAAAGAATGATCAGCAGCGAGAACCAAACTTTTTTATTTATCATCATATTCAATAGTCCCTTTCTATGCCGGTAGGCCGTCTTGGCTCACCGCTGCAACCTCATCGCCGGAAAGCAGTTATCATTGTGCTGGTGGTATTTCATATTATTATGGCCGCGGCGTTGTCCGGAAATCAGCTCAGCACGTACCCAGTACAACGGCCGCTGTTTAACCTCCTCAAAAATGCGCCCGATATATTCACCGATGATCCCGAGTCCTACCAGTTGAACGCCGCCCAGCAGCAATATGCTGGCAGTTATCGTGGCCCAGCCCGGCACGGCATCGGCCGTAAACAATCGCGTGTACACCACATCCAGCGTCAAACCAAAACTCAACAGCCCCAGCAACAGACCAAGATAAAAAGCGAAACGCAAAGGCAGTTTTGAATAGGCCGTAATACCGTCAAGGGCAAAAGAAAGCATCTTCTTGGGCGAAAACTTGGATTTGCCGGCAAATCGCTCAGGCGCCACAAACTTCACCTGGGCCTGCCGGTAACCCATATCGCCGATAATGCCGCGGATAAACCGGGCCTGTTCTTTAAAGCGTTGAAAGGTTTGCACTACCTTTCTGTCAAGCAGGCGGAAATCTGAACCGCCTGCCGCAATATGAACATCAGACATGGCATTTATCAACCGGTAGAACATGCCGGAGGTAAACTTCTTAAATCCGGAGACACCGGCTGTATCTACACGAATGGTTTGCACCACTTCGAAACCCTCTTCCCATTTCTGCAGCAGCAGCGGTACCAGTTCCGGCGGATGCTGCAGGTCGCCGTCCATAGTGATCACCGCATCACCGCCGGCATAATCAAGCCCGCAGGTTAATGCCACCTGATGCCCAAAATTGCGGGCCAGAAAAACCGCCTTAACCCGGGGATCCTGTTGTGCCAGCAATTTAAGTATCCTGGCGGTATCGTCCCCGGAGCCGTCATCAATAAAAATCAGTTCATAGGTATAGCCCGAATTATCCAGATATTTACATAGTTTCTGATAAAACATCTGCACATTTTCCTGCTCATTAAAAACAGGTACAACTATTGAGATCAGCTTCATTTATCTCGCCACCTTATCTATGAATATCAATATGTCCTTCTTCAAAACCGAGTCTAGCAGGCCATTCTGAAAATAGTATGAAAAAGCAAATCTGCAAGTAATAAAAAGAAGACGACCTGAAGCAATATCGCTTCAGGTCGTCTTCCTTTAGATCAAGTATACCAAACTTTAATTACTACTAACTGATTCTTTTTTTAGCTTTGTCAGTCTATAGGCAACACGATAGTATTCCATATGATAACCTTGTTTCTGTAATTCTGCGGCAATTTTACGCGGCCCCAATCCTGTTTTATGGAGGCTTATAATTTTGGCATCAATGATATCATCAATATCTCTGTCAACCTTTGTGCTTTCTTGCTGCCATAAATTCGACTCCAGCATAGTCCGTGGGATGTGTATGGCCTGCACCAGTACCCTGATTACCTCTTTATCATCCTCCGGCAAGCTGCCTATCAGAGGAGCAGCCGCATCAATACTCGCAAACACGACATCACGAAATTGCCGGATATTTCTCTCATATTGTGCACCCAATATGATTTCTTTAGCCTGACCGGTAAAAGAGACTTGCAATTCAATACTATTTCTTTCTTTAGCACGGAGCATATACTGGCTTACAAATAAATTCAGCAAGGATTCACGTTCTTCATTGCTGCGGTCACGCAGCGGCGGTATGTCAATTTGGTACTGAGCAAGACGTTGATATAATTCCGGCAAAAACTCTTTCTTTAAATCCTTACTCGATGCTGCAATAATAATCAAATCCAACTCTCGCTCTGTTCTTCCTCCTACTCTCCTGCTCATCCCGGATTCGATCAGCTTTAGTAACATCGTTTGGTGTTGAACCAAAGTGTGCGCTTCATCTAAAAATAAAACCCCTTTGTCAGCCAATTCTACTAACCCGGGTTTATCTACGGAGCCGGTGTAAGCCCCCTTCTCTGTTCCGAATACTTCCATGGCAGCAATGTCCGAATTAATAAATTGAGCACAATTTACCTCGATAAACGGGGCATCCGGCTTAATTACTTTAATCTTCTTGGCAAAATAATACATGGCCTTGGCCAGCATGGTTTTGCCTGTACCTGTTTCACCGAGGATTATGGAATGCCTTGGCCCGCCGATAGCAGCAATGCTTCGCTGCGCCTTGTCGATAACTCCTCTCAGGCTGTAGGACTTTCCAATAAAAACGTCAAATATGTCGTTCACCTGACTGAGTATCAATTCAATTTCCAGACTCTCCAGCCGTTTTGACAACTCCTCAATCTCGGTCATATCACGAAAAGTGGCTACCCCGCCAAAAAAGGTTTCATTGAAATATACCGGAAAAGCGTTAGTAATAAAGGTTCGGCCATTGGCATGAGTAATTTTAACGTCGCGCATAGATTTTTGCGTATTAATAACTTCTAACAAGGCAGCTCTGGAATAATACTGGGTAATATGTTTGCCAACCATATCGGCTGGAGTGCTTGCACAGGCATATTTTGCAGATGTTTTATTTGCATAAACGATATACCCCTCAGCATTGACAACATTGACGCCTTCGGGAAGGTTGTCCAAAATTATTGTGTACAGTTCCGTCCTGTCAATCTGCATAGTATTTTATTCCTCTCCATATTTTTTTACTAAGCATTCACCCACAAACATACTCTTGTTTGGATTATAACATAACTTTCAAATTATCGTTGTAAATCCTGTTAGTATCTAACAAGTTTTATAACAGCAGCATGGGAAAGAACTACCGGCACACAACCAAGTACCCAAACCCACTGGGGCACTAATCAAAGTCATTACTCCCCTACATATATTGGCATGATTTTTGCATATGAAATATAGATAACGCTGACTGCAACGCATGAGTCAGAGTAGAGTATTGATAACATGAGCGGGAGGACAGCAATGAACGGTATCAAAACAATGGCTGTTGCCAACAGCGAACAACTCCAAAACATATTCCGGCAGGCTCAGCAAGAGAAAAATCCGGTCTATCTGTACCGCAAACCGGGTGATTATGGTATTAGTCTGGATGTAAGCAACTGGAATGAGGTTGAAGCTTTCGATATTGACAATTTAATGATCATTGTACCACCGGGAATTCTTCTTAGAGAACTCAATGAACTTGTAACTGCCAAAGGGCTGCGCTTTATTCCGGCTGATTCACCCTATCTGGCCGGTCTGAGTGTCGGCGAATGGGTCTATCGGGGCTGCCCGAATTTGTCGTCCTGGAAATATGGGGCAGGTAAACATTTTTTGCTTGGCTCCAGTTATGTTTTTCCCAATGGAGATGTAACAGACGTTGGCGGCAAATGTATCAAAAACGTAAGCGGTTATGACCTGACACGCTTTTTGGCAGGCGCTTATGCCGATTTTGCCGTAGGCGTTCGCTTTGTATTGAAGCTTATGCCACAGCCGGTCTGCCGGCGGTGTTATGATGTCACCACCAGCTCCCTGGAAGACGTGAACCAGCTTGTCAGCGCATTGCACTCGCAACCTGTGCCGCCGGCTTGGTTATACTGGGCCGACACGGCAGCCGGCAGCAAGCTTTTTGCTCAGCAGCAAGCGGCGCACCGGATCATCTTTGAACTGGATGGCAATGCAGCCGAAGTCAATGACTATGCCGCAGCAGTTGACAAGCTATTAATGGCCTGTAAAGCTGAAAAAGCTGCTCTGCCAACCGCACTTCCTGATGTCTCACGGCTGGAGGAGCAGGCAGCCGGCTTCTGGCTGCTTGATGAATTTAAAGTTCCCTATCCTGCTATAAATGAATTTGCTGAAAAGGCAACAGCAGTATTAGCGGAATTTCATTGGAACGGCGGGCTTTTTGGCCAGCTGGCCAATGGGAAAATCCATCTGTATGTGGAAAAAACCGACTCCAGGATAAATAGCTTTATCGCCAGACTGCAAACAGAAGCCGCCACCCTCGGCGGAGCGGCAAGCGGCAAATATGAGCGGGTATATGGCGGCGGCAGCAACGGAATTTTAGCTGCAATAGAAAAGAATTTTAAACAACAGCTGGATCCGGCCCAGATATTCAATCCGGCAGCAGAGGTGACAAAATGAACAAGCAGGAAAGACGCCAGTTAATCGAACAGGAAATTGTGAAATGCAGCCGGTGCGGCAACTGCCGTTCCATCTGCCCGGTATTTCTTGCCGAAAATAATGAAAATACAACACCACGCAGCAAAGCGCGGCTGCTGGAAGCGGTGCTGGAAAACGACATCGAGCTGACAGCCGGGGTGCAGCAACGCTTTGAAAAATGCTTGTTCTGCAAAGCCTGCATGACGCACTGCGGATCAGGTGTCGCCACCGACAAGGTAATTCTGGCGGCACGAACTGCGGCAGCAGAGCGTAATGGCATTTCGCCCATTAAAAAACTTGCTTTCACCGGCCTGCGCTACCGGAAGCTTTTTGACCTTTGTCTGAGGGCCGGTGCTCTGTTTCAGCATGCCATCTTTAAAAAGCTGCCTGACGGCCGCGGGCGGGCTCCCCGGATTTTATTGCCTGGCGCCGGTCTGAACCAGCGGCGGATTATGCCAGATATGACTGTAAGCCCACTGCGGACACGCTTGCCGGAATTTATTCCTGCGAAAAAAGCGGACAGCAAAGGAACGGTATTGTTTTTCACCGGCTGTATGCTGAATTATTTTTATCCACAAACCGGCGAAGCTGTTGTTAACATTTTGACTGCCAATGGCTGGAATGTCGTAATTCCGGCAGAGCAATGCTGCTGCGGTACACCGGCCTTTACGTCCGGGGATGAGGCAACCGGCCGGGTGCTGGCTGAGCAAAATGTCAAAACCATCGGTTCAAAAAAATATGACCACATTGTAACAGCCTGCGCCTCCTGCGGGGCGGCGCTGAAAGAGGAATATGCGCATATCTTAGACAATTCGCCGCTGCTGGCTGCCTGGCAGGATATTGCCGGCAAGGTTCTGGATATAACCCAGTTTGTGCTGCAGCATTGTGATCTGACTAAGCTGGGAAAGGTACCGCTTAAGGTAACTTATCACGATCCGTGCCATCTGGTGCGGGGGATGCAGGTGTCAGCCGAACCCCGTCAAATCCTCCAGTCAATACCAGGACTTGAGTATGTGGAAATGAAGGATGCCAACCGCTGCTGCGGGGCCGGCGGGAGCTTTAGTGCGGTATATTATGAGCTCTCACGCCACATCAATGATAAGAAGCTGGACAATGCGGCAAACACCGGCACAGACTATTGTATAACAGGCTGCTCCTCATGCCGCATGCATATTACGGACGGCCTGACACAGCGGCATAGTCCCATGAAAGTGCTGCATACTGCCGAGATAATCAGTATGGCCTATGAAGCTGGCCGCAAGGAGGGTGAAACATGCTAAAACCTGAGGTTCTCAACAAGTTGCGGGCTGTTGTCGGCAACTCCCATGTGTTAAGCGAGCCGGAGGATATGATCGTCTATTCCAATGATGCAACTATTCTCAGCGCCAAGCCGGAAGCGGTTGTCCAGCCGGCCAATCGCGATGAAGTTGCCGAAGTGATAAAGCTGGCCGCCCGGTATAGGATTCCGGTTACTTGCCGCGGCGCGGCAACCTGCCTGTCAGGCGGAACCATTCCGCTAAAGGGCGGTATCGTATTGGAGCTGACCCGCCTAAATCAAATCCTCAAAATTGACAAAGTGAACAAAATCGCTGTCGTACAACCCGGTGTCATTACTTTTGATTTGATTACAGCTGCCGGCAACGTCGGCCTGCTCTACCCGCCTGACCCCTCCAGTATGAAAGAATCGACGCTGGGCGGCAATGTTGCCGAGTGCGCCGGCGGCCCGAAAGGGGTTAAGTATGGTATTACGCGCGATTTTGTCCTGGGTATGGAAGCAGTTTTGTCTGACGGCAGCATTATTCAGACCGGCAATGCCGTCGACGGCGATATGTGCGGTCCGGACTGGACAATGTTATTAACCGGCTCGGAAGGAACCATGGCGGTAATTACCAGCATAACCTTACGGCTGGTGCCGCTGCCGGCAGTGAAGAAAACCATGATGGCCATCTATGACCGCCTGGAGGATGCGGCCAGAACAGTAAGCGTCACGATGGCAGCAGGCATCATCCCGACCACCCTGGAACTCATGGACAATTTAAGCATTGTGTCGGTGGAAAAATATTTGAAAATCGGCCTGCCGGTCAAAGCAGGCGGCCTGCTATTAATTGAGGTGGATGGCGTTCTGTCAACCGTAGAGGAAAATGCCCGGCGCGTAAGCGAGATTTGTAAACAGTGCGGGGCAACAGAAGTAAAGATAGCCCGAACCCCGCAGGAAGCGGAAGATCTATGGCGGGCGCGGCGTTCCATTAATCCGGCCTTCGGTCAGGTTGCACCCTGCAAATTTGCTGAAGACGCAACAGTTCCCCGCAGTTTGGTGCCTGTACTTGTCGAAAAAATCATGTCCATTCAGGAAAAATACGATGTGCCTATTTTTAATATGGGTCATGCCGGGGATGGAAACATGCATCCAACCATTATGTTTGATAAACGAAACAAGGAACAGATGGCCAGAGCTGAGCAGGCTTTGGATGAAGTGCATATCGTTACTCTGGAACTTGGCGGCACTCTCAGCGGCGAGCATGGAATTGGCTGCGCGAAAGCCCCTTACCTGCGGGCAGAGACTGGCGAAACCGGGTATAAAATTGGCCGGGAGATCAAGCAGGCCGTTGATCCGCTCGGCATCCTCAATCCCGGGAAAATGTTCTTTTATGAAGGTAAACTGCATTAGCCGCCTGGCAAAGGGCCGTATTGAAACTTACGTTTCAACACGGCCCTTTTGTTACACAGCTATGCCTTGAGCATAATGTGTAACACCCTGTTTCTATGCTCATTGCGATTTACTTCATTAGTAAATTCGGCAGGTACATCACTACCGAGGGCACATATGTAATAAGTATTAACGCGACAATCATGGCTACGATAAAGGGAATTACCGCCTTGGATATGGATTCCAGCGTTATTTTGGATATGCCGCAGGCAACAAAGAGATTTACTCCCAAAGGCGGTGTTACCTGACCAATAGCTGTATTAACCACTATAATAATCCCAAAATGAATAGGATCAATACCCATTTGGATAATCAAGGGCAGGAAGATCGGTGCGAGAATAATGATTATAGCATTGGTTTCCATAAAGCAACCGGCTACTAACAGCAGTACATTGATGAGTAAAAGTAGCATAATCGGGTTATTGGAAAAATCCAGAAACATCTGAGCTACCCGGTCGGGAATCTGCTCGCTGGCCAGAATCCAGCCAAAGACAGAGGCCGTGGCAATAATCAACATGACAATGGAGGTACTGACTGCCGAATTAACCAGCAGACGACCGAGATCACGAAAGTTCAGCTCACGGTAAATGAAGAAACCGACAAACAGTCCGTAAAACACAGCTATGCAGGCTGCTTCAGTAGGCGTGAAAATACCGCCGTAAATGCCTCCAAGAATAATAACAGGCATCAAAATGGCCCAAAAAGCGTCTTTAAAGGCAATAAAAAGTTCTTTGAAGCTAAACTGCCCTGTTCCCTTATAACCGCGTTTTTTGGAGATGAAATAGGCCACGGCCATTAACACGCCACCGAAAATAATTCCGGGAACAAAGCCGGCCAGGAACATAGAACCGATAGATACGCCGCCGACAACACCGTATGTTACCATGGGGATGCTGGGCGGAATAATGATCCCGATTGACCCCGCCGCGGCCATGATTGCCGAAGAAAAAGCAACATCATAACCTGCCTTAACCATGGCCGGAATCATAATACTGCCAATAGCGGCAACGGTTGCCGGTCCGGAGCCGGAAATCGCCGCAAAAAACATACAGGTTAGAATGGCCACCAGAGCCAGACCGCCGGTCGTAGCTCCCATAAGTGTATTAGCCAGGTGAATAAGGCGTTTGGATATGCCGCCGCCTTCCATCAGAGCACCGGCAATCATAAAAAAGGGAATGGCCATCAGCGGAAAGGACGATGCGGCTGTAAACATGCGCTGAGCAACTATTGTTAAGGGAACATCGCTTCCAAGAACCAGGCCGATAACCGAAGACAGGCCTAAAACAATAGCGATTGGCAGGCCTAATATCGCCAGCAGGGTAAACGCGCCGAAGAGCAATACCTCCATTTAAGCTTGCCCTCCTTTCCTGGTCAGGGTGATAAACAGCTGGGTGGTCCGCAGCAGCATAAAAGCCGCCCCCACCGGCACCGAAAGGTACGCATAATACATAGGAATCCGCATAGCAGCCGATACCTGCCCGGTAGCAAGCTGCTTCAGCACAATTTCAATACCGAAATACAGCATAATCACAAAGAAGATGCCGCAAAACACCAGGGATAGCAGTTTAGCCAGGTGCTGCAGTTTTTGCGGCAGCAGCAGCACAAAGGCTTCAACACCGATGTGCGCCCAGCGCTTCATGCCGACACTCGCCCCCAAAAAAGATACCCAGGCCAATAAAAATACGGCAAATTCCTCAGTCCAGCGAAGAGGCATATTTAAAACAAATCTAGATAGCACTTGCAACAATACTACCAGCGACATAACCGTAAGTAAACAAACGCATAGATAATCTTCGAGATTGTCGAATAGCTGTTTCATACCCGAAAGATCTCCTCTCCTTTTAATAAACCTGCCTGGGTGCCTTTTTAAAAAACCGCTGGATAGCAGACGGCATTTGTATTATAGACAGAGAATTTCTGATTTCAGCCAAATAAGGGCAAGTTAGCGAGCCAGCTTGCCCCTAGGCATTATCTTGAATTTATTTCTGGGCATTTACCACTTTGTCAATGATATCTTTGCCAATAGTAGCCTCATGCTGTTTCCACACGCTTTGTACTGCTGCTTGAAACGGAGTTTTATCCACTTCGATAATTTGCATGCCTTTTTCTTTCAGCTTGCCGATAAAATCCTTGTTTTGCTCGGCCAGCAGCTGGCGTTCAAAATCGCGGGCTTCCGTCGCTGCCTCCAGCAGTGCTTTTTGTTGGTCTGCCGGCAAACCGTCATAAAACTTTTTCGAAACCAGCAGCGGTGCCGCAGCATAGAAATGACCGGTTAAGGTCGCATATTTCTGCACTTCATAGAAGCGGGAGGTCCAGATGATAGGAACAGGATTTTCCTGTGCATCAATCGTACCTTGCTGCAGCGCAGTGAACAGTTCACCAAAAGCCATTGGCAGCGGGTTGGCTCCCATAGCCTTAAACGTATCCATATGAATGGGATTTTCCATTAAGCGGATTTTAAGGCCCGCCAGATCTTCGGGCTTTTGAACAGGCTGCCTGCTGTTGGTTACATGGCGGAAGCCGTTTTCCCAATAGGTCAGACCGACGATTCCCTGTGATTCCAGGCTTTTCAGCATTTCTCCGCCAATTGGGCCATCAAGCACCTTGTAAGCGCCTTGATAATCGGTAAACATAAAAGGCAGGTCAAATACCAAAAATTGTTTGGTAAAACTGGCCAGAGGCGCTGTGGAGACCAGAGCCATTTGCTGTGTGCCAAGCTGCAGGGCTTCAATCATATCCCGTTCGTTGCCTAGCTGCGAGCTATGAAATACGTTGACCTTTACTTTGCCGCCAGTTTTTTGGTCCATAAGTTCGGCGAATTTTTTAAGTCCAATTGTATAAGGATGATCCGGTGCCAACACATGACCTACTTTAATCGTAGTAACCGCTTGACTGTCCTTGGAGTCGCCCGCCGTTTTGCTGCTGCTGCCACAACCGGTCAGCCCTAAGGCCAACAGTAAAACCAGTACCAGGAACCAAGTCGCTTTCTTTTTCACAAAAATACCTCCTTCAATAATCTTAAAGAATCTCTTTAATTCTCAGTTTTACATAGCATTTCACATATTTAAGACTCGTCTTT
>NZ_BMBX01000044.1:0-16107 GCF_014634905.1 Sporomusa sp. GT1 | reverse complement strand
AAGACGAGTCTTAAATATGTGAAATGCTATGTAAAACTGAGAATTAAAGAGATTCTTTAAGATTATTGAAGGAGGGAAGAAATGCTAATTAGCCTTACGGTAAACGGAAAGCCGCACAAGTTAGTGGTGGAACCGCAGGAAAGGCTGCTTGACCTGTTGCGGTTAAAGCTGAAACTGACTGGTGCCAAAGAAGGCTGCGGTGAAGGCGAATGCGGTGCTTGCACCGTCATTATGAATGGCGAAGCTGTTAATGCCTGCATGGTGCTGGCCTATCAGGCCAGAAATGCCGAAATCCTGACAATTGAAGGCTTGGCGTCTGACGGTGAACTTGATGCTGTGCAGCAGGCCTTTGTCCAGCATGGTGCCGTACAATGCGGCTACTGCACACCAGGCATGGTTATGAGCAGTAAGGCCTTATTAATGAAAAATACCAAGCCAACCGAAGCTGAAATAAGAGAGGCCCTTGCCGGGAACCTTTGCCGGTGCACCGGTTATGTAAATATTATTAAAGCAGTTAAGTCTGCTGCCGACGGGTTGAAGGGAGGCCAAAGCAGATGACCGGCTATGCGATTGCGGGTTTTTCCAAGCTGGAGGATGTTTTACAGGAACTTGCCCATGCCCCGGCTCAAACGGTATTTATCAGCGGCGGTACTGATTTTATCAATAATAGCCTTGGAAATAATGCCGGACTGGTGATCGATCTTTCCCAGGTGGCAGAGCTAAAGTATATTAAAGACTTAGGTTCTGAAATCAGGATCGGCGGCGGCACCACCTTTGCTGCTATTGCAGCCAGTCCGGTTATTAAAGCCAAAGCCGGTGCTCTGGCACAGGCGGCAGGTCAGGTAGGTTCGGTGCAAATAAGAAACCGGGCAACAATCGGCGGCAATATTGCCAGTGCCTCACCTGCCGGTGACAGTCTGCCGGTGCTGGCAGTCTATAATGCCGGCATCCATACTGCCGGACCGGAAGGAGCGCGTGTCCTAACCCTGGAACAAGCCCTAATCGGGCTTCAGGCGAAAGAATTAATAACTGAAATTGTTATTCCGGTTGCTGCCGGGAGCCGCAGCGGGTTCGTAAAAGTTGGCAGTCGGTCTCAGGTGACCATTGCTAAGATGAGTTTGGCCGCCCAGGTTATTTATGACAGCAGTAAAAACATGATTGTCGAGGGCAAGGTGGCTATGGGCGCTCTGGGCAAAACGCCGGTATGTCCGCTTGCCATTCAAAAATTTTTCAGCCAGCAGGTAGTTGATGAAAGTTTTGCTGCCAACTTAACATTGCTGTTGGCCGAAACGGTAGATGAGATGATAACAGGCCGGGCTTCCCATCCCTACAAAAAGGCAGCCGTGAGGGGATTGGCTCATGACTTGACCGGTCTTTTGTTTGCCGCTTGCAACAGGAATTAAATTATTTTGTCAGGAGGGAACGTGATGGCAGACAAACCGGCGCGTAATTTCAAATATGTCGGCAGGTCAATACCCATCGAAGATGGAGCAGCCAAAGCAAGCGGGCAAATCCGGTATACCGGCGACATGGCTATCGACGGGATGCTGCATGCTCACCTGGTATTCAGCCAGGTTCCGCATGGGCGGATTAAGAATATTGACATTTCCGAGGCCATGGCTGTGCCTGGCGTTGTAAAGATATATATGCGTGACAATGCGCCGCAAATCAGATTTAACTCGCAAGTATGGTTTGCCGGTCAGAATGCAGTTGAAGATCAGGAGCTATTCCCCGAGGTTGTTCGTTTTATTGGTGATACGGTAGCGGCGGTGGTTGCCGAAACCAAGGCGGCGGCCCTAACTGCTGCAAGTCTCATAAAGACTGACTATGAACTCTTGCCAATGGTTATTAATCCGGAGGATGCCCTCAGCGGCCAGGTTGCTGTCCATGACAGCGGCAACCCGTTTTTTACCATGGAAACCAGCTATGGCGATACGGCAGCTGCCATGGCGGCACCGGAAGGCATAGTAGTCGAAGACCGGGTAGAAACTCCTAAAATTCATCATGCAGCTATGGAAAATCACGTATGTATTGCCGCACCGGATCATCGAGGGAGAATAACGGTGCATAGTCCCTGCCAGATCGTATATTCTGTGCGGCTTATTGTGGCCAAAGTCCTGGGGCTGCCTTATCATAAAATCCGGGTTATCAAAACTCCCATCGGCGGATCTTTTGGTGGCAAGCAGGAAATAACCCTTGAGCCGTACTGCGCCTTCTTTGCCAAAGATTTGAACAGGCCGGTAAAGATAGAATTTGATCGGTGGGCCAGTATAATTGCCACCCGGACCAGAACCAAGACCATCGGTTATGTAAAAACCGTGGTAAGTCCTGAAGGCAAGATCATAGCGCGGGACATGAAGCATATTATCGATACAGGGGCCTATACTTCCAATGGCCGTGTCATTTGTTATGCGATGGGCAAAAAGCTGTCCAGGCTGTACCGTATTCCCAGCCAGCATTATCAGGCCATAGCCGTGCATACCAATACGGCCATAGCAGGAGCGGCGCGGGGCTATGGATCGCCGCAGGTGCAAACCATTGCCGAGATCAATCTGGATAATGTGGCCAGGCGTTTACAAATGGACCCTGTTGAATTTCGGCTGAAAAACCTGGTACACCCCTTTGACGCTGATCCGGGCGGCGGGCCTAATCTGGGCAATGCCAGGATTATCGATTGTGTGCACAAAGGCGCCGAGGCTTTTGGCTGGCGTGAGAAATGGAACAGGACTAAGCCTGAGGGGCGATGGCAGACCGGTGTAGGCATGGCTTGTGCCACCCATGGTAACGGCTATTACGGAGCCTACCAGGAATTTGGCACAATGACGATAAGAATGCTCGAAGACGGCAGTATTATGCTTAATGCCGGCTTGCACGACCTGGGCAATGGCACGGTAACCGCCATGAAACAGATTGTGGCCGAGGTGCTGGAGGTTGCGCTTGATATGATTGAGGCGCCTGAGGCTGACACTGATATTAGTCCCTATGATATCGGCTGCCAGGCCAGCCGGGTTATCCACGTTTGCGGCGCCAATGCCATGCAGGCTGCCGAGGAATTGCGCAGCCTGCTGATCCGGGAGTCGGCCAAAATTTTTCAGTGCAGTGAGGAAGAGGTATTGCTTGAAAATGGCATGGTCTATACCAGCCGCGAACCGGAAAAGAAAATCAGCTATGGACAAATGGCGGCTGCTATTCAGCAAAAAAATCAGGTCGAGCTTATTTGTACCATTACCTATCGATCCCCGGCCAACCCCGGTTCATATGCTGTAAACTTCGTCGAAGTGGCTGTGGACACTTATACCGGTTTTGTCAAGGTGGTGGACGTTGTAGCCGTACATGATATTGGCCAGGCCATCAATACCGGTTTTGTAGAAGGGCAAATTCATGGGGGTGTGCAAATGGGACTGGGGCTGGCAATCAGCGAAGATATTGCTTATGACGCCCGGACAGGTGTTGCCGGTGGCGCTAGCTTTAGTAAGTACCATCTGGTTAATGCACCCGATATGCCGCCGGTCAGAGTCCTCTTAATTGAAGAGGGCGAAGAGCATGGACCATATGGAGCTAAAAGTGTGGGTGAACTTGCAACAATCCCCGTCACGGCGGCTACCGTAAACGCCATTAACCATGCGCTTGCCGCCAACTTCACAATTCTGCCGGTTACCCCGGATAAAATTATGGCAATGCTTACGGCCCGGCAGGCAAGTAACCGTACATTACTTCGGTAGTGTCAGGTTTTGGGGAGTGCGGATGAAAAACTGTAACATTGTACCCCGGATATACTTGACAAATGTATCCTGGGTTAGGTATCATATATACATCTACCAATAAATTAATATTGAACTCTTATCCAGAGAGGTCGAGGGACTGGCCCGATGACACCCGGCAACCGGCGCAATGCGCAGTGGTGCTAATTCCAGCAGGAATCAGTAGATATTCCTGGGAGATGAGAGGGGCTTTATGTATGCCGGTTTGCCCCCTCTTTGCAGAGGGGGTTTTTTATTAGCTCTTCTGCATGAAAACAGTTAGGTCTAATCATTATAGTAGGAGGGAGGATATCATGGTTGTTACCTTTTTTCCGGGGTTTAGATGGCGGCCGCAACTTAAGCTGGCTCAAGTTGCGACACCTGAGCAGCCGCTGGATTTAGTTCAGGGCGGTTGTTTAGAGCAGGTTACAGTAGCTTATGAAACCTACGGCCAGCTGTCAGAAGGACGCGACAATGTAATTTTGGTGGCGCATGCATTAACCGGTGACAGCCATCCTGCGGCGCATGACCAATATGATGAGCAGGGCTGGTGGGAACCCTTAATTGGCCCAGGCCGGCCGCTTGATACCACCCGGTTTTTTGTTATTTGTGCCAATGTGCTTGGCGGCTGCCAAGGGACTACCGGCCCGTCTTCGCTTGAGCCTGCCACCGGCAAGCCTTATGGCATGAGATTTCCGGAAATTACCGTCAAAGATATGGTCCGGGTCCAGAAACGGCTGCTGGATATATTAGGGATTGAGCACTTATCCCTGGTGGTGGGAGGCTCAATGGGCGGGATGCAGGCAGTGCAATGGGCGGTTGATTATCCTGGCTTTGTGGATGCAGCGATTGTCATTGCCGCACCCGGCTATTCCTCGCCGCAGGCTATTGCTTACAACCGTGTAGGCCGCCAAGCCGTCACGCTTGACCCCGCGTGGCAAAATGGCGACTATTACGGCAGTCCGGGACCCAAGCAGGGTTTGGCCGCTGCCCGGGCCTTAGGGATGATTACCTATCAGAGCGAGTTGTCTATGTCATATAAGTTTGGCCGGCGGACGCGGGCCGGACAATTTGAAATTGAAAATTATCTTGATTATCAGGGCGAAGGCATGGTAAAAAGGTTTGATGCCAACTCGTATTTGTATTTGCTGCGAGCATTGGACCTCTTTGATATTGGTACCGGCTATTCTTCTTATGAAGCGGCTTTGGCAAGAATAGATGCCAGAATACTGGTAGTGGGAGTAAGTTCTGATATTTTATATCCGCCGCACCAGCAGGAAGAATTAGCGAAAGCCCTGCGGCAAGCAGGTGTATGCACCGACTTTGCCATCATTGACAGCCCGCATGGGCATGATGGATTTCTCATTGATTTTCATTTGCTCAGGCCCATACTGACCAATTTTATTAATAAAGTTCTGCCGGTTTCTGCCGCGGTACCTATTAGGCAGTGGATTAAGTTCAGAGCATCCAGCCTGGCTTATTTGGGGGCCAGGCTAGTACCGGACGTTTCCGTGTAAGGCAGCAAGCCCGGCCAGTGTAAGACAGGGACATTTCCTAAGCGATATTTATATACAAAATACATATAAAATGAGGGATGATTATGACATTGCCAGAAAATCTACGTTTTGATACCCTGGCCGTACACGCCGGGCAGCAGCCTGACCCAACAACCGGTTCGCGGGCAGTACCGCTGTATCTGACTACCGCATACAACTTCCGGGATGCCGACCATGCAGCCGATTTGTTCAGTTTGAAGGAAAGCGGCAATATTTATACCCGGCTTATGAATCCGACAAATGATGTATTTGAACAGCGGATAGCCGCGTTAGAAGGCGGTGTGGGGGCGCTGGCCTTTGCCTCAGGCCATGCGGCCATTGTTGCAGCCATTGTCAATATTGCCCAGGCCGGTGATGAGATTGTCAGTTCCTCGACATTATATGGCGGAACGTATAACCTATTTGCCCACACGTTGCCGCGGTTAGGGATAAAGGTTAAGTTTGTTGATCCGAGCAAGCCGGAAAACTTTGCCGCTGCCATTACGCCCCAAACGAAGGCAGTGTATGCTGAAATCATCGGCAATCCCAAGATCGATGTGCTGGATTTGGAGAACGTAGCTGCTGTAGCGCATAACCATGGTTTACCGCTGATGATTGACAGTACCTTTGCTACTCCGTATTTGTGCCGCCCAATTGATTTTGGCGCCGATGTTGTAATCCACTCGGCAACCAAGTTTATTGGCGGTCATGGCACCACTATGGGCGGTGTGGTTATTGACGGCGGCAAATTTGACTGGGGCAATGGCAAGTTCCCGCTGCTGTCAGAGCCGGACCCCAGCTATCATGATATGAAATATACCGAAGCCCTTGGCAAGCTTGCATATATTATCAGACTCAGGGTGCAGGTACTCCGGGATGTTGGCGCCTGTCTGAGTCCGTTCAACAGCTTTATGTTCCTGCAGGGTTTGGAAACGCTGCACTTGAGGCTGGAACGGCACAGTCAAAATGCACTGGCTGTTGCCAACTATCTGGAGAAGCATGAGCTGGTATCCTGGGTCAGCTATCCCGGGTTAGCAAGCCATCGGGATCATAATCTGGCGAAGAAATACCTGCCCAAAGGAGCCGGTGCCATAATGACTTTTGGCATCAAAGGCGGCCTGGAAGCCGGACGCAGGTTCATTAATGCACTCCGGTTATTCTCGCTGCTGGCTAATGTAGGTGATGCTAAATCACTGGTTATTCATCCGGCCAGTACCACCCATTCCCAGTTATCATCCGAGCAATTGGCCAGTGCCGGCGTATCTGATGATATGGTTCGCCTCTCTGTCGGCATTGAAGATGTAGCCGATTTGATTAATGATTTAGCGCAAGCCTTAGCCGCCAGCAAGTAGTGAAGCTCCCTCCTATAGCCGTAAGGAATCCTATGTATGCCTAAGGTATATTTTACTGGTAAAGTGAATAAGGTATACAATAAAGGTAGATTTACGGTATATAGGAGGAAGAGTTATGCAGGCTTTACTTACGAGAATCCTTGGACTCTGGCACTTTGGCAGCCCTTGTGAGACAGTTAAACCAGAAGTGCTGGTGGACAAGCGGGCTAAAGTTGTGCCGCTTGCCGCCAGCAGAGATATAACGAGGACCCAGGCGTTTTGGGATAAAGCAGTTCCGTCCTAGTGGTCCGTCTACGTGGAAAGTGTAGTTAGAATACGCGGGAAAAGTTCCGCGAAGTTATTATGATTTCAGCGTATACGGGTCACTAGGCTGGCTGCGGACTAACCTGCTCGAAAAAATCGCTTCTGACAGCGGTGGTAAGAGCCGGTTAGTCTTTTTTATTCATTATGTATTGCTGCAGCATAAAATAGCTTGACATATTCATAATGTGCCATCCATAGTATAAGGTAGAGGCCTTTTCCGGCTATCTACCTTATTAATAATAGGAGTACATGTGTTGTGGATCTTCTTCGCTTAACTTACTTTATAGAGGTGGCAGAGCAGCTGAGTTTTACCAAAGCCGCCAAAGTACTTCATGTTTCCCAGCCTTCAATCAGCAAGATGGTGCGTAGCTTAGAGGATGAGCTTGGGGTTACGCTTATCGACCGTTCGGCTCGCCGGATTAAACTGACAGATGCCGGGCAGACCCTTTATGAACGTGGCTGCAGGATCCTTGAATCACTTAAAACGGTAGCTTCCGATTTGGATGATTTAACAAAAGGACAAAAAGGCCGCATCCGTATCGGTATTCCGCCTATGGTTGAGACTAGCTTTTTTGCCATCGCCATTGGGGAATTCAAGAAAAACTATCCAAACATCATCATTGATCTGGTTGAGGTTGGTTCAAAAGCCGTAGAAGATATGGCAGAAGATGGGGAAATTGATATAGGTGTTGTTGTTCTGCCTGTAAGAAACAAAACTGATTTTTCTATGTTTGCCTTTACTAAAGATCCCATATGGCTTATTGTCCATCCGGAGCATCGCCTGGCCGGGCAGGAGCTTGTGCATATTGCCGATCTTGAGGATGAGCCAATAGTCATGTTCCGGAAGGATTTTGCACTGCATGACCATATTGTGGAGAAATGCCGTGAGCACGGATTTATGCCTAAAGTCTTATGTGAAAGCTCGCAATGGGATTTTATGGTGGAGATAGTGGCCGCTAAACTGGGAGTTGCTTTGCTGCCAAAAGTGGTATGCGACAAACTGGGAGCAGGTGTTGTTACCGCGTTGCCTATTGCTGAGGAAATCAGTCCCTGGCATTTGGCAGTTATGTGGAAAAAGGATACATACTTGTCTTTTGCTGCCCGGGAATGGCTAAGATATGCCGCCCGCTTATTTGATGCGGAAGCTGAATTAAAAAAAGCCGGACTATAGTCCGGTTTTTTTTAATTTGGCGAGAAGTTAATTATGATAGTAACTGTATTAATTTTGACGCTGTTTGCCTTATTCGCACAGGATATTTATTATCGCCGGGAGAATTATAGGCATAAGTAACGAATTGCTCAAGGTATTGCGGCCAGTCCGATGTTCTGTTAGGGAATACTGCCGCGTATTGTATCACAAGTAAGGAAAGGGTTTGAAGAAAATTGCGATTGGAAGACATTTGTACCGTGTTTTGGCGAGACTGGGTGGTTTTAAACCGGCGTTTAATCAAATTCGTTTTATCCCGCATGATAGGTCCGGTATTATATTTAGTGGCATTTGGCTGGGGCTTGGGGCGCAGTCTGTCGGTGAACGGCGGCAGCTATCTCGATTTTATCCTGCCAGGCATTATGGCCCTTAATGCCATGAATATCAGCTTTAGCGCAGTAGGTTCACCGCTCAATATGAGCCGGCTGTATCATAAAACCCTGGAGGAATACCTCATTGCTCCTATCGGTCCGGGATCTTTTGTGGCAGGCAAGGTACTGGCCGGAGCGCTTCGGGGCTTGATCTCCTGTGCCGTAATTTTTGTATTAGCCTATCTTTTTGGTGCGAAGCTGACAATCAGCGTCAGTTTTTTGCTGACACTGTTGCTGACTTGCCTGCTGTTTGCCGCCATGGGCTTGGTGGCTGCCATGCTAATCAATTCCCATGAGGATATGGCTAGTTTTAACACCTATGTACTTTTGCCCATGTCCTTTTTATGTGCCACTTTTTTCACACCTGACCGGCTGCCGCAGGTTTTGCGCTGGTTTATTGAGCTGTTGCCGTTAACCCATGCTACCTACGCGCTCAGGGCTATTGGTGCGGGACTGGAGACACCATGGCTGTCGGTGAGCGTTTTGGCGGTATATACGGTGTTGCTGGCAGGTGTGGGCGTGTGGACGATGGTCCGGGTGCGGGACTAGGTTATATTTATTTGTATAGGAGAAGGAAACATGAAATGGGATAGTAATGCATATGATGACAAGCATTCTTTTGTCGCCGAGTACGGTAAAGCCATGCTTGATCTTGTCAACAAGGCCCAAGGGCAAAAAATACTGGATTTAGGCTGTGGTACCGGGGTACTGACAAATGAACTGGCAAAACAAGGGGCAACTGTTATAGGTACCGATTTATCACCAGCTATGATCAAAACAGCGCAGTCGAATTACCCGCACTTGCGCTTTCAGGTGGCAGATGCCACCCAACTGCCTTTTGACAACGAATTTGACACCGTGTTTTCAAATGCGGTTTTTCATTGGATACCAAATCAAAAGCAATTATTGCATTCGATTCAGCGTGCCTTAAAAGCTAACGGGATGCTGGTTTGTGAATTTGGCGCAAAAAATAACATAGCGCAAATTCAAACTGCGTTTGAGCAGGTAACCGGGAAACGGGGCTACTGTTACACTTCGCCCTTCTTTTTTCCCGCAGAAGCAGAATACAGGCTGTTATTGGAGCAAGCCGGCTTTGCCGTAATGCACTGTATTGAATATGACAGGCCAACGCCGCTTGCTGATGGTGAAAAAGGACTGCATAATTGGCTCTGCCAGTTCTTTGTGGGAGATTTGCAAACATTCTCCGAGGAGGAGAAATCAGAGATATTAAGGGAAACAGCAGAACTTTGCCGGAGCAGTATCTGGAAAAGCCAACAGTGGGTGGCCGATTACCGGCGCATCCAGGTTGTTGCGGTGAAGAAACCGTAGGTACCTTGTTTATTGAGACATAAATAGGACGGGTTAGCGGCCCGTCCTATTACAATCTTATATCTGATAATAGCTTATGGTAGTGCTTTTAAGTAAAAAGGTGCTGACATATCACTTTGCAACAAACAGGCAGGGCGCAACTGCGTCCTGCCTGTTTGTTGTTTGACTGTGATTATAAAACCATAACGACTTTTCCCAACACATGACTGACAGGAACAGGGCCAATGTAGCGGCTGTCGCTGGAGTTATTGCGGTTGTCACCCATTACATAGACCTGGCCTGGCGGAACGACGACTTTTTTCGGAGAGGCAGGCTTCATACCTTCCTTGATATAGGGTTCCTCAAGCACTGTACTATTGCGGTATACTTTACCTTCTTTGATTTCGAGAGTATCGCCCGGTTTGCCGATAACCCGCTTAATCCAGATATGGTTGTCAACTTCGGTGATTTTGGCAACACTGAGATAGGTGGATATTGGGTCGGCAATATCATCTTTTATGCTGCGGTCCCGGAATACCCGGCTGTCAATGATAACAACGTCACCGTAATCAGGGACTCCGGCAAACGTATGGCTTAGTTTAGACACAAACACATAGTCGTTATTATGCAGGTTGGGTTCCATAGAGCTTCCTACCACTCTGGTCGGCTGGAACACAAAGGCGTTAATAACAATAGCCAGCGCCAGTGCTGCGGCAAGGCTGTAGGCCCAGTCGGCAATTTCCTTTAATATTTTCATAATCTAAATCCCCCTAGGATGAAATGCGGCTTCTGCTTAGAGAAGAGAGAGGCTTAGCGGCTTACTCATTGGATGAACTCCGGGACAACTATCAGTTATACCGGAGCTAAGTCTTACTATAGCAGATTGCCGGGAGTGGGGCAAGATTTATTATCATGGTACTAATGGATTGCCGTTTCTCCTTATACAGACAATAGCGGAGGAAGCGGCAAAAAGCTTTACCAGGGTTGTAATAAAAATCCTCTGTTGGTAACAAACTAGTTTCAGAAACGCCTAAAGGAGGATGAAGCAGTGTCTAAAGATACGTTGATCAAAAGCGATGACAGTACCAGCCGCGGTGATGTGGAATCAGTCTTAAACAAAGGTGATGCCAGCGGCACTAATAACCCGGATGAGCATTTTGATATTCATAAAAATGCCAAGAAATATTATGATATCGAAAAAGTTCCTGACTCTATGCCGGAAGTACATAAATGGCAGCGGGAGCATATCAAGGTGCATGACCAAAGCAAGGATGGCTTTCCGTTAAATGTCATTCTTGATCCGGCCATGCGGGAGATGTACCAGCATGTACATGCCCAGGGGCTGACCAACGTCTTTGACCGCTTTGAGCAGCAGGAAAAAATCCGCTGCAGTTTCTGCTCTTCCGGTTTGTCCTGCCAGCTCTGCGCTAACGGCCCCTGCCGCATCAGCCCCAAAGCGCCGCGGGGCAACTGTGGTGTTGACGCTGATGTTATGGTATCAAGAAACTTTGTCTACCGCCATGTTACCATTGGTACGGCGGCAAATATTTTTCACGCACAGCAGGCAGCCCGTACGTTGAAAGCCGCTGCCGAAAAACCTGAAAGCGGCCTGAAAATCCGTGATCAGCAAAAACTCTTAAAATATGCGGAAATGGCGGGCCTAAACAGCCATGAGGATATTAATAAAGTGGCAATTGCTTTTGCTGACTGGGTGCTTGCCGATATGGGCAAACCCTATTGGGAAGAAGCGACCATGGTCAAGGCCTTTGCGCCGCCCAAACGCCAGGAACTGTGGCGCAAACTCAATATTTTCCCCGGCGGCGGCTTTAGTGAGATAGGTTTTGCCCAAACCAAGTGTATGACCAATCTGAACGCCGACCCGGTCGATTTCCTGCTGACCTCTGTCCGGCTGGGAATCATTAATGAATATCAGGGTTTATTTGCCCTGGATATTCTTCAGGAAATTCTTATGGGTACCCAGAAAATCCGCACTGCCAAGCAGAATATGGGCCTCTTAAAAAAAGATATGATCAACATTATTACCAACGGTCATATGCCGCTGACTGCCCAGGTTGTTATTGAACTGGCCTCCACCCCGGAATGGCAGGAAAAAGCCAAAAAGGCCGGAGCCAGCGGTATGCAGGTGCTGGGGCATGTCTGTGAAGGCCAGCAATTGTTAAACTACCAGGGTACCGGGGAAATGAGCGCTTATGGTGGTCAGGAAGGCGAGTGGCTGAGCGAAGAATATCTTTTTGCCACAGGTGCTGTTGACCTCTTTATGTTTGACTACAATTGCACCATTCCCACCCTGCCGCTGTATGCCGAACGCTTTGGCACAAAAATGGTCAGTACCCATGAGGTTATCCGCATGCCAGGCACTGAGACTGTTGAATTTAAACCAGAGCAAATGAAACAGCAGGCTGAAAAGATCCTCGATATGGCTCTTGAAGCGTTTGCCAAGCGTAAAGCGGAGAATCGTGAAGTCTATATTCCGCCCCATGTGTCTGAAGGCTGCATGATTGGTTTTAGCACCGAGTCTGTTAAAGAAGCACTGGGCGGCTCCTGGAAACCGCTCATCGATGCCATTGCTGCCGGTAAAATTCGTGGTATCGCCACCATTGTCGGTTGTACCACCGCACGCTATGGCCAGGGCGGCAGCAACATCTTCCGCATTACCAAAGGTTTGATTGAGAAGGATATCCTGGTGTTGTCAGGCGGCTGCACTTCCTCAGTCATGCAGTACACCGGGCTGACCAATCCGGCGGCAGCCGAAGAATGCGGTCCGGGTCTTAAGGAAATATGCAAAGCCCTCGGCATTCCGCCGGTACTTTCTTATGGCGCGTGTGTTGATATCGGCAAAATGACGCAAACGGCCAAAGAACTGGCCGATGCCTTAGATGTTGATACCAATAAACTGCCGCTTGTCATTGGCGCACCGGAATATCTTGAGCAAAAGGCGGTTGCCGATGCCTGCACCGCTATTGCCCTTGGCTGGCTGGTACATGTTGCGCCGGTGCCATCGGTTACCGGCAGCGATGTAGTAGTTAAGGTGCTTACCGAGACTACAGAGACGCTGGGCCTGGGTAAACTGACGGTTGAGACAAGTGCTGATAAAACAGTGCAAATTTACGTGGATCACATTGAGAAGAAACGTAAGGAACTGGGTCTGAATTAAATAAGTGGGATTGCTTGCTCATACCACCCGCAATAACCAGCCTTATGGTCATTGCGGGCGGTGGTGCGGCAATCTCATTTTCCGTATAAGAGCCCTTTGATTTCCGGGCGGCGATGTCTGGTGGCTGACAAAGCAATTTAAAATAGATAGTAAGGCAATTTAGGCCAATATTTATATTCACGATTTTCCAATAGTATGGTAAAATTCATATATACTACTATTTGTTGTGAAATAGGTAATGATGCTTTTGGAGGCTTATATGCGAGATACGATTAATCAATATTTATGGGTAGCCGTCGGCTGCCTGGTCGCCGGTTTTTCAATAAATGCTTTTTTGGTGCCGCATCATTTATTGAGCGGTGGAATTTCCGGTGTTGCGATTATCTTTTATTTTCTTTTCGGTTTGCCGATTGGTATCCAGATTCTGGTTATGAATATACCCTTGCTGTATGCCGCTTACCGGGTATTAGGCAAAGAGTATACCATTGGTACTGTTTACGGTACCATCATCTTCTCGCTGACAGTGGATGCCACTAAATTTGTTTCCCAGCTTACTCTTATCGATGATCCCATCATTTCCGCAATTACCGGCGGTGTTGTATCCGGCATTGGCAGTGGCCTTATTTTTCGTGTTAACGGCAGTGCCGGTGGCCTGGATATTGTGGCCGCCATTATCAAGAAATTTTATTCCCTTAATTTCGGCATAGTAGGGTTTGCAATTAACTGCATAATTATGGTGGCAGCGGCTGCATTGTTTGGCCTGAAGTTGGCCATGCTGACCCTCATTTCCATGTTTATTGCCGCCACTCTTACCGACAAAGTGGTCGAAGGCTTTAACCGCAGGAAAACGGTATTTATCGTTTCCTATAATACCGATAAGATTGTAGATTCCATTTTTAAAGAGGTTGGGCGCGGGGTTACTATTTTGAACGGACAAGGCGCTTATACCCGCCAGGATAAGCAGGTGCTGTTTGTTGTTGTCACTCTTACCCAGATTGCCAAGCTCAAACAACTGGTGACCGAAGCTGATCCACGGGCGTTTATGATTGTACATGATGCTGCCGAGGTTATGGGGCGGGGCTTTACCATGCCGGGAGTCCGGCAATTATGACTGTATATGGAAAGCTGCAGCCCATTGGCAGGGGCAATTGATATACATTTCGGTCTGTTGTATAATTTTTTGCAAACAAAAAGGCGACTGCCGGCTATTTAGCCGGTTGCCGTCTTTTTTGTTTGCAAGGGCTTTGTTAACGCAAGCAGCAATACTCAGGGCTTGCTTAAAAGGTAAAAAAAGCTCAATAACACAAGGTTTTGGCGATGCTTTTGGCGAAACCTCCCTGGTAGCCGTCTAACGAAGGTACAATCTGAATGGAAGCGCATTATTGGTATGCTGGATGCAAAATTATAATTCTAAATATTCCAGCTGCAGTAACAAAGGCATCATAGGTAAAGGAGATAAACCAATTTTAAAATGAAATTGATTCATATTATAAGGTAAAAAAAGACTAACTATTAAAAGTCAAGCCCGAAATAGAGGATGGTGGATAAAAAACAGATGGTTCAAAAAAGGGCATAGCAAAGCAGGCGTCAGTAAGACGTCGTACAGGCTATCGTGAGAGAATTAGGCTGCCGAACGATAGGGTTCCCCGGATTTCTCCAGAGCGTAAATGAGCCGCACTAGTTTCTTGGCAGCGTGAGAGATGGCAACATAGTAATGCTTGCCCTCAGCGCGTTTCCTAGCGAGGTAAGCGGCAAAGATAGGATCCCAAAGGCAAACGAATTTTGTAGCGTTGAAGATGGCATAGCGCAGGTATCGGGAGCCGCGCTTCTCCATATGGGCATGGCAATTTTTAAGCTGCCCGGATTGGTTTGTAGACGGCGACAGGCCGGCATAGGCCAACACCTTGTCGGGAGAATCAAAGCGTGAGAAATCGCCTACCTCGGCCAGAATCATAGCACCCATGCGAGTACTAATACCCGGAATCGTGGTAATGGGAGAATGCAGTTTGTTCATGATGCTTTGGATTGCCTGCTCAATTTCCGCAATCGCGGCATCGAGTTCACGGATGAGGCAGATGGTATGCCGCAGTTCCAGTGACTTCGCGGACATCATAGAGCCAATAGATTGCCTGGCGGCTTCACGTATCTCTATGGCTTTGTCCCGTCCGTAACGGCCTTTGGATGATTCGGCAAGCAAATGGGAGAGCCGCGTCAGATGTGCCGCTGCAATCTGCTTAGCCCCCGGGAACTCATCGAGCAAGGCGTAAACAGAGGCCATATGGAGTGACGACACCAGCTTTTCCAGCTCCGGGAACAGGATGCATACCAGCCTGGCAATTGAGGACTTCAGCTTAGCGCGTACCTTCACCTTGTCGAACCGGTATCTGGTGAGTGACTTTAGCTCCTCATTGTGGTAAGCTGTGTCTGTGTAGGGCTTGAGGCCCACATCAGACATGAGCATAGCCGCAATTGTTCGCGCATCGACACGGTCAGTCTTCGTCTTTCGCAGGGTGAGGCTTTTCCGGTAAAGATTGGTGTGCAAGGGGTTAATGACATAGGTGTCCAGACCATTGTCAAGAAGAAACCCGAGAATGTTGTAGCTGTAATGTCCGGTAGCCTCAAGCCCTACTTTTATTTTATCTTGGGTCGTAGAGCATGCCTGGATTCTTTGCATCAGGCAGCAGAATCCATCCATGTTGTTAGGGATGGCAAATACGTCCGCAAGGACTTCACCTTCTGAACTCATGATAAAGCAGTCGTGTTTGTCCTTGGCAACATCAATCCCGACACAAATCATAATAAAAACCTCCTGGCGGTATATTCGATGCTGCTGTATCCACAGAACACTTTGCTCATGTAACCTTGTTCTAAATAAACCGTCTGGCGGTATCTAACTGATTAACAAACTGGCAAAGGGCTGTGGTTGGAGCCTTTTTTGAACCATCTGGTGGTAGGGGGGCGAAACCAATCCACAGCATCCCTTACAGTGTAGCACAGCCCTTGGAGAGGGGCTCTAATAACTACTACTCTATATAATACAAGGAGCATTCCTGTAACGAACAAAAAAGAGTTTTGAACAAAAAAGTACCTCCTGTTAGAATACAGGGTGTAAGGCT
>NZ_BMBX01000043.1:0-20097 GCF_014634905.1 Sporomusa sp. GT1 | reverse complement strand
ACAAAAAAACGGCTTCCAGCTACTGCTGGTCGCCGTTTTTTCTTGTTTTGGGGCTGGCTTACTGCGACAGCCCCTTTCCTTTCTCTACAGACCACTAGGTGCTATAAAACATTATAGTTAAAATACTTTTGTCCATCGAAGTTATACAATGCTGATTAGCAAAGATGGCCCATTTTTTCTGCAATAACAATAGGTTTTGATTACTAGACCCTATTTTTATACAGTGGTATAATTATCCTATTTAGACAGTTAAAATTAAATTACCTGCAAAAAATAATGATAAAAGGAAAGAAACCGTATGGAAGAGTCAAAGCTTATTAAAATGATAACGAACAATCCCAGAGCGATAGCCTATATAAATAATCCTACGGACGAGATGAAATTATTGGCTGTTAAAAAAAACGGACTGATGCTGGAATATATCAAGAATCCGACTACAGAACTGCAGGAGTCTGCTATCGCCAATAATGCCAGGGCCATTCAATTTATCGATAACCCCACGGAAGATATGATGATAAAAGTTATTAATGATGGCTGGGTTAACCTGGAACATATTAAAAATCCAACCGATAAGGTGGTAAGATTAGCCCTGAATCAAGCCGGCTGGGCTATTAAATATGTTAATAAGCCCAATGAGGAATTGCAATTATTAGCGGTAAGAAAAAATTACGATTCGATAAAATTTATAAAATCACCTTACGAAAGTGTACAAGCTGAGGCTGTAAAAATTAATTATGATGCCCTACGCTATATAAATTCACCTACATATACTACCGAACTTATAACAATCAAAAATAACGAGCGGGCTATTACTTTTATTAACAATTTGGATAAACATAAAATAATAGAATTTCTGAAAGTAAATATCTTAGTAATTAAGTATGTGGTAAAAGAAATAACCCAGGCTGAATTAGAGCAGGTATTACAGGCAGCCTTGTCAAATGAAGCTGTTGAAGAACAATATGTTAGAGATTTTTTAAATTGCAGCACTATAGATAAACATAGTGACATCATGCCAATAGATAAGCTAATGTTCATTTATAAACATGGAAGTAAAAAGGCGAAAAAAATAGCTGTAGATGAAAAGCTGAAGCTAATATAGGAGCGATATACAATGAATTATACAGACACATTAAAAAGTGTTGACTTAGTACTGGCTACCGGCGAAGTACCTCTAATCATTGGTGAAAGCGGCATAGGAAAAACGGCTTTGGCCAAGGAAATTGCCAGAATGAATAATTGGAGCTTAATTGTTATCAATGGGAACCTCCTTAAAGAAGGTGAAATTGGCGGTCTGCCAACCGTAGATTCCTATACAAAAGTAACTGCCAAAGGAGCGGCGCTGGAAAAGAAAACCACCGTATACGCCGTTCATAATAAGCTACGGGAAATTGATGAAGAAATAGCTAAAGGCAAGACTGTTCTGCTATTTATCGACGAGATCAATCGCTGTGAGCATACAGTACAACAGGAGCTTATGAACATCATCTTAAACAGGGAAATTAATGATTATAAGTTGCATGAATCTGTAAAAATAGTAGCCGCTATGAATCCTTCAAATAAATATGGTTCAGATCTTGATTACCAGGTTGTCGATATGGATGCAGCGCAGGAGAATAGATTTGTATGGCTATATATGGAACCAGATTACAAGCAGTGGTTAGCCTGGGCCATCGATGCCGGAATCGAGCAAAAGGTTATAGAGTTTATCTCCACCTTCCCGGATTATTTGCATAAAATAAACGCAGAAGACATAAACGCTACTCCCAGAAGCTATGAAAGAATCTCCAGTATTTACAAAATTTACAAAGAGAAAAAAGCGGCCATACCCAGAGCCGTGTTTGTAAATGTTATCAGAGGAAATGTAGGAAAACTCATTGCAGAAGAATTTGTCAGCTTTGTTGAGTCAGATTATAATCTCCTGATAGCGTATGAAGATGTTTTTGCCGGTGATGCTCTGCCGGAATCTATCATAGCAAGAGTAAAAAAAGAAAGTCATACAAGACTGTATCTATCTGCCAAAAATATACTGAAAACCTTAGAAGCAAATATAAAAAATGCTGCTGCCGCCCCCGGTTATATTGACAGACTCATTGAGTTTTTAAAAACCTATCCGGTAGATTTAATGATCGGAATCATGAAAGATATTAAAAACAGTTATCCTGAAGTATACAAACAGGCCATAGAAAATGAAGACTTTGTAGAATCCTATTTTAACTCTTATAGCTCGATAAGGTGATAATATGGGAACTTATTTCGACACCCTGGCGGCAGGGCTTTATGAACAAGCGAATACCATTGCGGCTGTCTTTTTAAAGAAAAAACGTAGTGACGCCAAGGCTAAGCTGCATATCCCCCAAGAATTTAGCGAAGAGTTTTTTAGCCTGGTAGATAAAGTGAATGTAAGTCTCATGGAAGACAAAGATAATTTCTACGGATATTTTCTGCTGCAAATGACAAGAGAAATACGCTTTGATATCAGCAGTCCCACTGGTGTGAATTTTAAAGGAGCCTGCTATGTTATCTATTTTAACCCTCTAATTTTTTTGAATCTTACTCTAAAACAGATGGAAACCACCATTAAGCATGAAATCCTCCATATCGTATCCCTGCATCTAGTAAGAGCAAAAGAATTTAAGGCCGGCTATAGCCCCTTGGCGATTAATACGGCAATGAATCTGGTAGTGAATACCTATTTGGATAATCTCCCTCCCTATGCGGTTACATTGGAATGGGCAAATCTAAATTATTCTTTAAAGCTCCTGCCCTTTGAACCTTTTGAATATTATGTGGAAAAGCTTCAAACTGCCATAGACTTACTGGAGACAGATAAAGACGAAACAGCAGATGAGGAAAATACAACTGAAAAAATAGAAACCGGTTATGATCCTGAGAAAACCCATGATATTTGGGAAGAATCCAGTGATATCGATGAAAAGACACTCACAGAATTTACCGAGAAGTTTGTTATTCATGCTCAAAAAGGCAGTATGCCGAATTACGTGGAAAACCTGCTGGCAGCGCGTAAAAACAGCAAGGGTGAATTGCCCTGGAACATCTATCTTAAACGGTTAATGGGAACTGTTGAAAGTAATAAAAAGAAGACGATAACGCGAAGAAACAGGCGGCAGCCCGATAGATTGGATTTGCGAGGCCAACTCAGAAGTCATAAGGCAAAAATTGCTGTTGCGCTTGATATAAGCGGCAGCATTAGTGATGAGGAATTTCAGCAAGCCATTAAAGAAGTATTCGCGATAGTAAGAAATTATAAGCATGAGCTTACGATTATCGAATGTGACAATGAAATTAAACGGGTGTACAAAGTCCAATCGGCGAAAGATGTAAAAGAGAGAAGCCATATAAGGGGTGGCACTAAATTTACCCCGGTCTTTGAATATGCCAATGCTAATAAGCTGGATCTGCTGGTGTATTTTACTGACGGCAAAGGGGAGAATGAGCTCCAGGCAACACCAAAGGGCTATAAAACCCTGTGGGTTATTTCCGGGAAAGAAAACAGCCTTTCATTAAAAAAAACTTATGGAGCAGTTAAAAAGCTTACAAATGTTGAAACAAAAGATACCTCTTTGGATATGAGCCATGTTAGCTTCAGAGATGGCTATTCCATGAATGACCAAGAAAAAATTCATATTTAACTTCCAGCCAGGTTATTTGCCAGTCTGAATCCTGTCCCTGCGTCCCGCTGCATGCTTTTTTATCTGGATAAATGCATTAATAGCCATACTCCAGTCCAATACTAAGTCTGGAGGTGATTGAATGCATAAGAAACCTAAAAAGCCAAATAAATCGGTTATCCCCAAAACCACTCCCCAAGACGGTGCATATCTGGACACCTTAAAGCAAATACAGAAAAGCAGGGAACAGGCGGAACAGTTATAATAAAATCCGTACCAGCGATCACGCCGGTACGGATTTTTCTTGATAAATCATAGTAGTATGTGTTCACTTTTGGCAGGAGTGGCCTTGTCTGCCGGTTCAGGTTCTTTTGCGTTGTCTCGCACATCCTGAGGAATCTCCATCGGAGCTACCTGATTATACTGCGAGTAAACTACCTGCAGCTTCAACGTCGAGTTTGTTAAAAAATCTTCGACTAAGGCCCGGTCCTTGGGGTTAATTAAATCCATAAACAATCCTGCTCCTTTGCGAACCGGCTCTGTCAAATCCATATCTATTTCTTGTACCAGCTTAGTCGCTTTATCGACTTTGATAGTATATTTTATATCGCCGACAGCTAACAGCCCCAGCCGTACTATCGCAGCCCTGCTCAACAGTTCCTTATCCTGCGGATTTTTTAGTTTGGCGTCTGCGCTGACAGTATCACTTAGTTGTATGCTATCCAAAGTGATTTCCATATATTTGTAGGATGGTGTTTCCTTTTTCAGCTTTACCGCTTTCACCAGGTGCAACATATTCATCCGGTCAGAATTCTTTTCCTCTGCTGAAAGCTTTTTATTCAAAGCGGGATCAATCGGCCTAATTTGTTTGGTCCAGGTTTCGTTGCTTAATGAATATACCACCAGATCGTCCTGATTTTGTTCTATGTACTGCTTTAGCGTTAGTGTTTTTTCTTGATTCAGTGCGTCACGGTAACAAATATTTATATCGTGGGTTAAGCTCAGCGGTTTTTCCCGGGCCTCGCCATTGATGGCAGCTTCCACTTCCCCCATTGGGGTTTCAGCCGTGACCGTGACATCATAATGCAAGCCGGTTACATCCATCATATTTTTATATACATCGCTTAAATACGCCTTTTCCGGTGATAGTTTTTCAGCGGCAAAAACAGCAGAACTGTTTATCGCCACCAACAACAATCCCCATACCAAAGCACCCCTCCAATTGAGCTTTCGCAAAAATCCTACCATACTATCAAACTCCCCCATTACAAATTCTACTCTCCTGGGACACAGGTGGGACACAGGGACAGGTCCCTTGTCCCAGCAAAGGTGGGACACAGGGACAGGTCCCTTGTCCCAGCAAATGGTCACTCCCGGAAGTTCCGGCCCAGCTGCTGCCCGCAGTTATGGCAATATGTATGCGTTATCGCACTGGTGATTGAACGGCAGTGCCTGCAGGTCTTGGTTAGCAGGCGATTTCCAATATACCCTATGCCACCCATAAACACCACCATAATTACGCTGCCCAGAAAAACGCTTGCTACAATTACCCATGCCGTGAAGAGCAATTCCAGTCCCCACCAGTGCAGCCATCCATGCTGCACTGTTTTCATCTGAGGATTCCCGTCTGTACCGCAGCGCGGACAATATTTAAATGAAATCGGCGCGCGCCCGTACGTTCCGTCCAAACTACGCTCACATGCCCTGCATACCCTATTGAAACGCATACTTGTTTCCTCCAAGATAACCTTTGTAATGCCCCCTGCATTCTGCACAAGGCATTACTGGTACGGAGCAACAACCCTTCCCGCTGCAAAATAAATCCAAAGGATGGACTTTAATCCTCATTACAAACTTCACGCGTTTGAACTTGCTTATTAGTGGTAAGGAGTATAACCGCAAAAGAAATCAGGATGCAGCCCATAATTTTTCCGACAGTGATTGTCTCGTTTAAAAACATCCCCCCAGAAATTATACTGGTTACAGGCTCAAACAAGCTGAAAATCGCCGCTGCAGAAGCCCCCAGATATTTGATGCCCAATTGCAGCAGCAGTACTGCAAAAAGTGAGGTTAACATAGAAAGAACAAACATGTAAAAATAAGCTTTTAGCGGTAAAAGCAGTACAATTTTATTGGTCGGGATACTATATAATAACATAAAAATTGACACCGATACAGCTATATAGAATATAATCAGCCAAGGATTCAATTGATCGATTTTCTTCTTTTCCACACCGACCATATATATTGCATAGGTTATGCCTGACACCCCTGCTAACACAAGCCCGGTTATATGCGTTATTTGCGTTATTTGCTTAACATCGATAAAACATAAGATTCCGGCACCCGCAATGAAGAGCACAATAATTTTTTGCAGTCCCAAACGTTCTTTAAAAAAGATGCGGCACATAAGACAAACAAAGATCGGATATAAGAAATGTAAAGTTGTAGCAGTTCCGATACCTACATACGGGTAGGACATGTACAGCAGCAGCGTTGTTATGCCGCCGCCGATGATGCCAAACAGCACGAGATTACGCAGTACTGGCAACGGCAGCGAAAGCGGTATCTTTTTCAGCCAAAGTGTCAGCAATAATACAGGAATAGCGAAAAGATTGCGGAATAACGTCACAGTTTCAGGTGTACCGCCTACATTGTATGTAAGAGATGTTAACACAGGAGTAATTCCAAACAAAAAAGCCGACAAAATGGTAAAGATAATGCCTTTGCATTTATTTGGCGGCACCTGAGGCAAGGCGTATGCCACACCCTGCATAAAGTATTTTACAGTACTATCATTATTCACCGGGGGAACCATCCTTTTATATTATGCTACAGCACATTTACTTAAACGCGCAAGGTACATTCACCAGACACTTACCACAGACCTCACTGCCGGCACTATTCGCATTCTTTCCTGTTTCATCTGAATAAGAACTCCCAAAGTCCTTATAGATCTCAGCATTTTTTAAGCAGACCTGAAAACATTTCTGTCTGTCATAGCCTGTAACAGTTAGCGCCCCGGAGGGACAGTGTTTTATACAAGCGCCGCATATCCCTTTGCTTTTATACAGACAATAATTATCGTCAAGCGGCTTATCCGGCTCTATTGGCAGATTCGTAATTACTGTGCTGTAGCGACCACAGCAGCCGTTGCTGCTAATCAGCATATTATTAAGGCCAAAGGTGCCAAGTCCTGCCACTCTGGCAATATGACGCTGCGACCAATTACTTATTAACCTTTCCTGGTCAAAGGTTGTTGCCGCTTTAGAAACTCCGGCTTCATAGCCCATTTCCTGTATCGCTGCTATTAAGTAATTGTTTAACTCTCCAAACATCCTGTTAGTTTCTTCATAAGTACGCGCCCACTCGGGAGATGACACATTCCCGGGTGCTTTGTTTGTATCGGCAAGTTCCTTGGTAAAAGGGAGAAAATAAGCAATAATAATTGTTGGATTTTCTATGACCTCATGCGGCATAACATGCTGCGGCGAAATAATATCCTTAAGGTTGGAAATATCCGGATGATTTGCATCGGCAAAGCCAACTAATGGCTCACCCCATACGGAGGTAATGCCCGGCTTTTTCTGATATTCTTGTACATAGGTTTGGATCATGGTTGTTATTAGTTGTTTAAAATCCATCATAGGTTCCTTTCTGGTAGTATAATTTTACATTCACATGCAATGATTTTAAAGTTGAATTATCTAGTCAATATAAGCCACCGGGCATACACTAATACATTTGCCGCAGGTATCGGCACCATGCCTATCCTGCTTCTGGTTCTTGTTACATTCGTCTTGACAAATAAATTTATCAAAAGAATCAGGCACCAGGGCATTTACCGGACAGATTTTGAAACATAGACCGCAAGAGCCGTTTTTAACATATAAACATCTGGTTTCTGCCGGAGCTTGTTCCTCATACAGGGTGGCAGATGTTAACACTGAACAGAATCGTCCGCCAGAACCTTTTTCGGTAATAAGCATTCTATTTGCGCCAAAGGTGCCTAGACCTGCAATGGCAGCAGCACTTCGGTGTGACCACATTGATTTCATATCTTTGGGGTCATAGGTATGGGTTGCCTGTACTGCACTGGCTGAATAGCCTAAATCAGACAAGTATTGAATGACCGCCTGATTCACGACATTGAAATAAGGATTAATTATGGCATAGGCTTCACCCCAGGCCTCAGAACCGCCGTCAACTGTTTTCGGCTCTGCTACCACCAGGCTGGTAAACGGTACAAAATAGCTGATGACGCTTTGAGCATCTGGCAGTAGTTCAGTAGGGTTTAAATGCCATGGACCAATAATCTCCTTTAATTCAGAATATCTACTATCTGTGGCAGAAGAAAAACTTACAATCGGCTTCCTAAATAGATCAGGCCGGTTTAATAATGCCACTTTTTCAACAATAAGCTGTTCAATTTGATTTTTCATTGACATAAATTATAACCTCTTCCTTTCACTTTGCTCAATATGCCCATACACCAGTATAATTTTGAATTTACTTGTATTTTAGCACTTGTTTTTTCAGCATTCAACAAGATTGAAGCCTAAAAAAACCTCCGTTTTTTGTGCTGTACAACCAATTTATATTACTTTATACTATTTATATCAAGTGAGAGGCAGGTATATATCATTGACGCTAAAACAATTTTATGAAAAGTTCCGAAAAAAGCACCAGCTACAACTAATAGCTGGCGAAAAAGGTATTTATACCTCTTTTAAATGGATTTATCTGCTAGAGGACTTGAATAATATGAGTTTTATTCGCGGTGGAGAATTAATTATTACAACCGGGCTTGCCAACAGTTATGATCACTGGCTTGAAGAACTCATTCATTCAGTAAACAAAAAAGGTGCAAGCGGTATTATTTTAAATATTGGAAATTATATTAAAGATATACCCCATTATCTCATTGATTATTGCAACAATAATCACCTGCCGCTGCTTATCATGCCCTGGGAAATACATATTGCTGACATTATGCAGGATGGCTTCAATGATATTATTAAAGAGAAACAAGAAGAAGAATATTTTAGCAAGATATTCTCCAGTGCCATATTTGATAATATGATTGATAATGCATTTATTGCTGAACATGAAGACATGAAACCCTATTCCTATTCCACCTATGGAATTGTCGCTTTTAAAAATGTCTCTAACGATAAATTAACCGTGATTCTAAATCAAGCAGAACAAAAATATCTGCTCCTGACAAAAAAAACTACCCAGTATGCCATCCTATATAACATAACCGAGAATAACTTTGCCGCTACACTGGCTTTCCTTCATAGTTCTTTAAGTACCGATGATGATATTCACTATGGCATTTCCACGCTGGGACAAGGCTTACAATGCTTATTTAACAAACGAATTGAAGCAGATAAAGCCTTGCAGGTAGCCATCGCTACGAAAAAGCCCCACTGTTTCTATAATGATTTAGGACTTTATCAAATTATACTAGGTATTTCAGATGAGGCTATATTAGATAATTTATATACGCAATCGCTGAAAACCATTGTTGACTATGACCAAAAACACAATTCTAATTACTTGGAAATACTGCGCCATTATATTGAATTCAATTCTAGTGTCCAACTCGTTGCTGAGCACACTTTTACGCATCGAAACACCATTAACTACCGCGTTGCCAAAATCAAAAAGCTGCTCCAGAGTGACTTGTCTTCCATGGAAGAACGCTGCCGCATTCGGCTTGCCTTTTGTCTTTATGATTTACAACACAGCAATACAGTTAATTAAAAGCTCTTCCTTCTTCTGGGACACAGGGACAGGTCCCTTGTCCCACTCAATTTTATCCTCCCCTCCGCAACTGATTGACGGCAAGGCAGTGTTACGGACCATTACCTGCTCGTCCCGAAAAGTTAGCATTTTTAGCTGGAAAAACTTTGGCAGTATAGGTAATGTCTGAATTAGGTAAAAAACATAAACACGGGCCTTGTGCAAAGGCTGCTCTGATAAAGGGAATTACAGTATTATCGGCACTATAGGCAGAACCAAAGGATGTATAACAACAAGGGGGATAATGAGTGTTATTGCCTTTTATTACTATGCCCCTGTTCACTAATGTGTTTTTAAGCCACATATCAACTATTGTTGTTATATCTATTTCAATAGCTGCCTCACAGGTAAAGGGAAAGAAGTCTTGTTTAAGTGTCGGGTCTAAACTTACGGAACAATCCTTGTCATAGGTTGTATAAGAACTAAATTGATCTAATAAAGGATAGACGGAAAACGTTACGGCTGTACAGCTAAAGAAATCGCATAATTTGAATAACACTAATTTTGCAGATAACAGCGACAGGCTATTGGGGATTGCCGAAGTATCAAAAAAAAGATAACTGAAATAATTACATCTACGTTTATTTCCGACAATTATTTTTTTGCCTTTCATGCCTCGGCGCGATCTTCTAGTAGATACTGTCAAGCTTTTGCTTGCTAAGATATTGATAACTGACAAATCACACCACTCCTAACACCACGGCTAAAATGAATACGCATTGTACTGTTATGTAGGAGGCTTGGGTGTTCCCCAAGCCTCAGACTTTGCGGCTAGGTTGTTGTATGAACAAACCCTATCCCTACATGCAAATTTTCTTCCTCATAAGTTACTACACCGTCAATTGATAAACTAAGAATAATGGAAGCCGAAGCTGCTAATGAATCAACAACCTGAGAACGAACATATTGAGTTGTTCCATCAACATACACGGCAGTAACATAAAAACCTGGACTGGCTATAGGTGTGGCACCATTATTGGTAACAGTTATATCAATAATAGAACCATCATCCGAAAGTGAAACATTTTGGGTTAGAGAATGAATAACACTTGCCATATTGCTAGCTCCTCCTTTATTAATAGGGACACCTATTACATAATATGTAGCTTATTATAGATTGACAGTTGTTTCACAATTTTTTTAAGTTGTAGAGAAATGGGACAAGGAACCTGTCCCCGTGTCCCACATGTCCCCGTGTCCCACCGGATAAAAAAAAGATTAGCAGGAACCTTCTCGCAGAAGTTCCCGCTAATCGCTTATCAGTAGCTTTTTATTTCATCCTATTGCCTGCTATTTATCCGCTTCAAACTTTACATTTATAATCCGGCGAATAAACATGACAATCATGCCGATAAATACCAGCAAACCTAACCAATCGGCAGTCCGGGCAAAGTCCTTGCCTACAAGCGCCAGCGGCGAGTCACTGCCGCCACTGGTTACCGAAAATACGATAATAACGGCAATAATAACCCCCATTAAGCTTTCACCGACAATCAGGCCGGATGCAAACAGCACACCGCGGCGGTTGCAAAATTCCACATCTTCCTCGACATGCTGCGGACTCCGTTCACGCGCCCGGTCACGCAGATACCGGGTTACAAAATAGCTCATAACGGCACCCAAAATTAGCGGTGTTTCCAGTGTAGGCGGCAAATAGATTCCCATACCCACAGCTAACGGCGGCAGGCAGTATTTGGCCGTTCCCTTTTTCAACAGTAAATCGACAATGATTACAACAATCCCGACACCTACACCAAACAGAATGTAATTCCAGTCCAGATTATGGCTAAAAATACCTGTTGCAATCGTAGCCATCAAAGTTGCTTGCGGCGCGGACAGAACCTGGCTTTCGTCCATTCCGGCACGCGGCATAGCCCCGACAAAGCCGTATGCTTCATACAGCAAATTCAATACAGGTGCAATCGCAAAAGCGCCGATGATGCAGCCCAGCAGCAAGGCTACCTGCTGTTTCCACGGGGTGGCGCCAACAAGATAACCGGTCTTTAAGTCTTGCAGATTATCATTGGAAATTGCGGCGATACTGACAATAACACTGGTCATAAAAATCGCCAAAGCAATAGCAAATTTAGTTCCCATTGCCGTATCAAAAAGACTGACGGTCGAACCGATTCCCAATACGACAAGAGAGGAAATAATAATCCCCAAAATACCGATACCGGAGATCGGACTGGCCGAAGTACCAATCAAACCGGCCATATAACCACAGGCAGCAGCCACAAAGAATCCCATACCAATCGCAACGCCAACGCCGGCAATAACAAAAATCCAGGTAGTACTTGCAGCCAGCTGGGCATCGGCAATAAAGGAATAAAAGGTTCCCAGCAAACCGACAATAATGACAGCCAGCACCATACCGATCGCTTTCGGCGACATATCTGTGTCCATACGGTGCAGGTTTTTCCCGGTTTCCGACTTACGCATAGCTTCAATGGAAATACGCATACCTTCAAGGATTGGCTTAACTAAGGTAATCAGCGTCCAGATTGCGGCAATGCCAATGGTACCGGCACCGATAAGCCTTACCTTTTGCGCCCACACGGCTTGCGCAAATGCGCTGGCGCTCTGTCCGGCTGCCGGTGTCAGCACCGAGGTCAGATAAGGTACAAATACAACCCACGCCAAAATAACACCTGCTAAAATTGCCATACCGCTGGCAATACCGATCAAATAGCCGGCTCCCAGCAGAGCTGTAGAAAAGCCCAGAGGCAGTTGGGAAGTAATTTTACCCAAGGAAAACCAGTAGTGCACTTCTGAGGAAATAATTTGGAAGCCACTTGTGCAGAAACTGATAATAGCCGAAACAAAACCGCCGGCTAAAATATCTTTAGCGCCATTTTCTTTGGTCCCGGCGGCGTTGCCACTGCCTACTTTCAGGATTTCAGCAGCTGCCAGGCCCTCAGGATAAGGCAGGTCACTATTAACAATCATTGCCCGGCGTAAAGGAATGGTAAACAAAACACCCAGGCTGCCGCCACACGCACAAATCATCAATGTCTGCCAAAAAGCAAACCCTTGCCAGTATCCGATCATTAGCAAGCCGGGAATGATAAATATGACTGCAGAAAGAGTCCCTGCTGCCGAAGCTTGCGTCTGAACCATATTGTTTTCCAGAACATTGGAATCCTTAAACATTTTCAGAACCGCCATAGAAATAACGGCTGCCGGAATGGATGACGAAAATGTAAGTCCGACTTTTAATCCTAAATAAACGTTTGATGCTGTAAAGATGATAGTAATCACCATTCCCAGCAACATGCCCCTAAACGTAAGTTCAGGGAGATTCACGTCATGACTCATGAAATCTACCTGTTTCAACCCTTGCACTTCCTCTCCGATACTCTCACTATATAAACTAACCTTGCACTTTACTATTTATTAGCCACTGCTCTTGCTGTGACCGTAATTATCACCTCATTGTCCCCAGCTATACTGAAATTGAAGCGTCCGCGAAATTCCAACTTCGGTAACTTTCTATATATTTGTGCAAACTCCTTCAAATTTTCCGTAAAATGTTTACCTCAGGTAAACTATTTTACTTTTGTCCTCTTAGAAAAAACACATTTTGTTCTGTCAGATGTAAAGCTGTAAGCAAAATAAGTTAACCTTCCGTTTGCTGCCAATGAGGCTCCTATTAAAAAAGTCTCAACCCCGTCGAGTTTGGGTTGAGACTTTTTAACAGGGCGGTTATCAATGTGAACAATCAGGTGGCTGCTATTCATAGTCAGTTACCACTTATAACCTATAACCGCATTTTTTTGTTCCTTTGCTTTATACAAAGTTTGATCGGCTTTAATTAAAAGGTCTTTTACATCCTGTTCCTGTTCCAGCGAAATAATCCCGGTGCTGATGGTCAGGTGATATGATAAAAAAGTGTTTTCCACCCTGCGGCGAATTCTCTCCATGATTTCAAGAGCATTTTTTAAAGAGTTCGTTTCAGTAAAAACAACAGCGAATTCATCACCACCCAAACGGATAACAATATCATTATTGCTGGTGCCTTCTTTTAAAATTGCTGCAATGCCACACAATAGTACGTCACCAGTAACATGACCGTACAAATCGTTAATCTTCTTGAAGCCATCCACATCTATCATGGCGATACACAACTGGCCCTTGTCTTTATTTATTCGGTCTACTATCTCGCGCAGTTTCAAATGAAAGTATCTCCTGTTCCATAAGCCTGTTAGATAATCGGTATGGGAACGAATACTCAACGTTTCGATGATCCTGCCAATTATAAATCCTCCGATGGAAAAGACCAGGGTACTCCCGATCCACAACAAGCTTCTTTCATGGCCGACCGGACAATATAATTGCAAATAATATCCTGTTATGCCGATCACTACTCCAAGCATACTAAGTATAAAGCGTGCATGCTTATAAAACACTTAGACTGGCCCCCTCTATTTCCCTGAACACTAGAGAGTTTTACTATCTATCCAAACAAAATCCTAGACTTAATATTAATTTATTCATTAATTTTAACGTATTACTTAATATTAAGCAATAACTATATGTAAACACTCTTTCCCATTGATATAGTTAAGTTGGGTGATGTGCATGTATATTGATTACCATACCATTGGACAACGAATAAAAAAAATACGCAAACAAAAACATTTTACACAAGAAAAACTGGCTGAGAATCTGGAAGTTTCACCCGTGTATATTAGCCAAGTAGAAAACGGCAAAACGAAATTAAGTCTTGAAATGTTAATACGCATAGCAAATTTGCTAGACACTAACCCTGGCTATTTTATTACCGGTGTTTCCTATTCTGCAAAGGATTATCTGAAATTTGATATAAGCCAGTTTCTGCAAGACCTTCCACCAGAGCAGCGTCAACTAATAATTGATATAGCTAAACTCATCACTAAGTATAAACAATGAGTAATGCTGTTCAGTAATTCAATGCAGGTACAAAAATACACAGGAATGGAGAATGTAGCGGTAGATTTATGGTTTGCCCAGGTAAACAAAGAAGCGATATCACAGCAAATATGTGATATCGCTTTTTGGGTTTAACTTTGCGATCTTATCGCTTCAGTACTTTTTCTTGTCCCTCGCAGTTATTCGACAAATTATCTTACAGGGATTTCCCGCCTATATATCTCTTTGGCAACAATTACAGTATAATTTACAGTATGACGTTAATGAAGCAGCATATTAAGGTAATGTATTAACGTGAAAGGGCGTGTAAAAATACTTTGTTTTATCCTACGGCCCCCCCTTCCCTCAGTACCCGGCAAGCCCGGGCCGGAAACCGGTCTGAGCAACCGGTTATATATAAAAAATTCGTTATCACGGAGTGGGCTGTTATTGAGGTTAACAGGTGCCATGCATGTTATTGAAAAGGCTAAATCCGGGTTCTCTATTGTCTGTAAATTTAACTATATGCAGTACCCGTGCTATCATTATTTTATTTGGCATTAGTTTGCTTTCATTCCTCTGGACAGGCCTGTATTACCAAGAGCAAAACGAGCGGCAACTCGCAATTGCCAGTGCCTTCAAAGATACGGCCAATTTTGCCCGGGCATTTGAAGAGCATACGTTACGTACAATTAAAAGCATAGATCAGACGGTATTATTTTTAAAATATCAATATGAACAAGAGGGCCGAAGTATTGATATTCCTCAGTATATAAAAGAAGGCAGACTTACCAGCCAGCCTTTCGTGCTGTTGAGCGTGATTGACGAACAGGGGGATCTGGCGGTGAGCGACCAGGTACGGTTTCTTCCGTTCTCCCTAGAGGACTGCGAGAATTTTAAGGTTCACCAGACTGCCGACAGCGGCCAGCTCTTTATCAGTAAACCGGTATTGGGACACGCCTCCGGCAAGTGGTCCATTCAAATGACGCGACGGATAAATATGCCTGACGGTTCCTTCGGTGGAGTTGCCGTTATTTCTATTGATCCGGGGTATTTTACAAAATTCTATAAACAAGTAAATTTAGGTAAAGATTCCACAATTACGTTGGTAGGTCGGGACGGGATCGTGCGGGCGCGGGACTCTGGCGGATTTTCGGCTATTGGACAGGATATGAGCAACAGCACATTAATGGAGCAACTGGCAGTCAGCACAGCGGGGAACTATTTTTCAACGAGTTCCATTGATAAAGTCAAAAGACTTCATAGTTACCGGGCCTTAAGTGACTATCCCTTCGTGGTGTCGGTAGGCATTAGTGAAGAAGAAGTTTTCCGTGACGTGAATAAGCGACTTAGCAGCTATTACCGGATAGCCGGTATCAGTTCGGTGGTAATAAGCATTTTTGTTGTGATATTGCTCATTATTACCGGCCGGCAAAAGCGCACAGAGAATGCATTAAAGCAAATCCGGGACAATCTTGAACTTGAAGTGGTGAGAAGAACCCAGGAACTGTTTACCGCCAACCAAGAACTCACACAAAGAAATTACGAACTTACGGCAGCTTTAGAAACTATTGAAAATGCACAGAAGCGGCTGGCCCAGCAAGAAAAATTAGCAGGTATCGGGCAACTGGCCGCCGGGGTAGCGCATGAGATTAATAACCCTTTGGGGTTTGTAACCAGCAATATTGAGACACTGGAGCAATATTTTTCGGCTTTCGGCAGTGTAATACCCCAATACCGGGAGCTGATTTCGATACTTCCCGCCATAGATGATGCGGCAGTAGCAGCAAAACTGAAACAGATAGCCTGGCATGAAAAGGACAAAGACCTGGATTATATCCTGAATGACTTTTCGGAACTGTTTAAGGATACCATCGAAGGGCTTGATCGCATGAACAAAATAGTCAAAGGAATGCGGCGCTTCTCCCATATCAATCAGCAAGTAGCCGAACCTTATGATTTGAACGAAGGACTGGAAAGCACTTTATTAGTCGCCCAGAATGAGATCAGATATTATGCCAGTGTAGAAAAAAGGCTGGGAAAACTACCGGTTATCGAAGCTGTTGGCAGCGAAATTAACCAAGTATTGCTTAACCTCATTGTTAACGCCGCACAGGCTATTAGAGACAAGCATACTACCGGTTTAGGAGCTATTACCGTATCCACCTGGCATGATGAGGTTTTTGCCTATTGCTCTGTTCAGGACGATGGTGCCGGCATTGCCCCGGAAAACCTAAATAATATTTTCAACCCGTTTTTCACCACCAAACCTGTCGGGCAGGGAAGCGGAATGGGCCTGAGTATTTCCTATGATATTATTGCTAATCACCATAAAGGCGAAATATTGGTTGAAAGCAGTCAGGGCACAGGAACAATATTTATTGTAAAACTACCCATGAAGTACGGCGGTTTCTAATGCTGGCAGCACCCTTTCGGGGCGCCTGCTGCAGCAATGCGGCCTGGCATAATTGATCCCGGAACATTTGTTGAAAAGACAACCTTTAAATAAAGGTTGTCTTTTTTATAGTATTGTTACTCGGTAAATTCGTTCTTGATTAGACCGAGTGTTATCGATTTTGCAATCACTTTTGAGCGGCTGTTTACATCTAATTTTCCGAAAAGATTGCTTACATGACTTTTTACCGTGCCGACAGTTATATTAAGCTTTGCCGATATTTCACTATTGGAACAGCCCCTTGCCAGCAAGGCGAGAACTTCTTTTTCTTTTACTGTTAGCGGGTCATAATTTTCCAGGGTAGCTTCTGGCAGTGCTGTTCTGGTATGGCTTTCCGGATTGCCTTTGGACAAGAGGACATTACCGGCATCGCGATTATAAGCCCGGATGGCCTCTACAATAACCGACCTGATAGAGACTGCCGGGGTAGGTTTAGTAAGGAAGGCATTAATTTTGCCATGATTTACTGCATCAATAGCCATTTGCAGCTCTGCGTGGCCTGTGAGCATAATTCTTTGAACGTTTGTATCCAAAGCAAGCAGCCTGGCGAAAAGCTCTATGCCATTCATCAACGGCATACGGTAGTCCGAAATTACGGCTGCAAAAGGCCCCTGATATTCAAAAAGCTTCAGGGCCTGGATGGGGTCCTTGGTTGTAACTATTTCGAAATACCCTTGCATTATACGCCGCATGGAGGCAAGAAATTTTTCATCATCATCGACGATCAAGATTCGGGTAATAACTGCTGGATGAGCCAACGCGTCACCTCCTCTCAAACAGACCTGCAAAAATAACGGTAACTAATAATTATATTACATTGATGCCGATATTTCCTCTAACTTCCGATAGATTTCTATGATTATGTAAAATACCAGGAAAAAGCAAGTAAATAAAGGAGTCTCATATAATATTTATTATTTTTGACGTATAACTTTCGATAGATGTTAGTTGCTGCCGTTTGCTTTATTATGTAGCTGTGGGTTGACGGAAAAAGTTAGTACCCTGCGTTACTTAAACATGAGATTAGTCGCGAGAATTTTTTCGCAATACAAGGCGTAAAAGCCTCGTATATCGGACATGTGTAAGGCGACGCCGACTCCGCCGTACGGAAAAAGACTGCAAAATAAGCCATGCCTTTAGGTGACACAGGGTACTAGGGTTTAGCCAGTAATGTGTCCTAAGACTATAAAGGAGGAGAAGAGTGAAAAAAGTACAGCTATTAATATTCAAATATGGAGCTGCAAAATATGGAGTGCCTGTTGAATATGTTAAGGGAATCATCGGGAACACAAAATTGGGTAAACTGTCTGATTTAGGTAGGCAGAGCTCCCTACTTATCTATGTTGATGGAATTCAGATAGCAATAATTGCTGATGAAATTATTAAAATATCTGAACTAGAAGCTAAGCAGCCCACATCGGTAACAGGTCTGGGAAATTTTCAAATCTGGCGGCTGTAAAGGTATGTACAAAGCTACATCCGGGTGCCAGGTATAAAGAGGAGGAAAACAATGACACGTATAACAATTAGAAGCCAATTAGGCGCAATGTTTGGGATTGTCCTTACATTTTTAGCCGTATTACTGGGGGTTATCATTTATCAGTTTCAGTCGGCGATGGTGAACTATCAGGATTTATTGACCGGTTCTGTAGCAAGAACCGTAGAGTTGCTCCGGGCTCAAGACCATTTTCACAGCGGAGTGGCTGAATACCGGGGATATATGAGCTATGGCGAAGAACATTACGCAAAAGCTGCCCTGGATAAGTATGCGGTAAGCCTGAACGACATTAAGCAGTTTAAGGAAGATGTAAATTCACCGGAAGCCAAACGAGAGGCGGAAAAATTAGAAAAAGACGTGATTTCCTATGTGGACGATATGAAAAGAATAATTATCATGAAACAAACCAAGGACCCTGGGATGGATGCGGCCATAATTGCAGCCAGGGAAAAAACAGAACAAGTGAACACACAGTTTCAGGTCGCTTTTGACATTCAAAATAAGGTTCGCCACCAAAGCGTAGAGCTTTTGAACCAGGAGCAAGAGTTGGTGTTAAGGGTTGTTATCGGGTTCAGCATAGCCGTCATTGTTGTGACGATTATACTGGTTATCTGGTACAGCCGCAATTTGGCCACACGGGTTAATATACTGCGCGACGAATTGTTGGCTGTGAGCAGTCTGGACATCAGCACACCGGATGTTGCTTCAACCCGCAATGATGAAATTGGCGATATGGCAAAAGCCGTTATCACTATGAAAAACGCCTTGCGGAATATTGTTAATAATGTTAGAAACAGTGCCGATACACTGGCGGCCTCCAGTGAGGAACTGACCTCAACGGTGGAAGAACAGTTGCGCACCTCCGGGATCATTGCCGATACTACCGGGCAGATTGCGGCAGGGTCATCCGAGAATACCACTAATATTACAGAGATATCGGCTGTCATTGAGCAAGTAACCGCCGGCACCCAGGAGATGAGCGCCAGCGCTGCCGAGGTAAATCATGGTACACAGGAGGCGGTTGCCGATGCCAATCGCGGCATGCTGCTTATCCGGAAAATGGTTGCACAAAATACAACCATTGAAAGTTCAATGCAGGATATTAAAGAGGTAGCTAATTCACTAGTAGCCGGCTCTGCAAAAATACAGGACATAATTACTGTAATCAGCAATATTGCCAGTCAAACCAATCTGCTTGCTCTTAACGCTGCCATAGAAGCCGCTCGTGCGGGTGAGGCAGGCCGGGGCTTTGCTGTGGTGGCGGAAGAGGTACGGAAACTCGCGGAACAAAGTGCTGATGCAACCCGGAATATCGGAGAAATCATCCGCCAGATGACCACAGATATTGATTTTTCCGTTAATGTGGTGAATAAGGCGAATACAGAGGTTGAGGTCGGAAAACTTGCTGCCGCAGAAACCGAGCAAGGGTTTGAAGCCATTGTTGAAAAACTGGCACAAACACAGTCCGGTATGGAACAGATCACCCATGCCGTTGAAGAGACGGCCAAAGGTATGCAGGCCATTGTAGCCAATGTGCAGAATATCAGCTCAGTATCAGAGAAAACCAATGCCAGCACGCAGACAGTGGCAGCGGCAGCTGAAGAACAGAACGCCAGTCTGAGCGAAATTAGCAGCAGCGCAGAAGCGCTGGCAGAATTGGCTACTGCTCTTAATGAAACCATCAGAAAATTCAGAGTATAAATAACTAAAAACAAAAAATATATGAAATCCAATGAAGGGGTCTGCGGATAATTTTGTGTAATTTGAAATTCCTCATGGCAAGAAATAGTGGCTTTGTAAAAACATATTTGTTC
>NZ_BMBX01000042.1:0-21023 GCF_014634905.1 Sporomusa sp. GT1 | reverse complement strand
AAGCCTTACACCCTGTATTCTAACAGGAGGTACTTTTTTGTTCAAAACTCTTTTTTGTTCGTTACAGGAATGCTCCTTAAATATTGTTTGTTTGGTTTATTAGTAATAACTGGTTTCTTAACTGTTCCTGCGGTGTCAAATAAGCCATATACCATTGCTTGGAGATTGCCAAATCCGAAAGAGCATAATGTTCGTTAATACTTGCCATAAAATCATTTGTTATTATATCTCGCAGTTGAGAATTAGTTGTTTCCATAAGGGCCATTGACATACTGTTGAGAGCAAACTTTGAATCTTTAAGCATATTCATAACAATATCCCTATCGGTTAAACTGTTTGGTATTGTCTGGTTCACCGTATCACTCCCTACTGCAATTTATTAATAACATGTTGATTCGAAATAAATTGTTGCATAGCTTGCATTCTTATGCGTCTTGCTTCAAGAGTTTGCTGCATGAATGTCTTTAAATCGGGGTCTTGGACTTGATTCATATTCATCTGCATCATCTTCATAATGGTCATTGCCCCATTCATCACTTCACTAAGCTCTAAAGCATCGTGGGGCGTTAATCCTGTAGTGTTATCCATAGAAATCCCCTTACATTTTAATATTACTGTATGGAGCAGTCACCATGGCGGACATTTGGATGTCTTCAGTGAATTGATGCTTAATTTCGTAGGGATGTGCCCAACCCTTCTGGATCAGAAGATCGCTAATCTGAAAATGTTCCTGAATACATTGCTGTAGTGATTGAGTGATAACTTGTCTGAATTCTTTGTTTGTGGCTTCCATTGCGGCTTTTGTCAGACTCATAAGACAAAACTCTGAGTCTTTTAACATATCAAAAGATATATTTTTATCGGCCATAGTACTGGTCCCTGGCATACTCTCGGTAATTGGCATTATTGTTCCTCCACCTAGAAAGTTGTATTTTGTGCTTTGTCCATTAGGTTCTGAAATGCAGATATCCTTTGTTGCTTTGTTTGTGTACAATTTTGTATGTATCCTTTTAAATCACAGTCATGAACTACACCCATCATAGCTTGCATCTTTTGCAAGGCTGTAATTTCACCTACAATGAGTTCGTGGAGTTCCATAACTTCATGCGGTGTGAATCCGGTTGGCTGGTTCAACATAATCCTCCTCATATTTGTATTGTATTTTTGGTTGGTTCACAATAAAATTAACTGCGTTCTTATTAACGTATTAGCTATTGTTTCAATTAAATAGGAATCTAATGACCAGCAAATTATTAATGAAAATTCAATTATTTAGCACTCCTTTCAGCACTATTGTAAGCTCAGTATTAGAATTTATACGTGGAAAATTTATCATAAGGGGAAAACTGATAAAAACAAAAAACGGCGGCAAAGCCACCGTTTAAAGGGGAATGAAATAGGGAATTTGAAGATTGATACTATGAGACGTTACCGTTTGCTACCACAGCCTCCACCACAATCTTTTTCATTGAGGCGTTCTTTGACGTTGGATAACTCACAGGCGAAATCAAGGTTTTTTTGAGACTTTTCATTACGACACTGTTCATTATTTTTATTTTGGTTTTCGTTTCTCATAATATCACCTCCAAAACTTAGTTTGTCTTTTCTAAGTAACTTTAATTGTGGTAATAAAAGTAAATAATATGTTATAGCATACTATGGGAAGCGAAGTTCAGTTATAAGTACCTGAAAGAAGCGTTAATTTTGATGATAGAGGGATGCTAATGAAGACTCTTGTTAAATTTGTATGAATTTGGCAGGAGCTTTGGGCGTTTGTGGCAAATATTACAAAGAAGTAAGTAATAAAGTTTCGTATCTTGCTCGACGGAACAGTCGCATTGTTTATGCAAAGGGGGTGTAACAGTGAGAATTGGCATTTTAACTTGCTCTGCAGCAACTCAGGATTCGGGGTGCTCATCAGTTAGTTGTCTTCATGATTTAAGAAAGAGAAAAGGGGCATTTGAAAGGTACAGTAATGATCAAACACTTGACCTAATTGGTATTATCAACTGTGCTGGATGTCCAACTTTAGCCGGTCCGGAAAAACTATTGAGTAGAGTTCGTTCATTAGCAGAATTCCGGGTTGATGCGATTCATTTTTCATATTGCATTGACGCTCTATGCCCTTATAAGTCAAAGTATCAGGCATTAATAAAAGAGAATTTTCCTGTAATCGACGTTATAATTGGAACTCACGAAGCGCATGTGACGCATGAACAATTTAGGGAAAGTGTTAAAGGCTTATTCTGCCAGCCAAAGCGAACAATGGTGGAGGTTATAAAAGGAAAGTAGTTACCAACCCAAGGAGCGGTGGTTGCAAAAATTCAAGGATAACCTTTGTCAATCCGCTGACGAAGGCTATCCTTGAATTTTTCAAAGGAATCGGAGAACATAGCCATATTGGTCGACATCCCCGTCCATAGGTCATTATTAATCTCGCCGGTGGTCTCAATTTACTCAAAAATTAATATAAATCATATAGGATTTATAATTTAGGAGGAGACTGCTTATGGCGAAACGCTATCTCACCAGCAATCAGGGAGCTCCTGTTACCGATGATCAAAATTCATTAACTGTAGGTGAACGGGGGCCCATATTACTTGAGGATATAGTTTTACTGGAAAAGATTACACATTTCAACAGGGAGAGAATTCCTGAAAGAGTATTACATGCTAAAGGAGCCGGAGCTTTTGGTTTTTTTGTACCCTATCAATCAATGGCTTCATTAACTAAGGCAAAATTCCTACAGGATCCTGAGAAGAAAACACCTGTTTTTGTTAGGTTTTCAATAGCAGGCAGTTCTCTTGGCGGCGCAGATACAGTGCGGGATATCAGGGGCTTTGCTGTTAAATTTTATACAGAAGAAGGTAATTATGACCTTATTGGCAACCATCTTCCTGTATTTCCCATTAGAGATCCTATGCGGTTTACGGATCTTATTCATGCTTTAAAACCGAACCCGGTTAATAATATCAGGGGAGGTCCGACAGACGCCAGCCGGTTCTGGGATTTTATGTCGTTAAGGCCGGAGTCTATGAATTTTCTTACCTATCTGTTTTCGGATAATGGGATTATCAAAAGCTACAGAACCATCCAAGGATATGGAGTCAACACCTATTCGTGGGTTAATTTATGCGGGGAAGAGGTGTATGTTAAGTATCACTGGGAACCCTGTGCAGGGGTTGAATACATAGATAGCAAGACAGCAGCTCAACTTGCAGGCACAGACCCTGACGTAGCAAGCCGGGATTTGTTCGATACCATTGCTGCAGGGCATACAGTCGAATTCGAAATGCGTGTACAGATAATGAACGTTGAGGCTGAATGCGAGCAGACGTTTGATCCCTTGGATCCCACTAAAATTTGGCCGGAGAACTTGTTTCCATTAATGCCGGTAGGCAGAATGGTGCTAAATAAAAATCCTGAGAATTTTTTTGTTGAAGTCGAGCAATCAGCCTTTTCGCCGGCGGCTATTGTACCGGGAATAGGTTTTTCGAATGATAGAATTCTACAAGGCCGTACCTTTCCCTATGGAGATACTCAAAGATATCGTATAGGTGTAAATTATTTACAGCTTCCAACAAATATGCCTAGAAGTCCGGTTGACAATATGATGCAGGACGGAGATATGCAAACCATGTATAATCAAGGTATTGTCAATTATTTACCCAATACTTTGGCTGGCGGGATGCCTATAGAGGCACCTCAGCAAGGAAAACCTGCTGAGAATTTCGCTTCAGGTAGTATAGCCCGGCATGAACTAACAGGCGACGATTATTATCAAGCCAGGAGTAGATATCGAACTATGTCTGCAGCGGAAAGGAAGCGTTTAGTTTCTAATATCGTAGAAAATCTAAGTCAAGCGTATGAGCCTATTCAAAGGAGGGCGGTTGAACAGTTTTTGCGGGTAGATAATGAATTTGGCAGCAGAATCGCACAGGGAATAAATTTGACCATATAAAATGCTACCGACCAAAACTGTCTAAGTGATTCTAAGGCTTAGGGGTGATTAGAGGATGATAGTAAAATAGACATTGGTCACCCTGCTGACTAATGTCTATTTTACATTCGACTATCTAATGACTTTGGCGAGTGCTTTGTGGAACTGTCCCCAAACCCTGAAAATTTTTCTATTTTTGTCATATTTTTGACACAATTTAAATGTATAGTATGAGAGAAAACTTATAATCTATCCCTTAATTTTTGCAAAACAGAATATATCCAATTGAAAAGAGGAATCTTATGCTAAGAAAACTTATCCCAATATGTACTGCATTTATTATTGCTCTGTCAGGCGTAACCGCCAGTGCATCACCGGCTTTGGAAAAAGAAATAATGAATGATTTGAAACAATTTAACGGACAAGTTGGTGTATACGCCAAAAATTTAAAAACAAATAAAACGATAAAATATAACCAGGATACGGTTTTTCCTACGGCCTCCACAAGTAAGCTGATTGTGGCTTTGGCTACATACAAATATCTTTATCCCAAAGCGCCGTCCTATAAACAAAATGAGTATGATCAAGCCATTGATCTGATGATAAAAGTAAGTGATAACAATACGTTTAATAAACTGCTGAATGAGTTTGATACAACCAAAAAAGACGGATTTAATAAAGTCCAGCGGGATTTACGGTTAAGTAAAACGAAAATCCATAATGAACAGGCGTTTAAAAAATACAATTATCATAGCGTAACAACACCTTATGAAATGTCCAAGGTTCTTGAGTCCATATACAAGGAAAAATATGTTGACAAAAAAAATGTGCGGCGGTTAAAAAATAACCTGGCCAACACAATCTTCCACGATGAGATTCCCCGCTATATGCAGGTACCAGTATTTCATAAAGTGGGTGAGCTGGATGATGTGCTTTGTGATGTGGGTATTGTTCAGGACGGACATGAGCCAATTTTAATTAGTTTTTACACCCGCACAGGTAATCATAGCTATTCCAGTGACTTTATTGCAAATGTATCAGCAAAACTCTACAATGCGTTACGGAGGTAAATGCGAGGGGCAGGAAAAGCGGTCTAACATCGGTGTCTCTTGGTGATCTTCGACATCCTTTCTCGATCTTTCGCATAATGCCAAGTATGTGGTATATTAACTTATAACTATGCTTAAGTGAAATGAGGATAATCTGTGGAACTGTTTGCAATACTACTAAGTTTGATCTTACTAATGTTCTTTTCTTTCCGAGGTTACTCTATTATCTTGTTCGCTCCGCTGTTTGCCGTTTTGGCTGCTGCAGCCAGTAATTTTAGTCTGATGCCGGTATATACGGAAATCTTTATGACTAAGGCGGCCGAATACTTTAAAATGTATTTTTCGATTTTTTTACTGGGTGCCATTTTTGCTAAAGTTATGGAAGAGGGTGGGCTGGCGCTGACAATTGCCGGAACTATAGCTAATAAACTAGGTAAAGAGAATGCTATACTTGCGGTGATACTAGGGTGTGCCTTCCTCACTTATGGCGGCATTAGTGTATTTGTTGTTGTGTTTGTTATGTACCCGTTTGCCAGTGCCCTGTACCGGGAGGCAAATATTCCGAAAAGATTTATACCTGCCGCTTTATGGTTAGGCACATTCACCTTCAGTATGGGAGCCTTTCCTGGTTCGCCCCAGATACAAAATATTATACCAACAGCATTTTTTGGCACTACTACCTGGGCGGCACCCTTGCTGGGCTTAAGTAGTGGGCTTGCTGTTTTTTTTCTGGGCTGGGCCTGGCTTATATACAGACAGCGTCAGGCTGTGGCGCTGAATGAGGGTTATGGGGAGCATACCGTAAATGAGCCGGAGGATAGAGAGGAAGAGCAATTATCAAACCACACACTTGCGTTTCTCCCACTTATCGTAGTTATCTTGGCTAACCTGTATCTTAGTAACCCCTTCCAATGGTCTTGGGCTTATCATTGGAACGAAGAAATCCTGTTATCTGTCAAAGTTTTGAAACTGTCACTTTTAAGTACAAGTGTAGACAAAGTACGCGCAATTTGGTCGTTGAATATAGCCTTGATTCTAGGTATTCTTTTTGCAATATACATTGGGCGGGAGCAGTTTCGTAGAACCGGTGGGATTGCAGCTTCATTAAATAGAGGTGTAAACAGCTCTTTGGTAGCAGTACTTAATACTGCTTCAGGCTATGGCTATGGCAGTGTGGTAGCCAGTCTGGCTGGCTTTCAGGTAATAAAATCTTTCCTGATGGATATAAAGATTGGGGCAGGCCCCCTGGTTTCGGAAGTTATTACCGTCAATATTATGGCAGCTATTACCGGCTCGGCGTCAGGAGGATTAACAATCGCACTTGGTATGCTTGGGGCGGACTACTTAAACTGGGCGCATGCAACCAATGTCCCGGTCGATGTTCTGCACCGTTTTGCCGCTCTGGCTTCCAGCGGGCTGGACTCAATGCCTCACAACGGTGGGCTTATTACAGTGATGGCAGTGTGTGGCTTAACCCACAAGCAATCATACTATGATCTGTTTGTAATTACAGTTATAAAAACACTACTCATCTTTATATTTATTGCGTTATACATAACGGTTGGGAATTTCTAAGTTTTATTTCGGTTAAAAGACTTTGTTCAGACACGGACCTCTAAGTGCAACACGCACGGAAGCAAGGGGACGCAAAAGCTGCTTCGCAATAGCACTTGATTTTATGCATTTTGGAGGGGGACTGGGACTGGCACGGCAGAAGCAAAATGTACGTCCTTGCGCTCCTCCTGTTTTCTTTCTTTGATATTGGGTTTGCGGATGACCGGTAATGGCATATTGATGATCGCTTATCCGGTGATTAGGAGCTGTGTCTTTTAAACTGATCTTCGATCTGTAGCAAAGCATTAACAATATTAGGGTCAAACTGGGTACCTGACGCCTCCCTGATGATGGTAAGCGCTTCTTCGTGGGTATGTGCCCGTTTGTAGCATCTTTCGCTGACCAGGGCATCATAAACATCGACGACTGCTACAATTCTGGCCGACAGGGGAATATCTGTCCCGGCTAAGTTTGCGGGATAGCCATTGCCGTCCCAGCGTTCGTGATGGAAGCGGCAGATGTCATAGCAGTGGCTAAGATAAACGTCCTCGCCGCTTACCAGCAAAGACTTGATAATTTCGCTGCCGATCACGGTATGGGTTTTGATAACTGCAAATTCTTCCGGTGTAAGGCGTCCGGGCTTTAACAGGATGTTGTCTGGGATGCCGATTTTACCGATGTCATGCAGCGGCACGGCTTTAATTAAAACGGAGTAATCGCAGTCAATTAATTGCTGGCGGTAAGTTTGCTTTTTCAGCAGTTCCATGATGAGGAGCTGGGTTAGCTCGCGGGTGCGTTTGACATGTTCGCCGGATTCCAGGCTGCGGTATTCGATCAGATTTGCCATGGTTTCCAGAAAAATTTCTTTTGTGGCTACCAGTTCATTGGCTTTGGCGTCCACTAAGTCCTCCAGCTTTTCGCGGTAGCGCATTAGCTCAATGTGAGTTGCCGCCCGGAGCCTGACGACTTTCGGGTTAAACGGCTTGGCGATATAATCTACGGCCCCGGCGTTCAGGCCCCTTATTTCATTGGTTTCTTCGTTGGCGGCGGTAATAAAGATCACGGGAATTTTTTGCAGGACAGGATCGGTTTTCATAAACCGCAGCACTTCAAAACCGTCCATCTCCGGCATCATGATGTCCAGGAGCACTAACTGCGGTTTTTGGATGCAAGTAATTAATTTGGTGACGGCCTCCAAACCGTCGGCGGCTTGTTGAATTTCATAGGAATCCGCCAGGATTTCCTGCAATATAAGCCGGTTGACCTCCATGTCGTCGACAACCAGAATGGTTGCTTTATCTGTTGTATAATCGCTCACCGGACTCCCTCCCTTTCCAGTAACTTTTGGATCAAAATTATGGTCGCATCCATTGTCGTGGTGAGGGAAGAAGTCAGTTGGGTGACATTGATCCCGTTTTTAGCCTGGATTTCAATGACGGCGGCAATGGCGCTTAGCTCTGTGAGACCTAAGTTGGCGGCGGCGCCTTTTAGGGCGTGCGCCGTATTTGCTGCTTTGACCGGTTCGTCTGTTTCGATCAGGCTAATGATTTCAGCGACTATTTCCTGTCCAGTAAAATTTTTGAGCAAGGTAAAGTAGAGCTTTTTGTTGTTCATGAGTCTGTCTAACCCCGCCCGTACGTCAAGTATGGGGAGCAAATCGGTATAATCCGGCGAAGTATCGGGCGGCAGGCGTTCGGGGAAGGTAATGGGCCGGTAAGAGCGGGCTGGCGCAGGGGCTTCTGTTGGGGGCAGGTATTTGTTTAGTTTTGTTATCAGTTCCTCAGGATCGAGCGGCTTGCCGATGTGGTCATTCATTCCTGCCTCCAGGCATTTTTCGATGTCTTCCCGGAATACGTCGGCTGTCATGGCGATAATGGGAACCTGTCTGGCCCGGGCGATGGGCAGGGAGCGTATGTTTCGGACGGTTTCATAGCCATTCATTTTAGGCATATGCACGTCCATTAAGATCAGGCTGTAGGCATCCGGTTGCCTGGCAAAACGGTCCAGAGCTTCGGCGCCGTCAACGGCAAAGTCGATCGCAATGCCGGTATCTTCCAGCAGAGAAGCGAGAATCTCCCGGTTGACGTCCACGTCTTCCGCCACCAGCAGGGAAAAGGCCGTAAAGTCATGTCGCTGGAGCTGGAACTGGCTGGTCTGATCTTTTACGGCCACTCCCATAATTTCATTGATTGCATTCATGATGGCCGACGGGAACAGCGGTTTGGCAATAAATTTACTTATGCCCGCCGCCGTTGCTTCTTTTTCAATATCGCTCCAGTCGCTGACGGAAATCATAATGACCACTGTGTTTGGACCGGTTAGCTGTTTGATTTTTTTTGACAGGTCAATACCATTAATGTCCGGCATCAGCCAATCGACGAAAATGATGTTATAGGGCGCTTCCTGACGGGCGTGAATCAGGGCGAGCGCTTCCTGACCGTTGGCCGCGACGTCGCAGGCCAGCCCGAAAGCGGACATGACATGGAGGAAGTAATCCCTGGTTTCAGGGGAATCGTCGACGGCGAGGATGCGGAGCGAGGTTTTGTCAATCTGCTTGCTTAACACGGGTTGTTGTTGCGATATGCCGTTTTTCACCTTGATGGTAAGGCTGAATTTGGCGCCTTCATCCAGTTTGGATTCAATCCAGATGGAACCGTCCATCAGATTGACGATTTTTTGGGAAATTGCCAAGCCCAGGCCTGTGCCGCCGTATTTACGGGATATACTGCCGTCGGCCTGTTCAAAAGAAGTAAACAGCCGGGCTTGTTGTTCTTCGGAGATGCCAATGCCGTTATCACTGACTTCGATTTTCAGGATGGAAATATTGTCCGCTTCTTCCTGTTTAGTTACGGTTAAGACAATGGTGCCATGATTAGGCGTAAACTTGATGGCATTGGAGAGCAGGCTGGTAATGACTTGGGACAGCCGGGTTTCGTCGCTGATGATGAAAAACGGCAGAGTGGGGTCCAGATTTACGATAAGGTTTTGCCTTTTTTCTTCAGCACGGAAGGTGACCACATTCATAATGTTCATCAGCATGCTTTCCAGGTTGAATTCATGCAGGTACAATTCGAATTTATTGGCTTCAATTTTGGACATATCCAAAATATCATTAATTACGCCTAATAAATGTTTGGAGGCCTGATCAATTTTTTCAAGGCAGTACTCTTTTTTCGCCTGGTCCTTAGCTGTCCTGGCAATATTGGTCATACCGATGATGGCATTCATTGGCGTTCTCATTTCATGGCTCATGCGGGAGAGAAATTCACTTTTGGCCAGGCTGGCGCTTTCCGCGGCCAGTTTGGCATTTGTTAAGGATGCTTCGGTTGATTTTAGATTGGTAATATCTACGGAATGCTGCAGGTGAACTTTTTTGCCATCCAGCCATTCGATGATGCAGTCGGTATTTTTATAGTACTTACGGGTTGCGGTGTTATGCTCTTCCCAGGTAACCGGCGTGTCCGGATTGGCCAGCAATTGAGGGACAGGGCAAAAGTCGCAACGCTGTGTAAAGCCGGCTTGAAGGACCTGCCAGCAGGTAGTGGCGGCAATGTCATCTTCGAGACAAAATTCTCGTTTCATTTTGTCGTTGATGAATAGCAGTTTGTTGGTATGGGGATCAGAGACGTAAAGACAGGCGTCAAGGCCGTTGAGCAGCCGCTGCAATACCGCCAGCGAGGAACTTAGCTGCTGCTTTTCGGCTTCCAGCGGCGCGCTGAGCATGCGGGCGATTGCCATGCCAAACCTGGCGGCGGCAAAGCCGGCCAACACGAGCAGCAGCACCATGACCGCCATGGCTGCCTGTGCCCGGCGCTTATTTTCTTCCACCGCCTGTCTGCCGGCCTGTTCTTTCAGTAGCGACAGTCTGTCAATGGCCTTGGCAAAATTGGCGGACAGTCTGGGGCCGTCGTTGACCATTACCTTAAAGGCAAGCTCTTTATTGCCGGCAGCACATAATGTCGCGACCTGATTACGGTACAGGTTGAAGTTTTCCAGGACATTGGAAAAGTAGGCAAATTCTTTTTTCTCAACCTCAGTGAGTTGGCTTGCGGCAAAGGTTTGCATCGAATAATCGATTTTGTTGCTGTTTTTTTTCAGTTCATGGATGTAGGAGGCGATTTTAGCCGGATCATTTTCAAGAACCATATCCCGCAAATGCACCCGGTTCTGCTCAAAGCAGCCGTTAATGACCCTAAGTTTTAACAGCGGCAGGGCCTGGTACTGGTAAAGATCGCTGTCCATATTCTGTAGCCGCAGAATGTTGACTATGCCCACAATTCCCACCAGCAGCGACACGGCTGCCACCAGGCAGAAACGCCATAATAATTTGCGACTCAAATTTGCGGGTAATGTTTGCATCAGTGGTTCTCCCCGGCAGCCGGCGCTGCTAACTCCGGCTGAGGAATAATAATAGGGGATTGATCGCCGGTTTGCGCATTTTTAAAGGCAGCCTGGGCCAGTTCTTTGAAAGCTCGCGAGGAGTGGGTGGCCCCGGTAATTGCGTCGACCTCTTCCGGGTTTTGATAGACCAGCAGGTTCTTGGCGAACCTCGGGCAATAGTCGCTGGGGCCCAGGCCGCTGTCGTTTATCATTTCCTGATTGTATGCCTGGTCCTGTGTTTTTAAATCGCCAGACTTATTTACGTAATCATAAGTCGCCTCTTCGATTTCGCCCCCATCATTAATTTTCATGATGAAAAAAGCCTTCCAGCCGTGCCAGTCTGGCTGATCATACATGGCGGAATATGTTCCCGGACTGAGTGTAACGGTAGATGCCGGCAGTTGCTGCAAGGCATCCTCCCCAGATGGGGAAGGATAAAACAAAAAGAAAAGGCCAGCCAGTATACAACCAACAGGCAATAAAGCATATCTGTTCATTACAATTCTCCTTTTTGAACCGGTCAAGACGTAGGGCATGCTGGCCACTATGCCTCAGGATAGCGGTTAGATGACGCTGATGGGACACATGTCCCCAAGTTGACATTTTACCCAAAGAAGATGGCACTTGCATAACTTCATAAATTATCTCGGTGAATGTTCATATTCATGGTATGGACAGTTTGTCCGAAGTGTCCACGATAGCCTCCTTGCCGTTTATGTAAGGGCCCGATTGCTTACCCGGTTTTAAGGTCTTTTAGCAATATTTGTCAATTGTTGTTTTACACATATATACTGTGAATACTAATAAGAAAGTGGGGGAAGTGTCAATTCTGCCGCTGATATAAACTGAAGTCGTCCAGATTATACCAGACGACATAAAGGCTGATTTTTTGCCGTTTGGATGGCAACCGGCAGGGGGAGTTAAGCGGTACATTTTAAGTGGGACAAGGCTAATGCAGTCCTCTGATTGGCATATATAGCTCGGACGAAAGGGAAGCTTGAAAAGTATATTCCTAATGCTGAATTACTGAAAATGCCTTTGCTGGGAAACTGGAAGCTAGAACACTAAACTTGAATGTACAGTAAATAGGACATTGGTCAAAGTATTGACTAATGTCCTATTTTGCGCTTAAACTATAAAATTGGTATCTGAAGAAGCGAGGGACGCCCTTTGTGCTTCTTTTGTAGGAAGCAAGGGGAAGAAAGGGCAGCTTAATTTCGGTTGGAAATTGAATATTAACATGCCCTTATTTAATATGTTCATATCACATTTAGGAACAGATAAATTGATGGCAGCAATCCGGAAGTTTTCAGTTGTTAACTCCAAGATTGCTGCTGTTTTTCTTCCTATGCGGAAGTATGAAATTTCGCGCGATCAAGCTCAATCCAGAATCTTACGCCTTGATCTAGATTCTCTGCCCCAAAGCTGTTATGATGACGTTCCTGGATTGCCTTTACAATGGCCAGGCCTAAACCCACTCTGCCGTCTTCCCGCGGCCGGGCCTGGTCTGCGCGGTAAAAACTGATCCATATTTTATCCAGACTATCATCGGGGATATGGCTGCCTGAATTCATTACTGACAGGCGGATTTTTTCCCTGTAGGGCGTTAAATCAAGGGAAATGATCTTATCCTGATTGACATGGGAAAGCGCATTATTAATAAAGTTTACGATGACCTGCTCAATTTTACCCCGGTCTGCATATACCAGGATTTCATTGCTGGTTTCAACTGATAATTTTATGCTTTTTTCGGCAAATATGGCGGTGTATTTATAGAGTACTTGTTTCACTAAAACAGCTATGTCAAATACTGTTTTATTCAGCTGAAAGTACTCTGATTCGAGTTGCGCCAGGTTCAAAAGATCTTTGACAGTTTGATCCATTTTACGGGCTTCGTCCATAATGACTTCACAGTAGAAACTTTTGTTGGTCTCATCTTCCATCACATTGGCCTTAAGCCCTTCGGCATAGCCTGAAATCAGGGAAATGGGGGTTTTAAGCTCATGGGAAACATTGGAGATAAACTCTTTGCGCAAGTGTTCGAGCTGCCGCTTTTTTTGAATATCTTCCGTAAGGCGCTGATTTTTCAGATGAAGCTCCTGGATGGCTAAGTCCAGTTGATCGGAAAGATAATTAATACTGTCAGCAAGGTCGGATACTTCATCATTGCTTTGGTGCTGGCACTTTTTTCTGAAGTCGAGATTGGCCATACTGTGGGCAATCTCTTTCAACTGAATGATCGGGTGTGTGAACCGCCTGGCAAAGACCACTGTCCAGAGGCAGCCCAATAAAATGACTGGTATGGCAGTAAATCCCATAAACTGATTAGCGATAGCAACACTTTCCGTTATGGTTGATAAGCGAATTCGCAGCATCAGAACATCGCCATTTTGCAGCTTGCGCTCTAAAACGAGGTAGTCTCTATTTAAAATAGGGTCTTTCTGAATTTCCAGGATGAATTGGTCATTAATGGATTGGTCTATTTTTAAATAATTGGAGGATACATTTGCTCTAGAAGTTTGATCTGGTGATGCAGTGGCTTCTGGAAAAAATGGCTTCCCGTTGATTAGGCGGTAAATGGAACTGTATTTGGTTATACCGCCTGTACCGGTAATCCGGATAGAAACACTCATGTCACTCTCCAACTGTTCCAGAGTGGACGCGATTTTACCCGGGTCATCCTTATACAGGTCATCAATAATCTGGCTGTTGTAGATTAACAGATCCTGCTTTTTGCTCATATAGTATTTTTCAAGGTATTGCGTATTTAACAGCCACACCAGGCCGACATACAACAGGACCAGGCCGCTCATACCAAGATACAGTTTGGTTTTAATCGGAATCCTCATTTAGCTTCCTCAAATATGTAGCCTAGTCCCCGGACGGTTTGAATCCATTTGCTCAGGGTACCAAGTTTTATTCTTAGCCTGTTGACATGCGTGTCTACTGTGCGCAAATCGCCGAAATAGTTATAGTCCCAGACCCGTTCCAGTATCTGTTCGCGGCTTAAGGCCTTGCCGCGATTCATCGCTAAAAACAGCAGCAAGTCATATTCTTTCGGGGTCAGATTCAAAGACTGCTCATCCAGATAGACTTCGTGAGCGGCGGTATTAATCGTCAGGCCGCCAAATTGAAACGGCGTATCCGCTATGATTTCGGTCCGGCGCAGCAGCGCTTTGACTCTAGCCACTAAAATTTGCGGGCTGAACGGTTTTGTAATATATTCGTCGGCGCCGATTTCAAACCCGAACAATTCATCCGCCTCTTGGCTGCGGGCGGTTAGGAAGATGACCGGTATGTTGTATTTAATGCGGATTTCCCGGCATACGCTCCAACCGTCTCTTCCTGGCATCATGATATCTAATATTACCAGCGCGATATTGTCGGAGAGCAGCGTAAGCGCTTTTTCTCCGTCTTCTGCCTCTAGCACATCATAACCGGCTTTGCGCAAAAAGTCTCCCACTAACTTGCGCAGACGGAATTCATCATCCACGATCAAGATGGTTTCTTTGACCATAGCAACACCTCTTAGATTAATTCTAGTGAAAAGATACAATATCCCTTTTTACTATTTTACTTTTAAAATGTGACAAAATTGTAACAAATTTGTCACAGAGTTGTAAACTAGTTTGTTTACAATGAAATCATCTATTAATTACCCGCTTATTACCTTTGTCAATAGACTTTGCTCTCACACGCCGGAGAAGCGGGTGTTTTAGAAAAGATGAATTCATCAGTTTGCGAGGGATGGGATGAAGTTAAATCAAATGCCGCAAAGGGAAAAAATCGATGCGATCTATATCGTCAGGGCCTTAACCATTATTGGAGTCATACTAGTTCATATCTCGTCTGTACCTGTTGGAATGGTAACTCCGGAATCAAAAACATTTGCCATTTACAATTTTATCAATATTTTTAGCAAATTCGGAACTCCTACATTTATTTTCCTTAGTGCCTTTGTATTGTTTTACAGCTATTTTTATCGTCCCTTTACCGGAATTTTGATTTTGGGATTTTATAAACGACGTTTTCTGTATGTTTTGCTTCCTTACCTGATTTTTTCGCTGGGCTATTATGGTATGCAATGTTATGTGGATGGGAAAGGCTGGGAAGCGTTTATTAGTCACGCTTCGTTTACGGAGTTTCTTTATATGTTGCTTATGGGGAAAGCATTTTACCATCTCTATTTTGTTTTTATTAGCATTCAATTTTATTTCCTATTTCCTGCCCTGCTATGGTTGTTACAGCGGTATCGTTATCTTACCAGACATTTGATCTGGACAGGCATTGTCCTGCAATGGGCGTTTGTGCTGGTTAATCAGTGGGAGTGGCAATATGCTGATAAAGGCTCTCTTTGTTTTTCATATATCTCGTATTATTTCTTGGGCGCTTTCTTGGGAATTCATTATGAATCTGTTGAAAAGTGGGTTTTGCTTACCCGGGAACGCATTCGATCATATCAAATCTGGCTTTGGCTGATTTTGTATTTGGGTTGGGGCTCAGCGGCAATCGCCAATGTCTATATCTGGTATCAGTTAAGGGCATATGGCATTATCCAGCATGTATTGGTGTATGAGGCGCTATGGCATCTTCATGCTTACATAACTGCTCTGATCCTGTTTCAGGTCTCCTGCTTTTTAATTGACCGCCTAAGCCGCGTGTGGGTTAATACTCTCTTGCATCTTGGTACAGTTTCTTTCGGCGTATATCTTCTGCATGCCGGGTTGTTGGATTTTTACTTTAGCATCCCGGTGGGAGATTCACCGCCTATTTATCATTTATTTGTGATAGGAGGATTTTTGTGGACACTTTTAAGTTCGTGGACAATCGTTGGGTTGGCGTTTCAATTAACCAATAGGGCCTGGATACTTTTCGGCCCTCTACCGGCGACGAATCTGCTCCGGCAAGAGTATACAGGGGAAACGGAAGGAGTTCCTCGTATACAGGCACAATGAGGAATCGATGAGTGTCTTATCCTTCCTCTTCTCACGTTTAATGGACAGTCCTAAAGGTGCCGCTGCCAGTGCTGCCATCTACAGCTTGGTGGAAACAATCTCAAAGGCTAAATTGGAATTTGCAGGACATTATTTGCCACCTGAACACTAATTTAATAATAACTACCTGTTATATAAGGTATGTAAACCCAAGCGCAAGCAAATCCTAAACAGGGAGCTATATAGCTATGAAAACGGGGTGAAGCGAAGGTCTGAGAAGCACGTTAACCACCTGGAAAATGAGAAGAGTCCATACTTATTGCGGCACGTGGATAATCCGATTGGCTGGTATCTGTCGGACGTAATGCAACGGGGGGAGCAACATTGGCAAATTCATTAAATATTAAACCATTAATAAATGAGAACTCAATATCTTTTGATTCGTATGAGAAAATGGCAGAATATTATTTTGAATGTGTTGATACGAAGCCATTTAATGCATACTATGAAAGGCCGGCTACACTGTCATTGCTTCCTGATATTAATGGGAAAAAGGTGCTAGATGCCGGGTGTGCTGCAGGATGGTACAGTAAATGGTTGTTGGATAATGGTGCAAAGGTAACAGCAATAGATTTTAGTCCTCATATGATAGAAATGACGAGGAAGAGAATCGGTGAACAGGCTGATATTAGAATGGCTGATCTCAACGAACCGCTAAATTTCATCGAAGATAAATCAATAGACGTTATTGTGTCATCCTTAACACTTCACTATATTAAAGACTGGAATCCCGTAATGGCTGAGTTTAATAGAATACTAAAGCCATTAGGTTCTTTAGTATTATCAGTGCATCATCCGTTTATGGACTTTACATATTTTCATAGAGAAAACTATTTTTTAACAGAGATTATAGAAGATGAGTGGGATACTAATATAGGAAAAGTAAAAGTCCAATTCTATAGAAGACCTTTGTGTAATATCATCTCACCTATAATAGATGCGGGATTGATAATTGAAAAGCTAGTAGAACCTATGCCAACAGAAAAATTCAAGGAATTGCATCCTAAAATATATGAGAAGCTAACTCGAAACCCCCAGTTTCTTTTTTTAAGAGCAAGAAAAAACTAAACAATTGCATGGCAAAAACAAACAACAGCTAAGAGAGGATGACCTTCTTTCTTAGCTGTTGTTTAAAATTCCGTAGTTATTTACTTGACTTACCACAAATTTCCTTCTACTCCAAATTTAACGTTAAACCAAATTCATCGAATAAGCCCTTTTTTCCAACAGCGGTTACACGTATAGCACGTCCATCAGATAAATATTCTATCCAGTTAAGCTCAAACATACGTTGCGTCAGTGATGCACCTAAGCTGCCAGCTAAATGATATCGGCGTTCACTCCAGTCTAAACATTGTCGAGCAAAGCAACGACGACAGTTTCTCTTTTTCTCGACTTCTATTCCGAAGTTTTTAAATTTGGTTTTACCTGCTTTAGTTAATAGGAAATCTTTACCCGCTTTCTCCAAAAATCCGTCTTCAAGTAGTTTGTCTGTTAAGCTTACCCCTAGTTTGCCTGCCAGATGATCATAGCAGGTTCTTGCAAGCTGTAAAGCTTGTACTTGATTCGATTCTCGGAGGGATCGAATGGGTTTGGAAGGAGAAATTGCAAGAAGGGCTTCAAGCGCAGTTGCCACTTCGGTAGTTGCAAGACGAAAATATTTATGGCGGCCGAAGGACTCTTGAACGAGGAGTCCTCCCTTGATCATTTTAGCGAGATGTGTGCTAGCCGTCTGAGGTGATATCCGAGCGGAACGGGCCAGTTCGCCTGCAGGTAAGGCTTTTCCGCCGAGCAAACTTAGAAGCATTGTGAGACGTGAGGGATCACCGATGAGAGCGGCAATTTCCACGAGATTGGGATTTATCATCATATTTTAATAGCTCCTTGTAACATTCATACTTCGATTCTAGCCGAATTATTGCTATGTTACAATATGCTCAAATGAAAAAGTGGGATATGACGGAGGTAGCGTAGATATGAATGATAAGCACCGCTTAATAGAGCAACATGGCTATATTAAGCAGCAAGAAGAGGGATTATATGCAATACGGGTTCGAACCATCGCAGGCAACTTAACTAGTGTTCAATTACACAACCTAGCAGATTTATCCGATAGATACGGTAATGGTCAAGTGTATATTACCACTCGACAATCAGTAGAACTGCATTGGATACCGGAAAAAAAATTAGACAGTATTTTTCAGGAAATAAATGAGTTAGGTTTATTGCTTGCAGTTCGTGGACCGCGAATATTAACCGTTATCGCTTGTCCTGGAATAAGGCTCTGTAAAAAAGGGATTTGCAATACTAGAAATCTAGCTACTCAATTGGATGCTTTAATGGTAGGGCGGAGTCAGCCGTCAAAAACTAAAATTGCTTTAAGCGGATGCCCAAATTCTTGTGCTAAACCTCAAATCAATGACATTGGACTACATGGAGTTATTGTCCCAACAGCTGACAGTGGTTGTAGTGGTTGTAAAAGTTGTGAAAATGTATGCAAATTCAAAGCAATTTCAGTACAGAACGGTAAGCCACATATTGCGGTTGAAAAGTGTATTGGCTGCGGATTGTGTGTGAGAATTTGTCCTAACCACGCTTTGCACATTCATAAACAAGGTTATAGCCTGTACATCGGCGGAAAGATCGGTAGAAAACCAATCTTGGGTAATAAGATTTTTGCTGTTATACCAGAACAGGAAGCTACTTCCTACATTGAGATCGTACTTCATGTTTATAATCAATTAGCTTATAAAAACGAGCGAATCGGGGATGTAATAAATCGAATCGGTTTGAATAGTTTCCTGCAAGAAATATTGCAGCATGTTCCAGAAGGCTAATATCCTGTTAAAAACGCTCGCATTATAACAGAATGAAGATAAAGATAAGCACGGTCTGGATAATATGCCACGGAATGATTTAATGACATGTCCGTATCTTTTATTCTTTTTATCCTGCTCTCTCCATATATCTATATGGGAGGGGATTAAAAAGTGGGAGAGAAAGAAAATTATGTTTTTCAAACACTGTTTGGAATTTATGAACGTAGTTTGGATGAGGCAAACAATATAATAGCCCGTGCACAAAATCCTTTAGCGGCTCTAAGTGTAATTATTGCAATCTGGGGTTATATGGTGCAGTCGATAATTTCATCACCAATACCAAGAATAACTTTAGAGAATTGCCCTATAATAGGAGGATTATACTTAGTCTTAATCCTAACGGTGTTTTATGTGATTCAGTCAGTTTATTATCTTTGGCGCGGTTTTCGGCAAGGGTTTAAATATGAACTTGTTGCGTCTCCAAGTCAGGTTGAATCATTAATAAAATCGCCTGACAGTGATAAAGACGTATTTCTTAAGCTGATAGAAAGGTATAAAAGTGCTAGTGAATTTAATAATGAAAAAAATATGGAGAGAATGGTATATATTAGGACTGCAACGGAAAAAATAATTCTAGCGGTGGCATCTTGTTTTTTTGCAAGCTTCTTGTTTTGTATTATTATTCTTTTAAAGTGAGAAACTGGTAGCATTTTACGGAAGGTGAATGACAGTATAAATAAATCAAGCATTGATGAATCGATAGATATGAGGTTAACTCGTATTGAAAATGGATTAGAGGATATTAAGAAGCAACTTTCATCGATTTCAGAGAGAATGAATCTGATTGACTCAAATACTATTTCAACAACTAAAACAACATGGGACAAACATTATAGTGTTTATTAGAATGATATAGGAAAGAGACTCAGAGATGCCCCGCTGTTTGTTAGCAGTTTAAATGAATTTGCAGTTGATGTGTATAAGTTGATAGTTGAACCATAGACATTAGGAAAAGAACATCTTAATGTCTATTTTTATAAAGTGGTTTCGATGTCAAGTAGAACCTAGACACTGAACCATATTGGCCTACGCGGACTGCGTTTGATACAATGGTTGCGGAAGCAGAGCTGGAATATACTCAAAAAGAATATGTTTCATTGGCAGATTTAAAGCGAGAGAATAAAAATGTATGAAGTTGTTATTCGACTCATCTATACTTGCATTTTGCCGCAAACAGGCTATAATTAAAAATAGGTGGGAATTAAAAAGTCGACGTGACCTGAAAGTGCGGCAACACTTCCAGGCCCGCGCAAGGTGCCGTAACACCTACACGTAACAGCCAAGCTGTCCACGACGACATTTCTATTATACACCGCTCTTCTGGCGCCGCACAAGCGGGGGAGTGCGGGGGTAATAACCGTTGCCGCCGACGCGCCGGGCTGTGAGTGCGACTGGACGCAGCAATTTATTTGGACCAGCCTCAGCCGCTGATGATCAGCAGCAGGGCACCCGAACCCCAGGGTTTGCGGCCGCCCTTGTTGTTTAGGCCGGGTATCCGGCTTATTAGCGTTGAGTATATAACAGACATCGATACAGGACGCATGTGTAGGGTAAACCCTTTGCATGCGTCTTTTTAATTTCCCCCTGTAAAAAAGCTGACGGCCCTATCGGCCGCAGTCTGAATATAGGGGGTATATAATTGTCTGATCAAGTAACAACATCTGACTTAGTTTTTTGTCCGGGACCGGTATCAGCCCTGCCGGCAGAGCGGGACCGGGAGACACAGCAGCCCGGGGCCGTGCCGGACGACCGGCTTATGCTGCAAAGCATCTTAAACGAGGCCTTTAATCAGTATATCTTTAACAGGGTGGAGAATATTCTTAAACTGGCCGAAACCAATGATGCCGACTACAGTAAGACGGTTCATGAGGTCAGAGGCCTCCTGAGCCGTATGCTGAAGCTGGCCGGAAAACTGAAGGACCAGTATCCGGAATTGATTGACCTGGTCATGGAGTTGGAGTCGTACACAGCCCTGGAATCAGGCCAGTCGGCGGACATTGCCTACAAACAGGGGTTACGGGACAGCGGTTATATCCACCAGGAATTTATGACCTTCCTGCAGCAGCGGTAGGATTGAAGTGTAGTGGTGGGTAATTTTCTCCTGTCAAGCATCTGAAATATCCGCAGCGGGCAATGAGTCCGCGTTCTCATTAATTGTAACCGTCTAACAAGAAAGTGGATAGAATCTTAAAAATGGGTATGGGATAATAACTCTAAAAGTGATATG
>NZ_BMBX01000041.1:0-21791 GCF_014634905.1 Sporomusa sp. GT1 | reverse complement strand
GCCTTACACCCTGTATTCTAACAGGAGGTACTTTTTTGTTCAAAACTCTTTTTTGTTCGTTACAGGAATGCTCCTATTAGTTGCGGTAGTACTCTGGACTATTTCAATCATTCGACGGCGTTATCCTGCCGCCGTCCGCAACATGCAGGTATGTTAATTTATCTTAGCTTCTCATTTTGAGATGGCAGAGAGTATGTTATAATGACACTAAAAATGAGGGAAGGCAGTTTCATGAATATTAACCTGGATAGTCTCGCCATTTTTATTGCAGCATCGCTAGTCTTAGTACTAATGCCGGGACCCAATACTTTGTATGTTATGACGCGGGGAATAACCCAAGGACGAAGGGCTGCTTTAATTTCGGCATTGGGGGCAAGTTCCGGAGATTTATTGTATGCGTTGTCGGCAGCACTAGGCTTAGCATTTATTCTTCAACAATCTGTCATACTTTATAGTATTATCAAGATCTGCGGTGCACTGTACATGCTGTTCATTGGAATTCAACTTATGCAAAATAACAAGACTGTTATCGGAGATATTGAACCGGCTAAGCAAGAAGAGTGTAAGAACTTATTTATAAAAGGTTTTTTAACTTCCGCGTTAAATCCTAAAACAGCAATATTTTTTGTAAGCTTTTTTCCGCAATTTATTGATGCCAATAGTGAGTTTGCCGCCTTTACCATGCTGTTATATGGATTTACTTTCTTTCTACTGGGTTTAATTGTCCTTATTTTTTATGCACAGGCATCAAGCTTTGTTCGGCAGTGGTTAATGTCTAAACAGAAAGTAGAACAGTATTTTCGTTGGCTAACAGGAGGATTGTTTATTGGCTTGGGTATTAAGCTAATGATACCAGACTCCAGATAAAATAACCTGCAAAAAACAGAGGCATTCAAGCCTCTGTTTTTTGCAGCGAGGGAAAACAAGCAAAAGCTTAGCTGCTGGCAACTAAGCCGCCGTGATGGACACTGCGGGGTCAGCGACTTATCAAAAGGCCAGAAACCTTTCCTCATATTCTTGAATGGGGATTGGTCGGCTAAACAGATAGCCCTGTGCCTGTTCACAGCCGTTTCGCTTTAATATACCAAATTGTTCTTCCGTTTCAACGCCTTCTGCAACCACCCGAATATCCATTCTGCGACAAATATCCATAATAAACGCAATGACCATCTGCGTTTTTTTGTTCGCCACAATGTTGTCCACAAGACTTTTGTCAACCTTCAGTTCATCGAAGTTGGTGGAGCCAAACAGCGAGAGGTTTGCATAACCAACCCCAAAGTCATCGATAGAGATGGCGAAACCCGCATCCCGGATACTGTCAATCAAGCTGGTGAAATCCATTCCTTCTATGCCCTTGACACTCTCGGTAATCTCAATGATCACCCACTTTTTATCAATGCGGTATTTGCCAAATATCGCTTTCAATTGAGCGAGAAAATCCTGCTCCGCCAGCGTGTACCGTGAGAAATTGACAGATATAGGCACGATTTGCCTGCCTGCTTTGATCCACTCGGAGAGTTTAGCGCAGATGAAATCAAGTATGAAAATGTCCAGAATACTGATGATCTTTGCATCCTCCAGAACAGGCAAAAACTGTACCGGCGCTATGACCGTGCCGTCCTCCGCCTGATAGCGCACCAGCGCTTCCGCACCACTCACCGAACGGTCTGCAAAGGATACCTTAGGTTGCAGATATACGATAAAACGCCCTTCCTTAAGGCTTTTTTTTAGTGCGCCGAGTTCAACCAGATCATCGTTATAGTGACGATAACGGTCGCTCGACAGGCTTTTGCAGTAATGCTGCTTCTTATCCTCGTACATCCATGCTTCCGCCGTATGCAGCAAGTGCTGAATATCGTCCGCCCGCTCCGCCCACTGATACCCGACAGCCACATGGAAATTTGTGCTGGCCGCACACTGTGCCTTAAATGAATGAATCTCCTGCTCAAATTGAGCTTTCGCAACATCCCTGCAAATCACAACAAACTCGTCTCCGCCGATACGATAAAAAAAACCCGAACTGAAAGTCTTTTCGAACCTACGGGCGCACTCAGTCAGCATTTTGTCTCCATATGCATGTCCGAATGCGTCGTTGATACCTTTCATGTTGTTTATATTGACATACACAATCCCTATGTTTTTGGCGCCCCTAAACTTTACAATATCCTGTAAATAGCAATTTCGGTTACGAATACCTGTCAGACTATCCTCAAAACTCAGCTTTACCAAAAACGCTTCGTATTCGATCCTGTGCATCGCAGATAGCTGGAAATAGCGCAGAGAAACCAGCAGCGGCACAATGCTGCCGATTTTTTCCGCAGAAGGGTTTTCCACCCATCCAACCCCGACAAGCCTTCCGTCCCGTTCCAGCGGCATGATCACCAGGTTTCGGACTCCCCGCAGGCGAAGGCTTTGATGTAGTGCCTGATCCAGTTCCTTCATTTGCTCCATATCTTCTATGACAATGTATTCCTTGGTTTCAAACAGCGCCCTCCACTGAGCAAAGCGGGAAATGTCCATCTCCCGGAATCGTTCCTCTGGTGTGAGCTGCGGCACACACCATTCGCTAGTCATGAAAAGCTTGTCCCCGGAAGCCTGAAAGAAATAGGCTCTGTCTGCGCCAAAATACCCACCTGTCCGCTTAAGCACATCGTCCATTGCTTTGCTTAACGTTCCCATTTCATAAGGCAGGCCGATGCAGTGCTTCACAATCAGTTCGTCTTCCTGTATATTTTTCAGCTCACTGTGCTCAGACTCGCGTTCTGTAATGTCTGTTGCAATCTGTATACGCGCTTTTCTGCCGTTCCAGTACACAAACCTGTTCTTTAAAAGAAAATGCCTGCACAGTATCTTATTGGTGAATTCCCACGAGTAGACACTGTCAAACGTCAAACTGTCATTGACACAAAAAGGACAGGGTTCATCAAGCCCCTGCAGCAGCTTATAGCATTTGGCTCCTTTCCGATCGCCAATCCGATATTTCTCCCGCCCGGCCGAATTGATATATAAAAGCTCGTAGGTTTCAATGTCCACGACATATATCAGTTCCAGCATCTGGTCGAGCATAGCCATTAATATCTTTTGCATAAGACAACCACCTTTTCTCTCTGATATTCCCGGAGTATCTATGCTTATCCCCACGGTAATCTATCGCTGTGGGACAAGCAGGATGTCTGACAAAGGATTTTACCCCCACGAACAATCGCTGGATTTGGGACACGAAAACATGTACGCTGAAGCTGAAACCTGGCATCAGCGGCATACAGAACAGCCCGGAAGTAAGCAGAGACGCTGACAGTGGCGTAAGATAACCTGTCAGCGTCTTTATTTAAACTACGTCTTATCCATGTGCCTCTGTTTTTCTGACGACATTCCAGACAGCCGGCAAAAAAACACCAGTAATTATCATTACTATATAATTATTTATTTTGAGTATCCAAATGAGGTGTTTCAATATTATAACTGGAATTTAGCTATTGCAGCCTCTAAATCGGCCGCCAAATTCGCCAGGCTTTGACTGGAAGAAGCGATTTCCTGCACCGATGCGGACTGCTCCTCAGTGGCTGCAGAAACCGACTGGGTCTCAGACGCCACTCCTTTGCTGGCAGTATCGATGTTTTCAATTGCTGCGGCCAGCGTCTGATTCTCTTCGGCAATTCGGCGGATTGCAACAGTAATATCCGTAACCTGGCCGGACAGCCGATGGATGGCATCCTCAATTTGTTTAAAGGTTTCTCCTGTATCATTCGCCAGCGCAATGCCGCTTTGAATGCCGCTGATTCCATTCTGAGCGGCGGCCACGACTTGCGTAAGATTAGTCTCGTTTTTCGCCACCAGCGAATTGATCGTTTGCGCGGCTTGATTCGATTCCTCTGCCAGTTTCCTAACTTCTTCGGCAACAACAGCGAAGCCGCGTCCCTGCTCGCCTGCCCTGGCAGCCTCAATGGCGGCATTTAAGGCCAGCAGATTGGTCTGTCCGGCGATAGTAGAGATCAGGGTGACCATTTCCTGAATATCCCGGGAACTGGTATTAAGCTCGGTTATATGGTTCTGCATGGCGGCTGTTTGCTGACCGATTTCATTCATTTGCCGTATAGTTTGCTGCACAACCTGCCCTCCCTGCTCAGCCGACCGGGTAGTGACGGCGGCTGCGCCAGTCACTTCCTCTGCCGCCTGAGACATTTGGGCGACCTGCTCGGTCATGGTCCGGGAAATGGTCAGGATTTGAGCAGCATGCTCTGACTGCATATCCGCAGCGCGGGCAACCTCGGTTATGGAGCCAGCGACCTGATTAGCGGCGTCAGCCGACTGATGAGCACTTGCTGTCAGTTCCTCGCTGGCGGCAGCCATTTGCGAGGACTCGGACTGTACCTGCTGCACCAGTCCTCGCAGGTTGCGGTTCATCAGCAGCATGTTGTCCGCCAGCTCGCCCAGCTCACTTTGCGACTGAATCGTCTTAACCCGTTCACGCAAATCACCTTCGGCGATTTCTTTGGCAACCTGGTTGATGTGTAAAATCGGGCGGACAAATGACCGGCTAGACCAGAAAGTTAAGCCTAACACCAGTAGTAAACTAAAACCGGAAAGTCCTATAAGCATTCTTGATAATGCCGTAACTTCGCTAGTGGCGTCAGCTTCCGTCGTCGTCATCAGCAAAATCCAGCGTCGGTCGCCAGGCATATCAATGGGAATAAAGGAGCCAACCTGTTCAACATTTGAGGAAGTTGGCTTATACTGCATACGGACACGGCTGTCCGTCTCTAAAGCTTGCGTGAAAGCGGCACTCAGCCGGGGATCGATGCCATTAATCATATTTCCCTTGTTTTTCAGCTCTGCTGAAATTTCACCGTTTTTCAGATTCATGTTGCCAGCAAGTTCCGGGCGGGTGGGGTGTACCAAATACAGGCCGCCATCCTCCAGCAAGGCGCCGTAGCCGTGTTGTTTAAATTTGATGTCCTGTATAATCGGCTGCAACTTGTCCAAAGAATACATGCCAAACAACACACCGATCAATTGCCCGTTGCGGCTGACCGGCACGCACAGCGCCACAGCCTGTTTCTGGTTAGTACGTGACAGGAATATCTCAGAAATATAAGGTTTTTTTGTATTAATCACTTTTTGGAAATATTCCCGGTCACTGATGTTAATTGAAAAACCAGCATTGTTGATGGTTACACCATCCAGGGAGGCAAAAAGAATATCATCAAATTTGCCAATCCGCTGGTGCGCTTCCTGCAGTGCCGGCTGGATCTGCGTTTTGTCACCACTTTGCAGCCTGGCTATGCTGGCAAGATCCTCAAGCTGCGTAATGGACATCGCAAGCTCCGCCTGGACATAGGCGGCCGCCTTGCCCACTACCGCCTCTTCCGTCTGCTCCATGCTTTCGCGCAGATATTGTTGCGAAAGATAATAGCCGGCACCGGATACCACCAGCAAAGTGCCGATGACCAAAGCACCGATCAGACACATCAACTGAAACCGTATACTATGGATAAGCTTCATAACATGTTCATCTCCTCATCGATTAATTAGCAGCTTCCTGCCATGCCTCCACTAACAGTGTCTCCTTTACTCCCCGGCCATTGGGTAAAAACAACACATAATATGTAGATTTTTAGTAATACTAACATAAGTATATTGCCTACCAATAGTCTACGTCAAGCGGTTACTCTGATAAAAGGAGGGATGTTCATGTATGACTTTGGAGCTCGTCTCCGAGAACTGCGCGAAGCTAAGAAACTGACACAAACCCAGGTAGCCAAACGATTAAACCTTCATAAATCCAGTATTTACGGCTATGAAAACAATATTCGAATCCCTTCCGTAGAAGTCCTCAGCCAACTGGCTCTGTTCTACAGAGTGACGACTGACTATCTACTTGGCCATGACAATCGTCACATTATTTATGTTGACGGTCTTACGGAAAGACAGTTGGAAATTGTAAACCTACTACTGTTGGAATTCAAACAGGGTAAAGGGCGTACCTAAGTACCGCACCGGCAACAACTCCGGCGTTTCCTGACCTTTCCAACATATCCTGCCAGTCGTCTCCGCGGCGAATGGCAACGGCAAAATCGGCGATAGTAAACAATTCTTCATGCTGTTTATCTATCGCCGAAATTCCGATTCATAACAAGAAAAGACGGGGCTGTCGCAGTAAACAAGGCTCCCCAAAACAAAAAAATGGCAACCGGCAGTAGCCGGGAGCCATTTTTTTGTTGTAAAATCAGTTTGTGAAAACCGAGAAATTACACTCAAATTATACATCAGACGGAAATATATATCAACTGGTAAGTTTTTTTAGTTTCATTTTCGTTAAACCGATGAATAAAATCAAACCCACCTTGGTTATCCCAGGGTGGGTTCTCTCTTTTCCTCAATCTTCTTAAAATCTCACTTTCCCGCTACTAAACTTTAGCCGCCGTGATGGACGCCGTAGCGTAAGCAGCCATGCCCTGGCCCTGTCCGGCAAAACCTAACCCCTCGGTAGTGGTGGCCTTTACATTCACTTGGCCAACAGCAAGCTGCAAAGCCTCAGCAATATTCTGGTTCATTTGTGCTATGTACGGAGCTAATTTAGGTTTTTGCGCCACAATGGTGGCATCAATATTATTAACACAATAGCCGTGCCGGTTCAATATCGCGCCTACTTCCACCAGCAGCTTCAGGCTGGAAATCCCTTTATACCTGCCGTCGGTATCGGGAAAATGCCTGCCAATATCGCCTAAGCCGGCCGCTCCCAAGAGCGCGTCTTTAATGGCATGCAACAGCACATCGGCATCGGAATGACCGTCAAGTCCCAATGTATAGGGAATCTCCACCCCGCCAAGAATTAGTTTGCGTTCAGGCACCAACCGGTGCACATCATAGCCAATACCGCTGCGAATCATCGTCTTTACCTCCTGCTCTTTAGCCAGCAATACTTCGGCCAACCGCAAATCTTCCGGTGTAGTGATTTTTAGATTTTCGTAGCTGCCGGGAACAAGCTTGACCGCAATCCCCAGCCGTTCGACCAGAGCAGCATCATCGGTGCCAAGATACCCGTCCTGCGCCGCCTGTTGGTAGGCACTTCTAAGCACCTTGGCACTAAAGGCCTGGGGTGTCTGTACCGCCCACAGGGTCCGCCGGTCAGGCGTACCTGTTACCAGTCCGGTGTCATCTGCCGCTTTGATCGTATCTTTGACAGGTACGGCTGCAATGGCGGCCTGATGCTGCCGCGCAGCAGCGACAGCCTGGTCAAACAGCGCCGTTTGAGCCAGCGGGCGGGCGCCATCATGTACAATAATCATAGCCGTATTGTCCGGGACAACGCTGAGCGCATTGGCAATAGAATATTGCCGTTCGCTGCCGCCGGCGACAACCTGCCAGGAAACCGGCAGAGCCAGCTCTGCCAGCAGCCGGGAAACTATTGCTGTTTCTTCGGGTGCTGCCGTTACAACTATATGGGTAACACCCCGGGCGGCACTGGCCGCTAATACCGAATACGCCAACACAGACTTGCCAGCTAACGGCAAAAAGACTTTATTGACACTGCTACCCATGCGCTTTCCCTGACCGGCAGCGGCAATAATGACACATACCATAAATTATGCTCCCCCCTTATATTGCAAAAGCCTTCAAGCCTTTGAGGCTTGAAGGCAAATAATTACATTAGCACTTTAGGCTTAGCAAAAATCATTCGTCCGGCGGCAGTCTGCAATACCGAAGTTACCAGTACTCCGACCGTTTCGCCAATGTGTTTTTTACCGCCATCGACGACAATCATCGTACCGTCATCAAGGTAAGCTACTCCCTGCCCGAACTCCTTGCCGTCCTTTACTACATGTACTACCATTTCTTCCCCTGGCAGTACTACGGGTTTGACGGCATTAGACAGTTCATTAATATTGAGAACAGATACACCTTGAAGCTCGGCCACTTTATTCAGGTTATAATCATTCGTTATGACTTTGGCCTTGAGCACCTGACCTAATTTGATAAGCTTCGAATCTACTTCAGTAATATCATCAAAATCACGATTGTCAATCTGTATATTAAGCTCAAGTTCTTTCTGCATACGGTTTAAAATATCCAGTCCCCGCCGCCCCCGGTTGCGTTTGAGCAGATCAGAAGAATCAGCGATATGCTGCAGTTCTTCCAAAACAAACACCGGGATGACAAGAGGCCCCTCAATGAATCCGCTTTTACAAATATCAGCGATACGTCCATCAATAATAACGCTGGTATCCAGTATTTTCGCCTGGCAAATGCTGTCCGTCTTATCCTTTGACCGCTCTTTGCCATCCCGGCTGAGCCAGGGCAAAGCCGGCAGATTAGAAAACATATTAAATAATTCCTCGCGTTTTCTAATGGCGACATTGATCCCCAAGTATCCCAGAATAACACTAAGTATCAGCGGAACATATTTCCCAACAATAGGAATCGGCATGAAAGCCGGTCCAAGTAAATTAGAAATTATTAGTCCAGTGGCTAACCCCAAGACACCTGCCAGAACATCATATCCAGGCATCTTGTTTAAGCGTAGCTCCAGCCAGTAAGTGAAGTTCCATAAATATTTTAAGAGCAACGGTGCTACCACAAAACCAACAATTCCCCCAACCAAACCACCAAACACAAATGTGAGAATCGTAGTCATCGTAATGCCAAACACACCAATTCTCAAAAATTCTTCACCTACGACAGTAGCCAGCAGAGGAATAATCCTATCGGTTATCATAAGCCCACCCACTGCCGCCAAAAAGGTAATCAGTAGTCTAAGTGTTTTATCAATCACAGTCTCTACCTCCTTTCTTAATAAAAATTTATTTCATCCAAAAAGTGGAAACACACATTTTAATTATGTCCTACTTTGAATAAAAAAATACGTCCAGATGAAACTTCACCTTGGGTGTACTAATTTTTAGTATAGCATACTGCGTAATCCTTTGTCAAAATTAGCTATTGTAGCATGTATAATTAACTCTTGTCAATAATATGTCTCAAATGTGAGAAAATCTTTCTTAATCACCACACATTGACAACTAGGGAGAGCAGTTTATATAATAAAGGCAAAGCGAGGTGTACCCAACATGCATGATAATAAATGTTGTTCAGACTTTCAGTCTGCTGTAGACGAATACTTAATCCGCCACCGCAGTGTACTTGACGTTTTGACAAAATATCAGGAAGCGTCGGCCCGGGTAAACAGAGCTGTTGCCAAAGCTGTCACCGGCTGCGGCTGCGTCCAGGTTGCGGCTGCACGCCAATCGGCTCCCGCAACAACAACCTACAGCGAACTCAAAGAGCATATGTCTTCCCATCTGGTAGGCGAACCCTGCGCGCAATGCCGGGAAATCATCGCCACAGAAATAGGCCACAGTATGTTTTATCTGGCCGCTTTGTGTAATGCTACCGGATTGTCTCTGCACCAGGTAATGCAGCAAGAATACAAAAATGTTAAAACATTGGGTGCCTTTCATTTGACCTGATACTTACAGAAACACAGTCTTTTACACAAGGCTGTATTTTTTTGTCCTGCAATCAATGAATATGGCTTTCCCGGCAACAACAATATAGCTTGAAATAGGCTAAGCCGTTCTAACTCCACTTGAAAAAACTGGGAGTATTAGAACGGCTTAGTTATCGGATAAACATTTTTCCTGCGGGAATGATACTGGTAAAGGGGGGTAAATATGCGCTATTTTTTGCGAATTATACTGAATGTAGTAGTGGTGCTAAGCTTTGGCAGCCTGCCTGCGGCCGCTCTGCCTGAAGCGGAACTGTTAGACGGCGGCGAATTGCTTTCCGGTTATATGACTGTAATGGATGAGCAGGGAATTATTGTGCTGCAGACAGGTCACGAAGTTCACTTAGGTGATCAATATATTGCTGAAAATGATACCTTGTATGAAATTACTGAGGTGGAAGGCGCAATAGCCCGCTGCCGGACCATAGAAAAGGTTTCGGCCCAAGCTCCTGATGACGCAATTTTCGTTCAGGCGCCACCACCCAATGCACCTAAGCCCAAAATTGCTATCTATCATACTCACACCGACGAATCCTATACTCCTACTGACGGCAGACCTTCTCAAAAAGGCAAAGGCTCAATCATGCTTGTCGGCGATGCCTTTGAAAAGAGATTAACCGAACTGGGCTACCAGGTTATTCATTCCAAGACCCTGCATGACCCGCATGATGCCAATGCCTATCATCGCTCCCGGCGTACTGCCATGAAACTTTTGCAGCAGCAGCCGATCGCCCTATTTGATCTCCACCGCGACAGCGCTCCGCTTAAAGTATACAGTACTACCATCAATGGACAGTCTGTCTGCAAATTGATGCTGGTGGTGGGACGTCAAAATCAAAATCAAAAAACCACCCTGGACTTTGCCAGAAGCATTAAGCGCGCCACTGACGCCAAATATCGCGGGCTTATCCGCGGCATATTCATTGCCCGTGGTAATTACAATCAGGATTTAAGTCCCAGAGCAATATTAGTGGAAGTAGGAACCGAGCATAATAGCCGCGAAGCTGCCGAGCGCAGTATTACATTATTTGCCAATGTAGTCCCTTCGTTTCTGGGACCGCCCGGCGGCAATAGCGGCGGCAAAGCCGAGGCCGGTCAGGCTGGTACCTATACGGAAATAAACGATAATAATACCGGTGGTACGGCCACTTCTTATGTTCCTACCGACACAGCCCCCGGGTATGATATTTTGGTAATGGTGGCGGTATTAACTGTTGGCATAGCTGCCTTTCTGTTTCTTAGCACCGGCAATTGGCAAGAAGCCAAGAAAAAGCTCCATCACTTTTTTAAATATGAATTCACTAATTTTTTAGGGCCGCGTAAAAAACGGAAAAAGTAAGGGGGAAGCCGTTTGAGTAAAAAGTTTTTGATCAAACTGGTTTGCTTCCTGGTTTTAGCTGCCGTTGCCACGGCAGGAGTGCTTCATTATCTGCCCCTTAGCCTGTTTTCCACTCAGCAAAAGCCCGAACAAGCCCCGCAAAAAATGTATGACCACTATATTATACATGATGAAGCTACCAACGAAGTCCTGATGTATGTCCCGCTGGTGGTCAGCGTTGGCGACGAACTGATCAGTGATAAAAACAAACGCTACAAAATTGTCAAAGTAGAAGAAAACCAGGCTTACGCCCGGTTTGTGGAAGACTTAAATTTAGAGTTATATCAGAAGTGACCAACATAAAGCTACCGGCCTACAGATGGCGGTCTAAAAGGGCCTGCTCCCGCACCCTCTTTAGTCCGTCTTTTACTGCTTTGGCCCGCACTTCGCCAATGCCTTCCACTTCATCAAGCTCTGCCAGGCTGGCATTATAAATCCGCTGCAAGGTTTTAAAATGCGTCACCAGCTTTTCCCCTACTAAGAGCGGCAGGCGGGAAATCTGTCTCAGCACCCGGTAGCCGCGTGGCACAACAGGAATATCCATGGCGGTGGGACTAACACCATATCCCAGCATCCGGCATATCGTGAACGGCTCAAGGTTCTCTTCAGGCAGTTCGGCAATTTGTTCTCTTACCAGTTCATAGTCTTTTAACTCAGTAGTATTGCAATAATCTTTAATTAATAAGGCGGCGACATCTACGCCGGAAATAAGTTCTTCCATCTGCATACTGACCAGTTTGCCTTCTGAGCCCAGTTCAATCACATTACGTTCAATTTCCATCGCAATCCGGTTGACCTGCTCGGCCCGGATAAGCACAAGAGCCACATCATAGAGGGTGACCAATTCTTCAAATTCCAGCGCACTTAAATTAGTAAGACCTTTATCCAGCACATTGCGATACTTTTCCAAGGTTTGCAGTGCCTGATTGGCGCGATTGAGTATTACCGGAATATCCTTCAGCGTGTACCGCAATTGCCCCAGGTATACGGTAATAATATTACGGCGCTGGGAAATGGCTACCACCAGCGCACCGGTCTGTTTGGCCGCCCGTTCGGCGGTACGATGGCGTGTGCCGGTTTCAGTGGTTGGAATACTTGGATCAGGCATCAGCTGGGTATTGGCAGACAAGATTCGTTTACCGTCCTGGGAGAGCACGATGGCTCCATCCATTTTAGCCAGTTCATAAAAACCGGCCGGTGTATACTCTGAATTTAGCTCAAACCCGCCATCAACAATTTCAAGTGTGGCCGGGTTATCCCCCACCAGCACCAAGGCTCCCATCTTAGCTCTAAGAATATTTTCCAGGCCATCTCTGATGGGTGAACCTGGCGCCAATGTTTTTATGGTTTTGACAAAACGGGAATCCCATAAACGTTCTGAGCGTTCTTCCCGGCTTTTTATCATACAAATACCGCCTCCATGGCCTCGCTGACACTAGCAACACCAATAATATCCAGCCCTGCTGTCCGGGGCAACTTAAGGCCGGAAATATTCCCGGCAGGAATGACAAAACGTTTGAAACCGAGGGCTGCTGCCTCGGTAATTCTGGCTTCAGCCCGGCTAATCATCCGAACTTCGCCGGTAAGGCCCACTTCTCCCATAACTACGGTACTCGAATCCACGGCAATATTGCGAAAGCTTGACACTATCGCCAATGCCACCGGTAAATCGGCTGCCGGTTCGGCAATTTTAAATCCCCCTACCGCATTAACATATGCATCCTGGTTAGCCAGCATGAGTCCTACCCGCTTTTCCAGTACTGCCAGGAGCAGAATCAGGCGGTTATAGTCAAATCCCGCCGCCATACGGCGTGGCATACCAAAGCAGGTAGTACTCACTAAAGCCTGAATTTCAATTAACAGTGAACGAACACCCTCCAGGTAGGCTAATACTACCGAGCCGGGGGCACCCTGCGGCCGTTCGGCCAGCAACAGGCCGGAAGGGTTGGCAACTTCAGCCAGGCCATGTTCCTCCATAGAAAAAATACCACTTTCGTTGGTTGAGCCAAACCGGTTCTTAATGGCTCTGAGAACCCGGAACGCATAACTGCGTTCGCCTTCAAAATAAAGAACAACATCCACCATGTGCTCTAAGAGCCGTGGTCCGGCAATATTGCCGTCTTTGGTTACATGGCCGATGATTGCTGTGGGAATGCCGCTTTCTTTGGCAAAGCGCATCAGTTTGCCGGTACTTTCCCTGACCTGGCCGACACTGCCCGGAGCTGACGGAATCTCCGGACTAAACATCGTCTGAATGGAATCAATGATAACAAAAGCCGGTTTTTGCTGTAATGCCTCCAGGACAATGGTCTCTAGGTTATTCTCTGTAAAAATTAACAAATTATTACTTATTTTTCCCAGTCTTTCGGCTCTTATTTTAATTTGGGCTGCTGATTCTTCACCAGATATGTACAAAACAGGCCCATAGGCATTGGCAATACCTGCGGCTACCTGTAAGAGCAGCGTCGATTTGCCAATCCCCGGGTCACCGCCAATTAAGAGCAGCGCACCGGGTACTATGCCGCCGCCAATTACCCGGTCAAATTCACTTATACCTGTTAACAACCGCGGCATAGCCGACGTATCTACCATATTAATGGGACGCGGTTTCGGCGCAGGTGCTGCTGTCAAACGGGCTTCGGACTTTTTGACAGCCACCTCCTCTGCCATGGTATTCCACTCACCGCAGCCCGGACATCGTCCCAGCCATTTACTTGCTTCTGAACCACATTCCTGGCACACAAATTTTGTTTTAATTTTGGACAAAACGAATTCTCCTTTTAACCTATCAGCGGCAATGCTGGTAATACAGCGAAAAGCACTCATTTTGAGTGCTTTTTCGCGCTTATAAGCCAATTTTCCTGCTAATTAGGCTTTTTTGGCAAACTTTAATTTACCATTCTCAGCTGCATCCACAAGTACCGTATCACCGCCGGTTATGGATTGCCTGATAATCATCTCAGATACTTCGTCCTCGATCATTTTTTGAATGGCACGACGCAGCGGCCGGGCACCAAAAGCGTGATCACGGCCTTCTTTTACTAATTCCTGCTTGGCTGAATCGCTCAGTTCAAGCTTAAGATTAGCATGAACCAGGCGTTTGGTTACCTCCTGAAGCATGATCTCTACAATTTGCTTAAGGTCATCGTCAGTCAGGCTGCTAAAGACTATGATCTCATCAATCCGGTTTAAAAATTCCGGTCTAAATACCCGCTTGACCTCATCCAATACCCGGCTTTTAGCTGCTTCCCCCTCATTGGCTTTAGCGCGTTCGCCTGATAAAAAGCCAAGCGCGGCCGCATCTTTTTTCAAATGCTGTGAACCAACATTAGAGGTCATGATAATGACAGTATTCTTAAAATCAACCGTCCGGCCCTGACTATCGGTTAAACGGCCGTCTTCCAGTACTTGCAGCAACATATTGAAAACATCATAATGGGCTTTTTCGATTTCATCCAAAAGAATAACCGAATAGGGTTTGCGGCGTACGGCGTCAGTCAATTGACCGCCCTCTTCGTAGCCGACATAGCCGGGAGGAGCGCCGACAAGCCGGGACACCGTGTGTTTTTCCATATACTCAGACATATCGAGACGAATCATCGCGGTTTCATCTCCGAATAAGGCCTCGGCCAAAGCGCGTGACAGCTCGGTTTTGCCCACCCCTGTCGGCCCCAGAAACAGGAAGGAACCAATAGGCCGTTTAGGATCTTTAAGTCCGGCTCTGGCGCGGCGTACGGCACGGGCTACCGCCTGCACGGCCTCATGCTGGCCGACCAGCCGGTTATGGAGAATTTCCTCCAGCTTCAGCAGCCGTTCGGATTCTTCTTCGGCTAATTTCTTAACCGGAATGCGCGTCCAGGTAGACACCACATGGGCAATATCCTCAGCGGTAACAACAATACGTTCATTACCGCGCTGTTTTGCCTGCTTTTGCTTGCCGCCAAGCTCTTCACGGATCTGCTGCTCCATATCGCGAAGGCTGGCTGCCCGCTCAAATTCCTGCGCGGCAATGGCCCCCTCCTTTTCCGTCCGGACCTGTTCCAAGCGTTTTTCTATTTCTTTGACATCAGGCGGAATGGAAAATGCCTGCAAACGTACCCGTGAGGCGGCCTCATCCATTAAGTCAATGGCTTTGTCAGGCAAAAACCTGTCAGAAATATACCGGTGAGACAGATTTACCGCCGCGTCAATGGCCTCATCGGTAATTTGCGCCCGGTGAAAGGCCTCATATTTGTCCCTGATCCCTTTTAAGATGGCAATGGCATCTTCCACAGCCGGTTCGCCAACCGTGATGGGTTGGAAGCGCCGTTCCAGCGCCGCATCTTTTTCTATATATTTTTTATACTCATTGAGAGTGGTTGCGCCAATAACCTGCAATTCGCCCCGGGCTAATGCCGGCTTCAGGATATTGGCCGCATCAATGGCTCCCTCGGCAGCACCGGCACCGATCAGCGTGTGCAGCTCATCAATGAACAATACGATATTGCCGGCTTCACGAATTTCGTCAATTACCTTTTTCAGACGTTCTTCAAACTCACCCCGGTACTTGGTACCAGCCACTATGGACGCCATATTGAGGGAAACAACGCGTTTATTACGCAGAATTTCGGGCACCTGACCTTCAACAATGCGTCTGGCCAAGCCTTCGGCAATAGCGGTCTTGCCAACCCCCGGTTCGCCAATCAGCACCGGATTGTTTTTAGTGCGTCTGAGGGTAATCTGAATAACCCGCTCAATCTCGGCATCACGGCCGATAACAGGATCAATCTTGCCTTCCTGCGACATTTTATTCAGATCACGGCCGAATTCATCCAATAGCGGGGTATTACTGGCTGCCGCTGGTTTAGCTCCCTGCACTTTGGGCTGGGGCGTCTGCCCTGACATCGCAAAACCACCCAGCATTTCAATGACCCGCTGACGCATGAGGTTAATGTCTACCCCCATGCCTGTCAGTACCTGAGCGGCAATACCTTCTCCCTCCCGGATCAGCCCCAGCAGAATATGTTCTGTTCCCACATAATTATGACCCAGCCGCAAGGCTTCCTCCATTGCCAGTTCAATGACTTTCTTGGCCCGCGGCGTATAACCGATATCGTTGGCTTGCTCCTGGCCGGTACCCAGAATGGTTTCTACCTGTTCCCGTACGGAATCCACCTCTAATCCCAGCGAAGCCAGTGCCTTAGCGGCTACACCCTCGCCTTCGCGCAAAAGTCCCAGCAGCAAATGCTCGGTGCCGATATATCCATGTCCGTATCTGGCCGCTTCCTGCTGTGCCAGTATTAATACTTTGCGGGCTCTGTCGGTAAATCTGTTAAACAATGTCTTTCCCTCCTTTATGCTGTCAGCTTATAGCAGTCATTGCGATTTTTGCAAGCTTGAACGAATTAGTTTGGCCCGTAATTTATTGCTGTCGGCTTGGTGCAAGACGGTATCACCCGCCAAATTCTGCAAGAAACTTGGCCTGGTCATTACCAATAGCTTGGTAAATACTTCAGGCAGTACTTCGTCAATAACCCCCAGATCAATCCCCAGCCGCACCTCGCTCAACAGCGACAGAGCTTCATTGGCACAAATGCTTTGGGCATAACGGAGTACGCCATACGCCCGCCATACCCTGTCAGCCAGCAGATCGGGCGACTCATTGAGCAGCAGCTCTCTGGCCATACGTTCCTTATCCACGATATGTTTGACAACCCCGTTTAAACTGGTAACAATATCTTGTTCATTACGGCCCAAAGTAACCTGGTTGGATATTTGAAAAACATTGCCGGCCGCCTCAGAGCCCTCCCCATATAAGCCACGCACCGTTAGACCCAATTGGGTGGCTATAGCCACCATGCGCCCCATCTGTTTGGTTAATACCAAGGCAGGTAAATGAACCATTACCGAGGCCCGCAGGCCGGTACCGATATTAGTGGGACAAGCGGTAAGATAGCCGATAGTATCCATAAACGCAACATCGTGCTTAGCTTCAATAATATCATCAACGGCATTGGCCTTATCCAGCGCATCGCCAAGATTAAGTCCGGCCTCCAAACACTGCAAACGCAGGTGGTCTTCTTCATTAACCATAATACTGACACTGGCATCGTCACGGACAATGAGCGCACGATTTTCGGGGTCTGTTATATGACTGGGACTAACAATGTGCTTTTCCACCAATACATTCCTTGCCAGTGGCGACAACCCGTCAAGGGCTGCCAATTCGTATTTATGACCGTCGGCCTCGCCAAGCTCTGCCGGTACCTGTTGTAACGCTGCGACAATCTCGCCCAGTTCGGCAGCAGAAGCACGGCCGGGAAAAGGCTGACTTCTTAAGTTGCGAGCCAAGCGGATTCGGCTGGATAACACAATTTCGCCTTCCGGACCGGCTCCGCTCAACCAGGGTACAAGCGGCTGATTTAGCAAGTTTTCCACGATAGTAGTCATGCTATTCCTCCTCACTCATGCCCAGCCTGGCCTCCGGTTCGGCAAGCTGTCTTTCCAATGCTCTGATTTCGTCCCTTAGCTTGGCTGCCTGCTCATATTCTTCACAATTGACATGCTGTTCCAAATCTTGGCGCAGGTGTTTAATGCGCTGCTGCAGGCTAAATTTAACACCGGCGCGTTTCGGCACCTTGCCGGTATGGGCAGCCGTACCATGCATACGTTTAATCAGCGGCTCCAACTGTCCACCAAAGGCCTGATAACAAGCACTGCAGCCAAATTTGCCGCTGCGGCTGAACTCACTATAACTCAGACCACACTCTGAGCAAACAGGCGCTAAGCTGCTCCGGGCATTATCCGGCACTGTATAATTAAACATATCTTTGAGAAAATCATGGATAGAAAATTTATTACTTATGAGATTGTTGATGTTTTTGCCCATCATCTCGCCTGATTTTTGCGCACACTGTTCACACAAATGCTTTTCAATCTTTTGCTGATTAATAATTTTGGTAATGTGCACACAGGCAGTTTCTTTTTGGCATTCTTCACATAACACACCTATCGCCTCCGTACTCATTCATTTTGATCGGCTAACGTCATCAGGAGCGATCGCAGCAGCGGCACGCGCTCTCGCGGTTCCAGCCGCTCATAAAGGAAGGCAAAACATTTATAAATCAACGCAGCCTCACGGTTTGTCATGAGATTATGATTCTTCAGGCGTACAACAATTGCTTTTACCTCTTCCAAACTCAAATCCTCATCAATCTGCTTTGCGGCATCCTGGAAGACAATAGTCTGCACCGGGATGCGGGCAATCCGGACAAAGCCGCCTGAGCCACGCCGGGACTCGACGATAAAACCGCGTTCTAACGTAAAGCGTGTGCTAAGCACATAACTAATCTGCGAAGGCGCACAATCAAGCGTTTCCGCCATTTCATTGCGCCGCAAAATGACGATCTCATCCTGTTGATGTGATATCTGACGCAAAATCCATTGTTCAATAGTATCGGCTAAGTTGCTCACATTCCCACCTCCCGCCATCTATCACTGACTTTTACTGACCTTTTGACTTTATTCTACTTTGACCTTTTCCTAATTGCAAGCCCATTATTTACCCAAAATCAGCCTTAAAAACTAATCAGTAACGATTATTGCCAAATATCGTGTTTGTTATAAGCATTACTAAGTCATTCTGCTGTCCTCTGGCAAATCTACAGATTTCACGGCACATGAATGCCTGCTATGTAATCATTGAATGCTTTTTCGTTTTTTCCACCACTCATAAACCAAATATATGGCAACCACCGTCATAAGTCCGGTATTAACATAGCCAAATTCCCGAAACCAATGATTGCCTTCCCAGTAGGACACCGGACTTTCTACTGTGTAAGCTGCCAGCGGATAAAAATAAAAATTAGAATACGCGCCATGGGTAAGCGCATCAAATAGCAGATGTGTACCCCAGCCGATAATGAACGGCCGGAAGTGTTTAATCCCCGGCAAAAAACTGAGCAGCAGACAGCCGAGCCAAATGGGCACCGAGTGGCCAATCAGATCAATTTTAACTACCCAGGGAAATTGGGATACAAAGCCCATCAGCACCCTGGGACTTAGATTGCCAAGCTCCGGCCAGGTCACATAGCCATTAGCCATGATAATAATCAGTAATACCACATAAATATAATCAGGCAGCATGGAGCCCAATACAAACTGCCAAACCTTAGGGTGGTGTCTGGTAAAAAAATAAATCCAAAAGCCGTGATGGAGAGTATGCATTTTTCCTCCTGCCATTATCCCTATACTGCTATTGTGCTCCAATACAACACCAGTATGTAAGTCAAAGAGCAGTGCTTATTGGCACTGCCCTTTGACTTACAGCATGACATTACAGCAAATTAGGAGCATTTGCTAACACGTCACGCGCTTCCTTCATTATAGCTTCTACAATTATAGCGGCCGGCTCTACCTTTTTCAGCGGCAACAAGCTTTGGCCAGCCAATACGGCCCCATTATCCACATCACCTTCAACAGCAGCCAGGCGGTTAGTACCGGTAGCCAGCTTATCCAGTTCCGCTTGAGGTGCACACTGGCGTTCCAGAGTCAAAAACTTATCCGTAAATGCATTTCTGAGTCCACGGACACCATGCCCGGCTAGCAGGCCTGTAACCACACTATCGGTATCTACAGCATTAATTAACTTCTGTTTAACATTAGGATGAACCCCGCATTCCTCGGCCACTAAAAACCGGGTGCCCATTTGAACACCGGCGGCTCCCATAACAAGAGCGGCTGCCAGCCCCCGGCCATCAGCAAAGCCGCCGGCGGCAATGACCGGGATAGTGATTTGCGGAATAACCTGAGTCATAAGCGCCATACTGGTCAATACGCCAATATGGCCACCGGCCTCCATGCCTTCAACTATAATAGCGTCAGCACCGCTGTCTTCCACCCGTTTAGCCAGCTTAACACTGGGAACAACCGGAATCTTCTTGACCCCGGCCTGAGCAAGCCTTTCGAAGTACGGAATAGGATTACCTGCGCCCAGGGTAACAAACGCCGGTTTCTCCTCACAAATAACATCCACAATGGCCTCTTTATTGTCAGCCATTAATTGTACATTAACCCCAAATGGTTTATCAGTAAGTTGTTTAGCCAAACGAATATGTTCTCTTATATAACTGGCATCACGTCCACCGGACGCAATTATACCGGCACCACCAGCCTGGGAAACAGCAGCAGCCAATTTAGCGTCAGAAATCCAGGCCATACCTCCTTGAATAATAGGATATCTAATGGCAAGCAACTTAGTTAGTTTCGTATTCATGCTCTGCATATCTCCTTTCAAAAATACCTCTATCTATTTTCTTCACCAGTTGCCAAACAAATCCTGCTATACGGCCCTAAAGTCAGACATAAAGCACGGCTGTTATGGAAAAGTCATTCTATAGTTTGTCCTGAATTTATAAAGAAAACACGGCTTGCACCGAGCCTTTGGCGACGGTGGAAGCCGATGTTGCCCTTATCCTGTTTTTAAGAAAGTTATATTTTCTGTTAGGGTGAAATAACCCTTTACAATTTTGTATAATATAACTATAATGAAGTATTGTATAAATTATATCTGAATAGTATGATATAAGTTTATTCTATCTTAAAATTACATAATTAACCATAAAGGGGCGATAATTGTGAGAGCCATTGGAAGACATCTGTCAGTAGACATGTATGGTTGCAATTTTGACAATCTGGATAACTTTGAACTCATAAAAACCGCTATACTAGCAGCCATTGAAGAAGCCAATATGACACTACTTAATTTATCGTACCATAAGTTTGAGCCTCAGGGGCTGACAGTATTGGCATTACTAAACCATTGCCATATAAGCATTCACACGTATCCAGAGCTTGGTTATGCCGCTGTTGACATCTTTAGCTGCGGCGACTATAGCCGTCCCGATAGAGCTCTTTTGGTATTGAAAAAGGTGCTAAAGCCGGAAAAAACTAAAACCACCAACTTTGTGCGCGGTGACTTCGGCTCACAAAAAGATATGAAACCAAGAATCCGGATCAGTATTGCCCCGTTACGCCGTGTGCGTAATACCAGCGCTAAAGTATGGAGCTATTTACGTAAGAAATAATGGAAAATGTGGATAGAAAATGGACAACTACCTGCTAGTTGCCCATTTTTGCTAAATAAATATATAAAATTTGGCTAAACTATTGACAAACAAAGCAAAATGGATAATAATAATCCTTAGATAATTATACTGAGTTAATTTCAAGGAGGAATTTTTTAATGAGCACTGACAAAAATCTATCTGCCGCTTTTGCCGGCGAATCGCAAGCTAACCGCAAATATACGTATTTTGCCAAACAAGCCGATGCTGAAGGCCATGCGCAAGCAGCCAAATTATTCCGGGCTGCTGCTGAAGCTGAACACCTTCATGCTTATGCCGAATTAAAAGCACTTGGCGGCATTAAAACAACAGCTGAAAACCTTAAAGCAGCTATCGCAGGCGAAACCTACGAGTTTGAAACCATGTATCCAGAATTCATTAAAGTAGCCAAAGAGGAAAACAACACCACCGCTGCCCGCGCCTTTCATCTGGCCAACGAAGCTGAAAAAGTTCACGCCGATCTCTACCAAAAAGCTCTTGCCAGCTTAGGCAGCAATGAATCTTTTGACTACTATCTCTGCACCGTCTGTGGTCATATTGCCGAAAAAGAAGCTCCTGAAAAATGTCCTATCTGTGGAGCAAAAGCCCAAGCTTACAAAACTGTTGGCTAAAGGCTTCGGCTTACATATACCAGATAATAAAAAACCTGACCTAAGTGGTCAGGTTTTTTATTATCCTAATACAGAACATACAAACACAAAGCACTCATTTTCATGAGTGCTTTTTATAACCAGCAACTTCCTAATCTCCCAGGCCGTTTCCAGCCAAGTACCTTCGGCGTTTATGGGCTTAACTACTGTGTTCG
>NZ_BMBX01000040.1:0-22043 GCF_014634905.1 Sporomusa sp. GT1 | reverse complement strand
AGAAAGATTATTTTTATGCATTCGTGTTGGCTAAATCGTGATGTTGAGTCGATTATGGCTCTGCGAAAGTTGAGTTACTATTTTAAGTTAATGCCGAGTATAATAAACCTAGCTCGCTCCATTAATTACTAAACAAGCAATTAATGATGATATATCGCTGGTTCACTCTTAGCTTCACGCATATAAACAATCATTAAATAAGCGAATGCCAACATCACTCCCAGTACTCCACCAATCACCGTAAGCAACAGCTTTCCCGGTGCTGATGGTTCTTTGGGCAGATTTGCCCCATCCACTACCTGAATATCCATACTCTCCATGGCTTCCTGTATCCGCGCCTGCTCATAGTTCTGAACAAGTACAGCATACACTTCCCTAGAAACCCGAGCTTGACGTTCCAGACCTATATAAGTCAAGCCTTGTGAGGAAAGATTACTGATGTCTTTCTCTGTCTTAGCCTGGACTTGTTTCATCGCTGCAATAGTCGCTTGGGTTGCGATAACCGCTGTTTCGGTTGCGACTTTTTCATTTAAAAGCGAACCCTGGATGGGATTCAGGATATTAGCACCAGACTGAATGGACTTCGCGATTTCGTTTTGCAGTGTAGCTGTCAGTTCATCAATTTCCTTTTTCGCCAGGATCACTTCCGGGTGCTTATCTGTGTAGCGTTGTTGGAGAGTAACCAGATTCATTTGCTTGTCAATAATGTTGGTGCGGATTTTACCGACAACCTCATTCTCTGCAATATTGAACTTAGCCATTGCCGCGTTTTGCTCACGCAGTTGGCTATCAACACCTTGCAGCTTAGCGCGGTTTGTTTCATCCGTCACCTGCAATTGGGCAAGTTTTTGATCAGCTTCACTAAGCGCCAGTATTGCTGCCTTAGCTTGTTCATCCGGAATATAGATTTTTGTTTGCTGTCTAAATTGTTCCAGGTTCTTTTCCGCTTGTTCCATCTCACCTTTGGCGACAGTTATTCGTTCTGAAAGAAACTTTATCTGAAGAGATTGCTCAGACTGATTTAAGTTGGTAAGAACCTGTTGAAAGGAACTGAGCACACTGGCTGCTATAAATTGCGCTTCTTCCGGGCTGCGGCCTGTCGCTGTAATCTGCAGTAGGTCGGTTCCTTTGGGATTTTCAAACTTTAAATAGGTTTTCGCAAAACTTTCATTTGTTAATTTCTCTTTATCTTCTTCCGGCAAATCCAGTTTCTCAATAACAGGCTCGAGCACACTACGGCTTTTAAGCATCTCCCGATAGCTTTGCAATGGCGCAGAGGTTGAGCCGCCCAATAGGGCCAGAGCAGCGGTTGCTTGAAGGGAAATTCCAGTCTGCGTCTGGTTCTTAGCCCGTACTAGCACCGTGGATTCGTATTGTTTTGGTAATATAAAAGCCAGAACCAAAGCAATCAGTGTTGAAGCGACAATAATGCCGATTAACCTTTTCTGATTAGCCTTGGCAACCTGCCAGACTTGTCCTAAATCGATGGTATCTTGTTCTTCCACAGTCACAGCTCCTTACATGGTATTTGATAATGCACTATTCTCTAGTCCCTTATCGCTCTATACAGGAAATAGGTATTAACAAGCGGCATAATATCAGCTTGGAAGTCTATGCGCCCAGATCTCGACACATAGATCAAATCACCATCGCGAACTTCAATATTCTGAGTTAAATCGCCTTTTTTCAATAGCTGTTTAAAATTGATTTCTTTTGTCTCAATTTCGTTATCCACCATCCGTACTAGTTGGACACGCTTAGGCTGTCCACGCTTGCCAATGCCGCCAGCGCTGGAAATAGCCGATAAGATGTTCATCCGCTCCCACCGCAGGTCATAAATACCCGGTTTTTCCACTTCCCCCATAACATAAACCTGGCGTGGCCCATAGGATGTAATCATAATGGTCATGCCGGGAATCTTTATGTATTGACCAAGTTTTTCGGTCAAAAGTACCGTTGCCTCCGGGATCGTTAAACCACTGAGATAAACGGAACCTACATAAGGCAGGTTGGCAAAACCGTCAGGACCGACCATAATATTGCTAAAGCCTAACTCGCTGGCGGCGGAGGGCATTCCCAAAACAACAATGTTCATCACATCGTATTTACTCAGCCGATAGGTGTTGATTTCCTGTTTGGCAACAGAACCGGGAACCGGAAGAGCTGGTTCTGCAAACAACAAGTTTGTACTCAAAATCATAAAACATAATACGAAAGACAGCAGACGTAGATAATAGCGATGCATTTAACCACTCCTGAATTTTAGCATTTAACGGTATTTTATTCTCTATTAGTTAGGAAAATCCTTTCAAATTCATTTGATAATTTGTAAAAGAAGCATTTCTTTTGTAAAAATGCGCCTGATAACACATTTCTTGTCTATTTATATCCTTTTAAGCAAGGAAATACAAAGTTGAGTAACGAATACTGTAATATTCAATAAACAAACGAGGGAGAATGATTATGCGCCACATGAAACCGAAGGTTTTAGCATTGGCTGTTTCGCTGGCATTGGCGAGTTTTTCGCCAACCGCTTTCGCCGCCGACAGTCACTTAACCTACGAAAACCGCCTGTCGGCTAATATTCCGCTTAGCAGCAATGTATATAACCAACTGGAAAAACTCGACGGGCTCGGGTATATCCGGAGCATGCGAACCGGAGCCAAACCCTATACCCGGATGCAGGCCGCTGGTTGGATTAAGGAAGCTGCTGACCGGGTAACTGCAAATGATGCACAATATGTTCATTCGATGTTAGCCGAGCTGCAAAAAGAGTTCCGAGATGAGCTGGAGGTACTTGACGGCGGTACTGCAGCATACGGTTTTACACTAAAGGAATGGTCGACAGGCTTTGCAAAATATGACGGCGATATTCTCAGCCAGAAGCGGACGAAATCAAGCTATCAGCCGTTTGCAAGCAACTCTGACGGCTACTGGTTGAGCGTTGACGGCAACTTTACGCTGCAATCCGTTTAGAAGGCAAAGCAACACCCAGCCTGGTCGTCAGCCTGATAGCGCGGGGCGACAGTGATTTAGCTGACCACCTAACCTTCCCTTCCGCCTATGTCAAAACTCACATCAATAATATGAAAATCCAGCTTGGCAAGGGTTCTTTCTACTGGGGACAGGGCAGCCGCGGTAGCTTGTTGCTGACAAACAACAACCGCGCCAAGAACACGGTCAAGGTATCCTCTGTCAAGCCGCTGGAAACCAGTGGTATCTTTAAGTTTCTCGGTGATGTCAACATTGCCGAATTTTATTCCGAGGCTCGAAGAGCATCGTAATCATACAAAACCAATGTCTTCACTATCAAAGCTGATTTTACACTATGACCGCCTTAAAGCACTCCTTAGAGAAGGAGACAGGTGTATTCGACCGTTTCAATGGTCGAATACACCTGAGGAAGTCCATGCTCTCTCCTCACAGAAGGGAAACTTTCTAATGCCGCGCATGTCGAAAAGAAAATCACTTTTCCATAGATCATGCCGAATCCATTGCTTGCCCACTCGATGGCTTCGGCCTCGGTCATTGCACATATCTAGGATTTTACCAGTTAAGAATGTTCTTTGCTATGTGGTTAAAAAACAGGTGATTAAAATTCATAAAATATTGTCTTCCTTCTCGCAAGACAAGTCTACCCTTTATTAAAAGTACCAAAGAGGTTGCTCTTTTACTTTTTAAAAATTTGTCTAATTTTTTTGGATACTAAAAAAACCATTATTTTGAAAATTGCTTTAAATGTTATAACTTCTTTTGACCATTCTGGCTTTATTATTTTTTTAATTAAAGTATACAAATCAATGTTTTTCTGTTTTTCGAGTAATTTGCTAATAATAGCAAACCTAATATTGTTTATTGCAGAATCATCGAAAGAAGAAAAACTTGAGTTTGCCGATTTAAAGTATACTTCATATTTTTTATTGTCAATATACCATCCTAAATGACGAGCTGTATACGGAAATCCGGTGCGAATAGCATTATAAAAATTTTCAGGATATCCAGGACGATATAGTGCAAAAGTTGTATCAATATCAGCATCATAAAATAATGGATTTTGAGATAATTCTTTGTCATAAAAAAATGACTCCCAGCGAATTATATCATATTTATTTACAAAAAAGTCTGGTAAGTCATCGATTTTTAAGGAAAATCCTACTTTCCCCTTTTGTGGGTAAAGTTGTAATATGTTGTAAAAGTGTTCAATATAATTATTGGGACATTCTTCAACTGGTATTATATCGGGATCAGTTAAAACATAATAATTTTTTTCAATAATTTCATTAAATAATCCACATTGCCACAAAACCCTATGACCAAAATTTTTATTTAATAAATGCACCTTGTATGGTAAGTTGTGTAAATAGTCTAGCAATTCTTTGTCTGTTGATGCATTATCAAGAATAATTATATTTGTATAGGCATCTTTTTCAAGCCTCAAAATAAGTTGCTGAAGGTCATAAAGCCTATTGTATGAAATAATAAAGATTGGAATGTTCTTAAAATCAACCACAAACATTTCCTCCTGCAGTAAAAAAATTTACTTTTTACCGATAGTCCATTCTTTCAGTGCCTCCAGCCAAGTATGCATTGGATCACCAACCGTCATTCGCAGCATATAATTATCCAGTACGGAATATTGAGGCCGCATAGCTGGTCGAACAAACTCAGCGGAAGTCACCGGCATAACTTTCACAGCTAAACCATGCTGCCGAAAAATTTCAGTGGAAAATTCATACCATGAGCATTGTCCCTGACAGGTTGCATGATAGGTTCCATAGGAATCGCTATGAATCAGCTTATATATAGTCCGAGCTAAGTCAGTAGTCGAGGTAGGAGTACCAAATTGGTCGGCTACGACCCGCAGTGGTTGCTTTTGGCTTGCCAACCGTAGCATCGTACGGACAAAATTATTTCCATCTCCGTATAGCCAAGCTGTACGCACAATATAATGCCGGCCCAGAATCTGCCGGATAATTTGTTCACCTTGCATCTTGGTAAGACCGTACACAGTCTGAGGGTTAACTACATCAAACTCGCGATAAGGTTCTTTTTTAAAACCATCGAATACATAGTCTGTACTGACATATACCAGCCGTGCCCCGGTTTCCAGGCAACCTGCCGCCATATTTTGCGAACCAACAACATTTACACGAAAAGCCCCGTCAGGATCAGACTCTGCTCCATCAACATTTGTATAGGCGGCGCAGTGAACAACAACATCCGGCTTAAGTTGCTGAATACAATTAGTTACTGCAGCCCCATCGGTAATGTTTAATGTATCTTGATCTGTCAAGAACAAGTTATACTCAGTTCCCTGTCTGGCAATTTCCCGCCCCAGTTGACCATTTGCCCCTGTAACTAATATCTTCAAAGTTATCACTCCTATATATAAGTTGGCAGCCTTCCAGGGTCTACATCCTTTAACACAGGACTCCGGCTGTCCTTTTCAGATAGGGAAACATCCTTTAAAGGCCAAACTATACCAATATCCGGATCGTTCCAGGCAATCCCGCCTTCGGCCTCTGGAGTATATATTTCTGTGCACTTATACATAAAATAAGCAGCATCACTAACAACACAAAAACCGTGGGCAAAGCCTGGCGGTACCCACAATTGACGGTGATTTTTACCTGACAGACTTACGCCCACCCATTGACCAAAGGTAGGTGACCCAAATCTAATATCAACGGCCACATCAAATACTTCTCCCTGCACAACAGAAACTAACTTTCCCTGGGCATGGGGATGTTGATAGTGAAGCCCCCTTAAAACACCTTTGGATGAGAGTGACAAATTATCCTGCACGAAGTTTCCTGTTATGCCAATTTCTCGATAGCGCTCATTTTGCCATGTCTCTTGAAAAAAACCACGCGAATCGCCAAATACCTTAGGTTCAATGATAAGTACGTCAGCAATATTGGTCTCAATTACCTTCATTATAGCATCCCCTGTCCGCTATTCTCTCCAGCCAGCTGCAACAAATATTTCCCGTAGCCATTTTTGCACATGACATTACCTATTGCGACTAGCTGTTCACGCGAAATATATCCCCGTCTGTAGGCTATCTCCTCCGGGCAAGCAACCATCAACCCCTGACGCTCCTGGATGGTTTCAATATAATTAGATGCCTGTAGCAGCGAATTATAAGTGCCAGTATCAAGCCAGGCATAACCACGTCCAAGTGTTTCCACCCGTAAGACTTGCTGCTCAAGGTAAAGACGGTTTAAGTCGGTAATCTCCAACTCGCCTCGTGCTGAAGGCTTTAAGCTTTTTGCCAGTTCAACAACTTGCTCATCATAGAAATACAAGCCAGTCACGGCATAGTTAGACTTTGGCTGAATCGGTTTCTCCTCAAGGCTTACCGCCTGTCCATTAGCATCAAATTCCACAACACCATACCGTTCGGGATCTTTTACCCAATAAGCGAATACTGTCGCACCTGCTGACTGCTGCGCTGCGCCTGCCAACTTTTCACTAAAACCGTAACCATAAAAAATATTGTCACCCAAAACCAATGCACAGCTTTCCCCGCTGATAAACTTCTCCCCAATTAAGAACGCTTGGCCCAATCCATCAGGACTCGATTGAACTTCATAGGAAAGGTTGATGCCCCATTGTTCGCCATTTCCAAGCAGTGTATAGAATGCAGCCTGGTCTTGCGGTGTCGTTATTACCAATATATCTCTAATTCCGGCTAACATTAACGTTGACAATGGGTAGTATATCATTGGCTTATCATATACCGGTACAAGTTGTTTACTGACAGCCCGGGTTATCGGATATAGCCGGGTCCCTGATCCGCCCGCAAGAATAATCCCTTTTTTCACAGCCATGATTATCGGCCTACCCCCAGTCTTTCGCGGCGATAACTGCCATCAGTAACCCTTCGGCACCACTCCTGATTCGCCAGATACCACTCAACGGTTTTAACAATACCTGTTTCAAAGGTTTCGACAGGCATCCACCCCAGTTCACGTTTAATTTTAGCTGCATCAATTGCGTACCGCAGATCATGCCCTGGGCGGTCAGTAACAAATTTAATCTGCTCACGATACGTTTTACCATCGGAACGTGGTTGTTGGTCATCGAGAATATCACATAAAGTATGTACTATGCTTAGATTAGTTTTTTCATTATGTCCGCCGATATTGTATTTTTCGCCGGGCGTCCCCTTCTCTAATACCGCAAGTAGAGCCCGGCAGTGATCTTCAACATATAACCAATCACGCACATTATGCCCTATGCCGTAGACAGGTAATGATTTTCCGTCCAAGGCATTAAGGATCATTAACGGAATAAGTTTTTCCGGAAACTGATATGGTCCGTAATTATTTGAACAATTAGTGATTAGGACCGGTAGCCCATAGGTATGAAAGTACACTCTTGCCAGGTGGTCGGAAGACGCTTTCGACGCCGAATAGGGCGAATTGGGAGCATAGGGAGTATCTTCAGTAAAAAAACCGGTATCACTCAATGATCCGTAAACTTCATCAGTGGAAACATGCACAAAACGAAAATTCTGTTTTGCTTGCTGTCCTAAACCAAGCCAATGCTTGCGGGCAACCTCTAATAAGGCGAAGGTACCATTAATATTAGTACGTATAAATTCGCCAGGTCCATCAATAGACCTGTCTACATGAGATTCTGCGGCAAAATGAATTACAGTGTCCGGCTGATGCTGTAAAAACACACTTTCCACTAATCCTTGATCGCAGATGTCTCCCTGAATAAAAGTATAATTTTTATTGGCTTCAACCTCACGTAGCGAGTCCAGATTTCCGGCATAAGTCAGTTTATCTAGGTTGATAACCTTGAAGTCGTTAAAATTATCCAATAAAACACGAATGAAATTACTGCCAATAAAACCAGCACCGCCAGTAACTAAGATACTGCGGCCTTGTGTCAACGCTGTCATTCATAATTCCTCCCTTATCATTCACAAATATCTGCTGCATAGAACGCTAGTAACTTACCTATAATGTCTTCTATACGCACTGAGCATCCGGCTTGCTGTTTAACGTTTTCCCATAACAGCAAGCTTTAACAAGTAAGACCTTCCCTCAGCAAATTCTAATCGGCGTGCAATTTTTATCTAATAATTACTCAAAAAAGTCCTTAATCGCCATTATATTACTTTGAGAATATTTACAATAATTGCCACGAATAATTTCTTGATAAATTATATTCCATTTTTTCCAAGGGTTTTTAGGAAGAGTATATCTTATGCTCCAATGGTTTAATTGATGCTGCATTTCTTTAAGCATAAAATTTTCACGTAAAAATTGGTCATAGTCTTTCATCCTTGCTAACACATCACTTAAACGGCTAATTCTCTTTTTATATCGATGGCGACTTCGATCTGGGAAAATAATGCTCCTTAACCTTACTATCAAATTCTTTTTTTTCAATCGTACACCAATTTGCTGTTTTTGATGTTGACGATACATTATCAGTTTTTCCGGAACAAATTTTACCACAGTTATTAAATCCAATAAAAACGTAAGCCACTCATCATGAACCCAATCTTTTGGGAAAGGAAAAATCATGAAATTCCACTTACTTCTAAAAGCCATTGTTGCCCCGGTCACACAACTTTGTCTGCCTAGTATTCTCCATAATTGTCCATCGATACATAACTGCTGGATAGCTTCATTAAAGCCTACCCCTTCCCAAAGTGATTTTGCATATGGATTAAGATACTGATCAGTCAACACGGCATTGCTAAAAACCATTCCTACGTTATCATCAGACTCGAAGGTATTCATCATTACTTCAATTTTATTAGGAATCCACACATCATCTTGATCTGCTAAAAAGATAATATCTCCAGAGCATCTTGAAATAGCTTTAGCAAAATTTAACGTCGAACCAAGATTCTTTTCATTCTTAACTAATTGTACATCAAATGGTGCGTCTTTTTTAAATTTTTTCAAAATATCCCAACTATTATCTATTGACCCGTCATCACAGATAACAACCTCATCAGGCTTTCTACCTTGATATAAGATACTGTCTAATTGTTCTTTTAAATATTTATCACCATTGTACGTACAAAGCGCAATTGATATCTTCATGCAAAACTTCCCCAAAATCTGTAATATTTTTCTACTCTAGCAACTTCCGCACACTCTCTTGCATTGTGTACTTTTCTTTTGCCCATAGGTAACCTGCTGTCGCAATCTTTTCGCGTTCTTCTTCATGATGTAAATAGTAATCAATACTTGTGCACAGCTCATCTATATCCTGATTTTCCACTAAATGCCGTTTATTTTCCAAGTGGATATAATCCAAATGTCCGGCATCAATTAACTGAAAAGCCCTACAGCCAAGTATTTCAAAAGTCCTTGGATTGGGTCCTGTATGCAATTTATTGTGCTTTCCGGCATGCATGTTAATACATATTTTACTTTTCTGGTATATTTTCGATAATTCTTCGTTGTATAGTGGAGCATCTATTATACACTTATTTACATACGGATATTTAATTTTAAATCTCAAACGGCGGAAAAAATTTCTGGGTGAATGCCAAATATACTTTTGCGGATATCGGTTGGTCGTATGCACAATCATTTTTACATTATGACGATGTGCATAACTTGCAACTTTCTCCAATATTTCCAATCGTGAAGGGTATAATGCGCCGACAAAACAAATATCATGTTCTTTCTGCCTGATTTCCTGTATGGGATAAAAAATAGAATTATCGTATCCTACAAATAAATAGTGCACTGCATTATGCTTGTCTGCCAAAAATTCTAAATCAGATGGTTCATAAGAGAAAATCTTATCATAGTATCTCAAATTTCTCAAGAAAGGACGAAAAGCAGCTGTTTGAATACTGTCTATCATGAATAATCTGGTTCTAATTTGGTTTTCCTTTAAATATATTAAAAAGTCCTGCGTAATGTCTTTGCCATTAATAAATATACAAATATCTGGCTTGAATTCCTTGGCTGTCTTCACAAACTGAAGATTCAGCTTTTTGTAGTATTTTGTTTCTATATTTTTCATTCCAAGCTTAACCGCTCTCATCTTCCAGTAATTTCCCTTTTGCTTTTTGAATTCTGGGGAAACCACCTTAAGAACCTCATGTCCCAGCATCTCACAAGCCTTAACTATTGAATTCATATAATGAAAATAATCCTGTCCAATAATCAATACTCGCAAAAATTCCCCTCCTTTCTCATACAATACCCAATAAACTTAACTTGCGCAGCAATCGTTTACAATTACGTTCCAGCTGCCTCAGCAGAATAAAAATAATATGCAACCGGCCAACTTTGAGCTTGAATTCCCATAGGGACTGTCTGGCGGGAATAGGTATTCTGGGTAAAGCGAAAAGGTCTTGCTGCCATAAGGGCACGTTATCATAAATAGCCAAAGCGCCCTTATATCCAGCCTTTTGGGCAACTCTTATTATTGTATCATCAAAAAAACCGTATGGATAACAGAGAAAATCGATTGTACTGCCTAACTGTTCTTCTAAAATTACTTTGCTTGCCCTAAGTTCCTGCTCTAACCTATGCTCATCGCATTGAGTGAGAAAAGGATGGTCAAGCGTATGGGAACCAATCTCCATTTCAGCGGTTTTCCACTCACGTAATTTATCCCAATCCATAGTTCGGGTAATTTGCTGGTTAAAGTTCTCCCATTTATTTTCCTTACCGATCCAATTGGTAATAGGAAAAACAGCAGCTTTCATATTCCGGTCCCGTAGCAGCGGCAATGCGATAGCATAATTATCGTCATAGCCATCATCAAAAGTCAAGACGACTGGCCGGAGCGGCAGCGGTGCTTGCTGCACATAATGTCGGTATAAATCATTGAGGGTTATAGTGATATAACCCTCTTTTTGCAGATAATCCAGTTGTTCTTTAAATTTTTCCGGCGGCAGGGAATTTCTTTCGCCAGGAACGGTAGCTATGCGATGATACATTAGAATAGGAATCCGTTTATAAAATTTGGCATACAATCCGATGAAGATACCGGTAATTGCTATAAGAAATAGGGTGAATATCATTTCTACTCTCCCTCATAATAAGTTTGGTAAATTGACGTTGCACAGCTCTGTTACTCAGCTAATGAACTGTGCAATTTCGCTTTGATTTTTTGGAAAACAAACTCCTGCATTCTGCATAATCTCTACATATGCAGAATGCAGTGGCTGTTTGTAAAAATTGGTCAGACTAATGGCTGGTATTTTTTGCGGGGAAAATTTATCAATAAATAGTAATGCCGATGATTGGTAGCTAATTACAGCCTTTAAATTTGTTTCATAGGCAAATGATAGCTCGACAGGCTCAATCGAATTATAAATGGTCATATCGGAGAAAGTCCGGCGATAATGGTCGAGCTTGTCGGCACTGTCGTTGGGATGCGGTTTGTATAACAGGCAACCTTTCCCCTTAATCTGGCAGAGTATTTCGCGAAGAATGACCATTTCTTCTTCGCGAGTAAGCTTCTTTTGTTCTACCAGTGGCTGGCTTAGATACAAAATGCTGTTTTTCTTCATGACTGGGTTGAGCAGGCCTTTCCCGGTAAGATCCTGCAGGGCTTGTTCAATCATAAGACGTTCGATGGCATAGGATTGTGGTGAAAACCGCTGCAAGAGCTCTGGTTTGTACATAAAATCGCCAATACCTGAAGGATTATCACCGGCGGTTGTGGTATTAATGCTCACTTTACCATTAATCCCTGCCATAAGTTTCAGGATATAAATCTTGCCTTGATGAAACAACCTATGTCCCAGAGGTCTTCGCCGATCCTCATTATAGTAGGAGTAAAGCCCATCTTCATAACGATAAAATTTGTCGATATTCAGAGTCCCGGCCAACAGTTGATTTTGGACATCAATATCGCTGCCTAAATAAAGGTTGTTGATGCCAATTTTGCCGATTGTATTTCTAACTGCTGCTACCTGCTGTTTATAACTTGTAGTTTTATGCCGGCTACTAAGCCAGTTCCCCAAAGGAAATACCTGCTGCCAGCCACAATTGTTGGAAGACAGATAGCGCATAATTGGACTATCCTGCCATTTTTCATAGCCATGGGGATGAATCAATGCTAAATAGTTTTCATCACTGCTAAAGCGTCCTTTTAATAGAATAAACACCGTTAATAAGTGAAACGGTGTATTTACAATGAATAGATTTTTATTTCTCATACCATGTCCTCACTTAACTAATAACGTCTTTAAACCCTTCACAATGTCTTCTGCCATTATATCTCCTGTCAATAAAACATGGGGATAGTATTTTGCAGGTGCCCATTTTTCCAAGTGCTTAGCGTCGTTAATGTAAAACAAGGCAACCAGCGGTACGCTCAAAGCACAGGTAAGATGAAGTGTGCCTGTATCGACGCTGATCACTGCCGCACATTGTTGAATCACGCCAGCCAATTGAGTAATGCTTGTCTTATCGGTCAAGTCAAGAAAAGTACTGCACCCACGGGCGTGGAGTTCGGCCGCATATTCGGCCGCTCTGGTGCCTGAGCCCATTAAAACTACCTTTTTACCGGCCTGGTTGAGGTCGGCAATAACGGTTACGGCGGTAGCTACCGGTATGTCTTTCTCAACCTTTTTGCTTGTCGCACATAGTCCGATTACCTTCGTTCCCGGCGTAATGAGTAACGGTTGGAGCAACTGCTGCGCATAAATAACAGCCTCTGGGGGAGGATTATACTTAATGGGAAGCTCACTGACATCTTTTTTTGTCAAGGTTTTCAACAAATTTGCATTATTCTGCTGAACAGATCCTTGCCTGCTCTCTTCTCCTAGCTGGGTATAAAAAAGATAATGCAAAAGGCCGCGATTATTGCTGATAATGGTGTTGGCACCAAAGGCGTTAGCAATGAAGATACCACGCTCATTGCCATATAGTACCAAAGCCACATCAATACTGTCTTTATAGTTTTGCCGGTATTGCTGCAAAAATTTCAAAATACCAAAAATGCCTTTATGTTCACCTTTTTTATCATAGCAGAGAACTTCGTCTACACCTTCCAGATATTGCGCTGCTTGATAAAAAGGTTTGTTTACCATAAAAATAATTCGTGAATCCGGATATTCCAGCTTGATATTACGGCACAAAGTATCGGTTAATAATACATCGCCGAAATAGGAAGTATTGATAACTAAAAATTTTTTCACATCACTTACCTGCACACTTTTATTTTTAATTTGGTTTTCAAATATCGTCCGTACCACTGAAGCCCTTTGGGATAGTCCCCTGCTAGTAGTAAACATTTGGCATAGTTTTTCATTTCTTTATAGTTTTGTGGCATTGCAGGGCTAGAATTTGCCCATGGCGATAAATTTTCGTAGGTACTATATATTTTTTTAGTAAAATCATTACATAAATTACTTTTGTTCCAGGCAATATTCCACGGCTTTGGGTGGGCAGCAAAATGCAGGAATAGAATCCCATCATCCACCATATCAGGCGTATTAATACGATTCCATTCCTTTCCTAAATATTTTACCATACCGGTTAAAACTAGATTTAATGCATCTTGATCAAGATATCGGAATTTTTGGGGCTCTTGCTGCAATACAGTGAGAACCCGATCTACTACCCGTTGCTCATTCCATTTGCTTATATCAATTATCAGCATTCCTGCATTAAAATAAGTATGATTTTTTAATCCTAACTCACAAATTCTTTTATTTGCTAACAACTCTAAATCTGGTACAGCCATAATCACTTTGTTATCCATATTCATTTTGAATACGTCTTGAATATTACCCAAGCAAATAATATCGGCATCCAAATATATTATTCTCGGAACGTCCAACAAAGCCGGCAGTATGAATCTATAATAAGTTGGTAAGGGTAAATGCATCTGGCTTGGTAGGTTTTTAAAGACCTCGTTGTTGATATAATAAACATGAATGTTACTATGAAAGCGTTCTGCCATTTCCTTAATTTTTTCCTGATTTTCGTCTTTCAACCCATTTGCCAAAATATGAAATACAAAATTCGCCTCAGGATTGTTTATACAGAGAGAGGTTATAGAAGCCCCCATACAACGTACATAATTATCGTCAATGCCATATCCGATAGGCATTTCATCAGTCAGAGATACCTCTCTGCGACCGCTAAATATACGGTGATCTTCTATAGCTGCAAGTAAATAACTCTTGTAGTCCAAGTTATTCATCTCCTAAATCATAGCTTTATTGAAGATATAATCCCATAGTAAATAAGTAAATTTTCTACGTTATTCAAAAGTATGCTTCTATCTTCCCAACTCCTGATAAATCTCGACAAGCTTAGTCATCATAATGTTGCTATCAAAATGTTTCTCTACCCAGCTCCGCCCTTGGTATCCCATTTCCATACGCAGATTTTTATTATCGGCAAGCGTAAGTAATCTATGATATAATTCGTCTAAGTTATTTTTCTCTACCAAAAAACCTGTACGTTCATGATCAATCACTTCCGGTGTACCGCCGACAGCATAGGTCACAACCGGTTTTTCCATGGCCATGGCTTCTGCCAGCACTAAGCCAAATGTTTCGAAATTAGACGGCAGTACCATGGTATCTGCACCATCTAACACATCCTCCACATCAACAATATGTCCCATACAGTGTACCCGATTACTCAAATTGTTTTTCCAAATATAATACTTCAATGGCCATATCCCTTTGCCTTTTCCAATAACCATTAAATGCCAGTCTTGCGCGCCACTATAGCTTTCCAGTATCTTTAGAATATCGGCATGCCCTTTGTTTTGCAAGTTTTTTATCCTTGATACGATAGCAATGGTAAATGCGTCCTCAGGGATACCGAGTTGTTTGCGAATCGTACTGGTTTTATTCCTATTAGGTTTAAATTTATTTAGATCAATTCCACTATAGGTAGTAATTAACTTATGGGCTGGAAAGCCTTTTTCGATTGCATATTTCCGTACATACTCACTTACACAAATGATTTTATCACAATGATTAATAGTCATTTCTTTAGCATCATGTCCAAATACTCCGTGGGCAGTATAAATAACTGGAACTTGGGTTCTCTGCTTTGCCCTAACTGCAATAATCCCGGCAGCAGCAGAGTTGGCATGGACAATCTTGATGTGATTCTTTCTAATGATTTGTTCCAGTAAGTAAGCTGATAAATTGGTATTAAGACGAACTGGAAGAAAATAATGCTTAATTCCTTTTGCACGCAGCATATCGGCCAGCATTCCCCCACCTGAAGCAACCGACACAGTCAAGCCACGTTGTTGCAAAGCAACCGCAGTCGTTGCGACATAGGTCTCGGCCCCGCCAATATTTAGGCGCGGCACAACCAATAATATATTCAAGGACTCTCCTCCCGCAACTATAAGCTATGACCATACAAATTGTGCTAAGTTATTGTAACATATATTTTCGAAATCCACTATATGCAATAAGTGAAAGCTTTATAACCGGGTAAAATATTACCTGTTTCAGCTTAACCGCAATGAGTCATTATAGCCTCAAACACTTCATTGACACCAATCGTGGTTAAACAATCTTCCCCCTCAGGACATTTCCGCTGCCAACATCCGTGGCAAGTGCGGTCGGCCATTAGGACAATATGTCTTTCGCTGTAAGGTCCATTTCGTTTTGGGTCTGTTGGGCCGAATAACGCAATCACAGGAGTTTTTAAGGCTGCCGCTAAATGCATCGGCCCAGTATCACCAGCAACAACAGCTTTGGCATTTTTAATAATATACGCTAATTGTTTTAGTGAGGTTTTACCTGTTAAGTCTACCGGCGGAATTGTCATGTTGGCAGTAATTTCGTCCATAGCAGTTCTATCAGCATTGCTTCCCGCAAAAACGGGAATTAGGTCTTGTTCAAATAGCTTTTCGGCCAATTGGGCAAAATGTCCTGGCGGCCAGCATTTGTTCGGCCAATTGGTGCCAGGAATTAATACCACATAGGGGTTAGTAATAGCCAGTCCGGCTTGCTTGGCGATGACTGCCGCCAACGTAGCTTCTTTGTCAGTAATGTTTATAGTGAATTCAGGTTTAGTAATTTGGCAGCCCAGTTCCCTGGGTACATCTAGATAACGGTCGACAATATGACCGTTACTGTTTGGGCCGCAGACTTTTTGGCTCACTTTGTCGCTGAGTTCCCTGGCATTGCAGTAAACAAGGCGTTTAGGTGTGCCACTCAGATAGGTAATAGCTGCGCTTTTAAACAGCCCTTGCAGGTCAAGTGCTAGGTCAAATTGATGTTGGCGCAGTGTGCGGATGAAACTGGGAGCATAACGAAGAAAACCACTCAGGGTTTTACATCGGGGTTTATCAAAAATAATGATTTCGTCAACATTTGGGTTGTTGGTTAATAAGTCATAACCTGGTAGTTCCACTACCCAGGTAATACGAGCTTGGGGAAAATTTTGTTTGAGTGCTGCTGCCACAGGTAGAGCGTGAATGATATCGCCGATGGCGCTGAGTTTAACGATGAGAATGTTACGATAATTCAATGGAAACCTCCTATCGAGGAGATGGTCACGTTTCATGCTTCTCCGCTTATTTTCTTGATGATATTACTGGACGACCGCCCCGGTACTTCCGGCACTAATACTATACGGCCGCCGTGAGCGGTTACTATTTTGCTTTCAGGCAAGGTTTCTATGGTGTAGTCGCCGCCTTTGGCGTAGATATCAGGTTTTATTTCTGCCACTAGATTTTCGGCAGTGGTATCTTCAAAGATGACTACATAATCGACTGCCGCTAAGGCGGTTAGGACTTCGGCTCTGTCATCTTGCGAGTTGACAGGGCGAGTAGGGCCTTTGAGTCTACGTACTGACTGGTCGCTGTTAAGTCCGACAATTAGGCTGTCACCTAAGGCTCGGGCGGCGGCTAAATAACGTACGTGCCCGGCATGGAGTATGTCAAAGCAGCCGTTAGTAAGCACTATGATTTTACCGGCTGCTTTTAGTTTCTTGGCAATTGTCGCAATTTTCGCTCTGGTGATGATTTTCATTGTTGATATTCTCCAATGGCTGTTTTCAATTCTGTTGGGGTAGTGGTAGCTGTTCCCGGCTTGCGAACAACCACACCGGCGGCGAAGTTGGCTAAACAGGCGGCATCCTGATAGGAAGCGCCGGCGGCAAGCGCCAGTAGCATGGTGACAACAACCGTATCCCCGGCACCGGTGACATCATAGACTTCACTTTTGTTGCTGACCGGAATATGAGCAATCGAGCCGGAGCACTCAAACAGTGTCATGCCTTCTGGGCCTTGGGTAATTAATACGGCTTCGGCGGCAAGGCGTTCCAGCAGGTTTTTTCCGGCTTGTATAAGTGACTGTTGGTCAAGATCGGCAAGCCCGACGGCATTGGCCGCTTCTGATTCGTTTTGCTTAACCAGTTTAATTCCCTGATAATCCATAATATTATAGCGGGAGTCTACCATGGAAGGTATACCGGCTTGGTTGCAGGCTTCAATGACCAGTTTTCTTAGTGCCGGAAAAACCGAGTAACTGCCATAATCGCTGATGACTACCGCGTCCATTTGCCGGATATGGGTTTCCACATACCGGAGCAGCTGCTGTTCGACACTCTCGGTCAGTGCCTGCTTGCTTTCACGGTCAATGCGGACAACCTGCTGGCGCACAGTTGCCTGTCCCCCAGCCATCACCCGGGTTTTCGTGATGGTTGGCCGGGAAGGATCAACAATAAAGCCCTGGGTGTTGACGTTTTTGCGATTGAGGACTTGGGTAAGCTGCTGACCGGCATTGTCGTCACCGATAATACCAACAGCATATACCTGTCCCCCTAAGGTCGCAGCATTATGGACGGCATTGGCCGCACCACCGGGAACCACGGTTTCTCCTGCATGTTCCAGGATAAGGACCGGCGCTTCCCGGGATATGCGGGAGATTTTCCCTTCCAGGTAGATGTCGGCTACCATGTCGCCAATAACCATAATTCTTTTATTTTGGAGTTCATTAATAAGCTGGGTTAACTTTTGAGACACAAATTAGGCTCCTTTCAGAGAGGGGTTACCAGCGAGTAGTACTGATGTCAAATTTGATTCTATCCTCTTTCGACTCGTAGGTTATCTTGGCTTCCCAGCAGTGGAGGTTCCGATACCAAATATAGTCTAAGTCTTCCACACGCTTTTGATCCAGGTCATAACTCCGGGTTACGCCGATGGTATTCATTTTGTCAATTTTGTAGGTAAAGCCGGAGTTAAATTCACGTTTAAGATCATCACTATTATATTCAAACAAAGTATCATTGTTTTTGGTATAATGATAGCCTACCCAGGTGTTGAACCGTTCAGACCATTTTTTAGTTAGAGTAGCATCAAATTTATAGATATTTTGCGAGAAATCGTTATAGCTTTCGCGTATGTGTTCAATGCCTGTCCCCAGGTGCAAGTTCATGGTCTCACTCAACTTGAGGGGGTCCCGGCTAAAGTACAGTTCGTACTCCTGGTGCCAGCTTGTTTTATCGTCATCCTTCCATTTGCCATATATAGCGGTAAAGGAATAATTGACAGGCAGTTGCCCCAGGCGGCGGGGGTGATAGGAGAATTGGAATTCGGGTTCTTTTTTAATCCAGTTCTCATCATCATCACGAAAATGTCCTTGCACTACACCAACAGAATAATTTGTTTCGCGTTGCAGCAGTCCAAAATTCGGCTTAAAGTCTGCCTGAGTATAATAGTCAAGATTAGCATAGACAGAAAGCTGATTATTCAGCGGATAATCGATATGCTGTCTTACATAGAAGCCATCATCACTATCATAGCCGATTCGGGGAAAGGAGCTTTCCTCGCCTTTTCCAATCGACTGGCGGTATTTGGGTAAGGAAAAGATAACCTTGTTTCCAATCCAAAATTTGGCATTATAAGCAATTATTTGGTCGCCAGGCCAAATTTCGATTTTGTCGGCGCTTACGTGGTAGTCAGGTACTTTGGCCGGGCAGTTGGTGGTGGACCCGTGATCGATAACATACTGCTCCGGGTAGATGTTAATGATGTCCCCGGCAACATATTTGCGGCCGATCTTGCCTTTGACACCTTCCATGCTGCCGGTTTTCAGCTTGTAGTTATATAGAGTGTGATGGCCTGTCAGATTAGAGTCAGGCTGGGAAAAACGGGCTTCGTCGTTGATCCAGATTTCACTTAATTTCGCATTGCCGTTAACCAGCTCAGCTTCCACCTTCTGCCCCTGGTTGGTGATCACAACATTTCCCTGTGCGCGAATATCACCTGTTTCATCACTGAAAGACAGGTTGTCGGCTTCTATTACAATCGGAGCTTTTGGAGCTCGCGCGGCTTGCTCCGCAGTAACTGTTTGCACGGGTTGGGTTGTTGAGGTTTCTTGCGCCTGGCTGATATGGGGTGCACTAAAGACGATGGCAAACGCCAAAAGTCCCAGGATAATTTTATTATTAGGCATAGTGCTTACTATTCTCCTATCCTAGCTAAAAAAGTTACACATCTAGTTTTTATTCGCTATATATCGCGCTATTCCTTTATGTAATGCCTAGTAATATATAGAAAAGCCGCTAAAAAGCGGCTTTTTCCAGGATATTTACCTGTTAGTTTACAGTAATGCCATATATTTCGACATCTTCCTTGGTTTGTACGTAGGTTTGGCTGCCAATGGGGATTTCGACGTCTTTGCCGCTGACGAAAGCACCGCCGATAACGCCTACCGGTCCAAGGACAATCATACCGGCAACACTGGCCCCTGCGGCTTTAGCCATTGATTTAGTTTCTTTTTCGGCTTTATCACCAACGAAAATACTAATGGCTTTGCCATCTACAGCTTTAAGGGTATCAAAGCTTACTTCGAGCTTAGCATCACGGCCAAAATTTTTCTTAGGATTTACTTTGACTACTTTACCGGTGCCGGTACTTCCTTTTGGCAGGACAAGAACATTGTCGACATATACGTCTTCAGCCACAGCTAAGGCCACACTGTCTCCTACGCGGCTTTGCTTGCTGTTCAAAGTAGAAAGGGTCTTGATTTTGATCAGGGTATCCTGGGGAAGGAGGGTGCTGGTAACCTCCACTTCTCCGTCAGCATAAGCAAGCTGGAGAAGTTTGTCCAGGCGGCCTTGTAACGAACCGGCTTCAGCGCTGCCATTCATTACGGTTTCGAGATTGTCGATTCTCGCCTTGATGGAGTTATCGCTTACACTATGGGTCAATGTCCATTCGACTGAATTTAGTTTGGTAAGCATGGATGGGGTATCTTCGCTTGTTTCGAGAATATTGGTATACAGCTGGTCAACGCGCGGCAGTAGGGCATCCTGAGTTTCACTGCCATAAACAGCTTCTTCGATTTTAGTTATCCGGTCGGTCACTGCGCCGGTTTGGGCCGTGCCATAGACGGCTTTTTCGACTACCGCCAGTTTACCGATAACGGTAAGGTCGGCCGATTGAGCCGAAACAGGAACGGCAAATGCCGTGATTAGCAGCAGCAGGGCGGTGAGTAAAGCGGTCATTTTTTTGTTGAACATGTAGATTCCTCCCATGACGAAATATGTGTTTACATGAAATTCGGCATGGAAAAGAGAATATCCTGCCTAAAACGCTCGGGATTATGAAATTAGAGTGTTTAGAATTGACTCAAGGTAGCCATCCTTATAATTCAAAAAACAAATACGTCAATAATTAGAATAAGTCAAGCCTGAACATCCCGCTCGTTTTGTCAAGCATTTATAATACTTTTTTCTTTAATAAATTAGAGTCTTCTTATTATGTAGAGTGCAAAAATAAGCAACTAGTAATCAAGGCTTAAAAGCAGTATAATTTTTTTAGGCAGCGATGGTGTTCTGTGTTTTTGTCTCGTAGAGTCTATTGGTCTTAACCATTCTCCATATTACACGGGTCAAATGACGGCCTAAGGAACGCAAAGCTTGGTTGTAACTTTTCCCCTCAGCTCGTTTCTTCTCATAGTATCTCTTTGACTCATCAACGATACGAATATGGTGGCCTAAAGCTACCATCATAGCTGCCTTGGCACGTTTGTTCACCTGGCGGGGTGACTTCGTGCCTTTATATTTTCCTGAGCTGTTATCTAACGGGGCCATTCCTAAATATACACCTAGTCCAGACTCTGAATCAAAGCGGGCTATTGTCCCGATTTCTCCAGCTACTTCCGCTGCACAGATAACGCCAAAACCTGGAATACTCAATAAAAGCTTTCCTAATGTAGATCGCTCAATCAGCCTTCCCATTTGTTTCTCCAACATATTTATTTTAGCTATTAGCTCCAAAATGCGTTTTGCATCATCTATAATCATAGGGCCTACCCATCCAATTTCTGTTCCAAATAGCGCATTTTTCTGCCACTGAATTAGACGTTCAGCCTTTGCTTTTCCTATTCCTGAAATGCCCATGATTGTAGCTTTTTTTAATCTAGCTAATTTTCGCAGATCCAAGCTATGGCTTAGAAATCGAAGAACATATAGAGAGTCGATCTTTTTAATCGTATCAAGAAATCCAGGGCACACCGACTGCAAATCAGCTTGTATCCTATTCATTAAAACGACTTTTTCTTGAACTAACTGCCTGCGTCGGCGGCTGATTCGTTTTAACTGTATCTTAACCTCACTAATTGAAGGTACTTGTTGTATCGACTCTTTCATTTGGTCCATAAACGGAGCCATCATCATCAATGTTACAATTTGCTGCGCATCAATACTATCTGTTTTTGCTGGTGTTGCAAAGATCTCTTTGAAACGAGCTAATTTTAAGTTATTAATGTTTAAGAGTGTATAACCTTTATCCTTAACCATTTGATCTAACGGACGAGCATAACCATTTGTTCCTTCCATTCCAACTGCAACTGGAAGCTTGAAACGGTTAGATTGTTCAGCGACACGAGAAAAGAAGTAAGTAAACCCGCGAGCATCATGGGTGATTTCGAACTGTGCTACAATTCCGCCAGGGGCACCAATTGCGACATGGTGTTTATGGCACCCGACATCTACACCAACTAATATGTATTGCTGTTTCATTTTTATAACCATTCCTTTCGCTTCGCTCAAGGCACAAAACGGAATGAAATCCGTTAGCCTGGAGCGATTTTTTCTTGT
>NZ_BMBX01000039.1:0-23803 GCF_014634905.1 Sporomusa sp. GT1 | reverse complement strand
CAACTTTCACAATGGATAGCGGCCTTGCCCAATTACATCAAGCTTTATTTGCCTATATCTATCTGCGAAAGTTGAGTAAACAACATTTATGTGACTTACTGCAGCAGTATATGACTGGGATGAGTAGTGCACTTCTGTAGCCGAGTTACCCAAAATGAATAAAAGGTGGGTTGTCTATGCCGATCTACTTTGATAATGCGGCAACATCATATCCCAAGCCTGACGCAGTAGCTGATTCTATGCGCTATTTTATGAGATATAATGGTACCAGTACCGGGCGGGGGACATATGCCAGAGCCAGAGAGGCTGGCGAAAAGGTATATCAGGTTAGAAAATTGCTGTGCCAGCTATTTAACTATCATGAACCTGAGCATGTAGTTTTTGCCGCTAATGTAACGGAAGCCCTTAATTTAGCGATAAGGGGTATTGTCAAGCCCGGAGGTCATGTTGTTACCAGTAGCATTGAGCACAATGCAGTCTGGCGCTGTTTAAAGATGCTGGAACGGGACGACAATATTCAAATTTCCACTGTTCCCTGTGATAGCAGTGGTATGACTGATGTTGGGCTGATTGAAGCGTTGGTTCAACCCAATACCCAGCTTTTTGTGTTTACACATGCTTCTAACGTACTGGGAACGATTCAGCCTATCCGGCAAATTGGGAGAATTGCGCGGCAGCATGGTATTCCATTCTTAGTTGACAGCGCTCAGACTGCTGGGGCCTACCCCATTGATATAGCGGTCGATTGTATAGATATATTGGCTTTTACCGGCCATAAGAGTTTACTGGGACCGATGGGCACCGGCGGGCTTGTAGTAAATTGTGAGAGAATGATTCGCCCACAAAAGGCAGGAGGTACAGGGCGAGATTCAATTTCGCCATATCAACCTGACTATCTTCCTGATAGTTTAGAGGCAGGTACTTTGAATGTAAGTGGAATTATCGGGTTGGGGACAGCGGTAAGCTTTATTCTGGATGAGACTGTTGAAGTAATCAGAAGGAAAGAGCGGTTCTTGACTCACTATGCCCTTAAACAATTACAAGCTCTAGACAAAGTAATAATATATGGGCCAGACGATCCAGGAAATATGGTAGGAGTAATTTCATTCAACTTATCAGATACGCCAGCAGTTGAGGTAGCTTATATATTAGATGAGGTATATGAAATTATGGTTAGGGCTGGTTTGCATTGTGCGCCGACAGCTCATCGTTTAATTGGTACAGAGTTGGCAGGGACGGTGAGGATGAGTTTCGGCTACTTTAACGAGAAGGAAGATATTGATATCGTCATAGCTGCACTAAAACATATTATTTCAAAAATATGAAAGGAGGTTAGGTGCGATATGAGCAAAGTACTTGTGGCGTTTGATGAGTCTGAGCAATTATTACTAAAAAGTATCTATTACGATGAAGATCCGGAGGAAGCCTTGAAGTTTGTTTTAAAACACATTATACCGAAGGTTAGAAAGGAGATATCTTGTCTGACGAACACGTTGTCGGCCCAGAAAGGGTAAAAAGTAGTAGAGGAGCTTGCGAAGATGTCAATCAAATGTGCAGCTTGTGGTATTGCGGATAAAACATCTGAGGGTAAGTTATGGTGTGTTAAGTACAAATTTGAAATATCTGAAGAAACTACAGTAAATAGGTCTAATTGCTATTATTTCATTGAACCTCAGTTTGAAGATGGGGAGCCTATGTCTGTGTTACAAAATCTGATGCTCAAGGAATGTGAACTTACGTCTCGACGGATGCGCGGGCCTGTATAGAATTCGTCAGTTGGGCTGAAGTGAAGCGAGACCGTTTATTATTCTTGAATTGAAAGGGGATAGTGGTATGAATAAGACGCAGACAATTATAATTCCTTGTAATGGTATTGATAGCGTTTATGGTTTATTATCTCAAGAAATAGCTATTCGCCTGATAAACCAAAGCAGCCAGCATTATACTATTATGGGCTTAGCCTACTTAGTAAATGGTGAAGTGGAAGCCGCCGCTGCTATTAATGATAAACAATGTATTCTTATCAATGGTTGTAAGCGTGAGTGTGCTACTAATATTGTTGATTTTATCGGTGGAGAAATTACCTGTGCGTATACAATTTCGGCTATTGCTGTGGGACATGCTGAAGTAAATCTCGGTTCGCCCGTAACATTGACAGGTAATGGGCAAGAACTAGTTAACAGTGTAGTAGCAAGCATCTTACCTGAAATTAATGTGCGGAGGGAGAGCAAATGAATATCCAGCCCAAGAAGTTTGGAATAATTTCTTGCTGTGGCAGTGAATGTGTTGGTGGTTATATTACCAGAATTGCAGCAGGCAAGGTTATCTATGAGTTGCGATCAGCTCAGATTGAAACCATAAGTCTCCCGCGCGTACTTCTTGGCAGTGCTGAAAATAAGCATTTTACCCGCTTGCATCCGACAGTCACTATTGATGGCTGTGCCAAAGCATGCACCCGAAAAGCCGTTGAAAAATATAGTGGAAAAGCTATTGTTGGCATTAATGTAGCTGAGCTTATCGGCCCTGTGGCTGCAAATGACGAATTACTGTCAATGGATGAATTTTGTAGACAGTATCAAGCCGAAATTAGGAAAGTCACTGAGGTTATCACTTATGTTATTGATACCATGAGCGGTATTCGCAGTAAAAGCGGTTGCGATACCAGTTGCGATTGTGGCTGCAGCAGCGGGTCCAGTGGTTGTGGCTGCAGTTGTGAGGGTGATGTACATAAACATAATATGGTGGAGCTATCGCAAGACAGTACTGTGACAAATGGCAAAGAGATTATCATCTATACAAAAACAGGCTGTCCGTTCTGTGCTAAGATGATGCTCGAATATCAAGAAAAAGGCATTGCTTTCCGTGAAATCAATATCAGTCTAGACGCGAATGCCAAACAGTTGTGTAGTGAAACATATGGTGTTGACCGAGTGCCCATCATAGTCAAGGGTGGGGTTGTTGTGCAGATCGGTGATTCTGATGGTAAGGGATGACAATTTTAAGTATGTTAGCCGTGGGCTAACATTAAAATGCGTCCCGCAAATTTGTGCGTGCATCATTATACAAGTAAAGCGCGTGAATAATATAGGTGTCAGTGTTTTTCCTGACACCTTATCCAGGTTTTTACGGATATTATTCATGCTCAGAATGCTTCATAATGGAGATGCGATAGTGTTGTTGAGAAAAATAGCATCTCCCATATTAGAAACTTTGAGTAGTTAGGGTGTATGACTTTAATCGGAGAGCAGGGAGTTCAGTGAATTCTACAAAATTGATTGGTAGCAACGGGCAAAAGGATTGTAAAGGGGGAGAGCACTATGTTTGGATTAGGCTTTCAGGAAATACTCGTCATTCTGGTGATTGCCTTAATCGTTTTTGGTCCGGCGAAATTGCCGGAATTGGGGAAGGCTCTTGGCAAAAGCATTAACGAGTTCAGAGGCGCGGTTGCTAGAGAAGAGGATAAGCAAACCTAAAATCCAGGAAAAAAGGCGAAGCAGCGGTGCTACGTCTTTTTTTATGTCCGGCGAGTAGAGACGTGAAGATATGGAGGCAGGACGTAGGGCAACGCTTGGAAGGCGTTAGTTGGAGTCGGTAAATTCCCTTACAATAGTCCAGGTTTCTCCCGATAGCGCGCTAATTTTAATCATGAGATAATTATATTGTACAAATATAACGATAATTTCTCCGAGCTGCAATGAAAACTGCAGCCGATAGGGCGTTTGTACAGCGCCTGCCCGTATTTGGCGAAGGAGAAATGAGCAGAGGAGGATTTTTGTGGATAGGGAAGACATTTTGCTCGTTATGCAGCGAGACGTAGCAAAAACGCTGCAGAAACCGCCAGAGAAGCGCCAGTGGGGCATGCTCATTGACACGCGTAAATGCGTTGGCTGTCATGCTTGTACCATTGGCTGCATCGCGGAGTACAAATTACCGCCAGGAGTCGTCTACCGGCCAGTCATCGACCAGGAAAGTGGACAATTTCCAGCGGTCAAACGTAGTTTTCTACCCCGGCCGTGTTTCCATTGTGATCACCCATCCTGTGTTGATGTTTGTCCAGTAGGTGCAACCAAGAAAGAGGACGATGGTATTGTATCGATTGACTACAAGAAATGTATTGGTTGCCGTGCATGCATTTCCAACTGTCCTTACGGTGCGCGTACCTTCGACAGTGGAGCTTATTACACAGAAGACACGCCAGCAGTACAAGCTTATGAAAAGATGGATTTTTATGAATATGGAAAACGGTGGAATCGAGACAGTAAACATGGCGATGTAGTGAGCAGTGCCCGCAAGTGTAATTTTTGCTTCAGTCGTATTCAGAAAGGAATCTTGCCGGTTTGTGTGTCGAGCTGTATTGGTCGTGCTACCTATTTTGGTGATTTGAATGATAAGCAATCACTCCTATGTCGGACAATGGTCAATAATAAAGTGTACCGTCTGAAAGAGGAAACCGGTAATGGTCCCCAAGTGTACTATATTTAGGAGGTGCGGCAAATGAATAACATGATGAAAAACACATTGCTGGGTTGCTTTGTCATTGGGGCATTAGCTGCGCTTGGCAAAGTATTTTTCTGGGGCGAAAGTGTTACTAATTACGGGGCCTATACACCCTGGGGATTATGGGTAGGGCTTTATATTCTACTGGTAGGAACAGCGGCTGGTGCTGCATGGGTCGGTATTTATACTACATGGTCTGGGCGAGGCATCAACCGGTTAACGATGTTAAGCCTTCTGACAGCAGGGCTGAGTCTGTCTTTTGGTCTTGCCTTTATTGGTCTGGACCTGGGTAAGCCGCTTAAAGGGATTTCCATATTCCTGCACCCTTCATTCAGTTCCAAACTGGCCTGGGCATCCTGGTTATATACTTGCTTTTTTGGCTGTCTGGCTGGGTATTTTCTGACTAATGCTAAAAAGACTTTCTTGTACCTGTGTGGACTGCTAGCATTTGCCTTTTTAATGGCTGAAGGCCTATTTTTCGGTACAATGGTGTCGCGGCAGCTTTGGTATTCGTGGCTAACTCCCTTGTCGTTCATTACTTCGGCTCTAACGGCAGGCGTAGCTTTGGTCACGGTGGTTAGCACTGTGGTTGATAAAACATTATTGTTAGAGGAAGGGACACGACTGCCTCAGGTGCTGCTTTATTCCCTAATAGCTCATGTTGGAGTAGAGTTGGTACATCTTGTAACTGGGCTGGGTAGTGCCAAGGGAGATTTAGTGAGAAGTCTGTGGATGGCATGGCCTTTCTGGGGCCTGTTTCTACTGGTTGGTGTAGCGCTGCCTGCTGTTTTATTGTTCAAGGGTTATAATCGCCAGTCCATTCTTCCAGCAGCCTTCATTCTGTTGGGGCTGGCAGCCTATAAATACAGTTTTATCCGTTATGGATTTAGCAATGAACCATTATCCGGATTGGCTGATGCCTTTCAGCATAGCCGATTGACGTTAAGCTATGCCCCTGCCTTGGTCGAATGGGTGGTTGCGGCAGGATTAATTGCTGGGCTACTTTGGTCGGTGGGTGTTATCCTGCCAAAACTGCTGGCACGGATTGAAGCATAGAAAAGGGGGAAAGACCTATGGCAATCGAAAAATTCGAAGACATTTTTAACGCTAAGACGAGTCGGCGCAGCTTTATCGCTGGCGGTCTGGCAAGCTGCACTGCCCTTATGGCGAGCAGTACCAGTTTTATGAAATTATTTGAACGAGCCCAGGCCGGCCTCCTAACACCGGAGGAAGAGTACCTGTTAAATAAAGCGGAAAATACCATAGCAACTACCTGCCTACAATGTAATACCGGCTGTGCGATCAAAGTTAAATTTCTTGAAGGTATGCTGGCTAAAATTGACGGCAATCCCTATTCTCCCTGGACCATGAACCCGCATTTGTCTTTTACTACCAAAATTAGAGAAGTGGAAAATATTGATGCCGCTATTTGCCCCAAAGGCCAGGCTGGGCTTCAGGCTTATTACGATCCGTATCGTATCCGCCGGGTACTTAAGCGTGCCGGTCAGCGCGGCGAAAATAAGTGGGTGAGTATTCCCTTTGACCAAGCTGTAGTCGAAATCGTTAACGGCGGCGCCTTGTTCTCCCATATTCCCGGTGAGGAGCAGCGGCAAGTGGAAGGATTGAGTCAGCTTTGGGCGATACGTGACCCGAAAGTGGCTAAGGAAATGGCCGATGCGGTGGCAAAGATATTAGCTGAAAAAGATAAAACCCAAAAAGCGGCACTAGTGGAAGCGTTCAAGGTGAAATTTAACCAGCAACTGTCTGGAATGATTGACCCTAACCATCCTGACTTAGGACCAAAAAACAATGAGTTTGTGTTCTGGTGGGGCCGTCTAAAAGACGGACGTGGTGACCTCATTAAACGGTTTACCTTGGACTCTTTTGGTTCCAATAATGCTCATGGTCACACGACAGTATGCCAGGGGTCACTTTATTTCTCCGGTAAGGCCATGAGCGAGCAGTGGGGCTATGATGAAAAGAAAAACAGCATGGCCTGGGTTAACGGCAAAAAGTTTTACTGGCAGGCTGAATTAGAAGGAGCCGAGTTTGTTATTTTCGTTGGAGCTAACGTATTTGAAGCTAATTACGGACCGCCGCACCGGTCACAGCGTATTACTGAAGGACTGACGTCAGGTCGCCTGAAGTATGCTGTTCTTGACCCAAGATTTAGTAAGGCTGCTACCCATGCCTGGAAGTGGCTGCCCACTATTCCTGGGCGTGATACGGCAGTTGCTATGGGCATGATGCGCTGGATTTTTGAAAACCACCGTTACGACGCTAAGTACCTACGCAATGCCAATAAGGCGGCAGCCAAATTGGCCGGGGAACCAACCTGGAGCAATGGGCCTTGGCTGTTAAAAATAGATAATGGTAAGCCCACACTTTTTTTGCGCTCTCATGAAATCGGCATGGAGAAAGAGATGCGAGAGAAAAACGGGAAAAGCTATGTCAATGAGAAATTTGTTGTTTTGCAAGACGGTCAACCTGTTGCAGTTGATCCTAATGAGGAGACCAACGCCGTATATGGCGAATTGTTCGTAGATACTGAAATAAATGGTATAAAAGTAAAATCGGTTCTTCAAGTATTGTATGAAGAAGCAAATAAGCACAGTCTGGCTGAGTGGGCGGGCGAAGCTGGTGTGGACGCCGGCGATGTAGAAGCCTTGGCTCGCGAATTTACCAGTCACGGCAAAAAGGCCGTCGTCGATATCCACCGGGGCGTCTCCCAACACACTAATGGATTTTACAATGTTCTAGCCTGGAACACTCTAAATCTGCTTAATGGTAATTATGATTGGCGGGGTGGCTTTATTGCTAAGAGCGACTATGCCATCGCAGGTGCTAAACCGGGTCAGGCCTTTACTGTCAGCAGCCATCCTCGTAAAATTGCGCCATTTGGGACAACGATTATTCGTACCAGCCATAAGTACGAAGATAGCACTCTATTTAGCGGTTATCCGGCCAAACGACCCTGGTTTCCGTTAATCAGCGATATTTATCAGGAAGTAGTACCTTCGGCGTTGGATATGTATCCGTACAAGGCAAAAACCTTGTTCTTGTATATGGGATCGCCGGTATATTCTCTGCCGGCCGCTCAAGCAGTATTGGATACCCTTGCCGACGTGACCAAGATACCGCTGTTTGTTACTTTTGATACGACAATCGGCGAAACTTCGGTGTATGCTGACTATATCATTCCTGATGTCACTTATTTGGAGCGCTGGGAAATGCAGGGTGGGCACCCTAGTGTGCCTTATAAAACGATGCCCATTCGCCAACCGGCCGCGCCGCCACTTACTGAGACGGTTAAAGTATTTGGTCAGGAGATGCCGATAGGGTTGGAAGCCTTTTTATTGGGGTTAGCGGAAAAAATGAACCTGCCGGGGTTTGGTCCTGATGGATTTGGCAAGAATATTCCCCTTACGCATCCTGATCATCTGTATCTTAAGCAAGTGGCTAATGTGGCAACCGATGGAAAGGCAGTGCCTGATGCGGATGATGAGGAAGTTCGGATTTTTCTGGAAGCTCGCAAGCATTTGCCTGCTTCGGTCTTTGATCCAGACCGGTGGAAGGCTGCTTGTGGTGAAGCTTATTGGCGCAAGGTCATTTATGTCCTGAACCGTGGTGGTCGTTTTGAAGAATACGCTGCAGCTTGGGACGGGGAAAAGGTGAAAAATAAATATGGCATCATGGTCAATATGTATGCTGAAAAGACGGCGGCTACCAAAAACTCTATGACCGGCAGAAATTTTTATGGTATGGCCACCTATATTCCGAATGTAGAGGATTGTATGGGTAAGCCGATTACGGATGAACAAGACGGTTATACCCTCACGCTTATTACCAATAAAGTTATTCAACATACCAAATCTCGTACGGCTGCTGACTATTGGCTGCTGGGGTTGGAAGAAGAAAACTATATTCTTATGAACCGTGCTGATGCCAGGAATTTGGGACTGGGCGAAACTGACCGGGTAAGAGTGACGTCCGCTACTTGCCCGGATGGTGTTTGGAGACTGGGGCCACTAGGAACCAAAGATTTGATCGGTAAAGTAAAGATTGTCGAAGGGATGCGACCCGGTGTTGTAAGTTTCTCACTCGGCAGTGGGCATTTCGCTAATGGTAGTAAAGATGTTAAAATTGATAATAACCTAATCAAGGGCGATCCACGCCGGGGCCGAGGTATCCATGCCAATGTTGTTATGCGAGTTGACCCGGTATTAAAAAATACTGGTTTGCAGGATTTGGTTGGCGGAAGTATCTGTTTTTACGATACAAAAGTCAAATTAATCAAAGTATAATTCGGCCTGTGAAATAACTAGAAGACTGACCCGGTTCACGGGTCAGTCTTCTAGTTACTCAGCTTGCCTAGAGATATGGCAGCCAGTAAGTAGGTTATTGGTGGCGAATCATTCCAAATAAACCAGAAGGATTTTTGACACTATTACGCAGAACACTTAACGTAGGATGAACGATTGGAGGGTAATGAATGCAGAAATGGATTACCGGTCTTATCTTGATAATGGTTACTGCTTTCTTTGTCGGTTGTAGTTCGCAACCGGCACAGACGGTCCGATTGCAGCATCTTGACGAAGCCATTCCGGCAAAGGGTAATACCAATGGAGCGTTACCTCTCAGAGTTGCTGTATCCTCCATCTTATCGCCGAGGGAAACCTTGATGGTCTATCAGCCATTGTTAAGTTATCTGGAGAAAAAATTAGCGATGCCGGTCGTATTGTTACAACGGCGAACTTATAAGGAAGTGAATGAACTGATTGAACACGATAGTGCCGACATTGCCTTTGTGTGCAGTGGCGGCTATGTTGCCGGTCATCAGAGCTTTGGATTGGAACTGTTAGCTGTTCCAATTGTAAATGGGCAGCATACCTATCGTTCGTATATTATTGTCAATGCTAAATTAGAAGCTCACTCCATTTCTGCTTTGAAAGGACGTTCTTTTGCCTTTACCGACCCGATGTCTTTTTCTGGCCGTATTGCGCCTGTCTACATGTTACACTCTCAAAATATTGATACAGCACATTTTTTCGGAAGGACTTTTTATACTTATAGTCATGACAATGCTATTCAAGCCGTAAAGGATGGTATCGCAGATGCCGCAGCCGTAGACAGCCTTGTCTTTGACCAGGCCTTGCAAAGCGACCCGGAGCTTACGAAGCGGGTTAAAATAATTGATCAGTCGCTAATGGTTGGCAGTCCGCCAGTGGTTGTAAACCGTGCCCTTGACAGAAGCAGAAAAGAAAACTTGCGGTCGTTACTGCTAGTCATGCAGTTTGACCCGGATGGTAAAAAAGCACTGTCTGCCTTGCATTACGAACGTTTTGCAGTTCCTGATGAAAAAGATTATGAAGCACTTAACAATATTTGGATGATTGTCAGGGAGAAGCTATGAAAAATTTTAGCATGGGCAGTTTTTTTGTTAAGGTCATTGCCGGCTTTGTATTATTGCTTTTGCTATTAGGTTTAGCCAATATTATTCAAACGCGGGCCCTCATGAATACGTTGTTTGCCGAACAGCAAGAGAAACGCGGCGTTTCCTTGGCAAGCACACTGGCGGCAAGGGCCTCCAATCTGATTATTATTCACAACTACTATGATCTTCACGAGTTGGTGAAGGACACACAAAGCACCAACGATGATGCTCGCTATGTTTTTATTGTCAGTTCTGCTGGAGAACTATTGGCTCATTCCTTTCCAGCAGGATTTCCGACTGACCTGCTTGAGATACCTGCTCCTGACGGGAATGATAAGCACCGGATTACCGTTTTGACGACAGAAGAAGGTACTATCCGAGATATTGCGGTACCCATTTTGGACGGCAGGCTAGGCGTGGTTCATGTGGGTCTTAGTGCTGGTAGCCTCCAAAAAGTATTACAAGATACAACCCGCCAATTTTTACTGGATACTTTAATTGCTCTGCTGATTGGCTTTGGTCTGGCGATTTTTTTAACCCAGCGATTGACTCGCCCCATTCGTGAATTGGCCAGGGCGGCAAGTGCTATTACTGCTGGAGACTTGACTCAACGGGCTTATGTTAAAAGTCAAGATGAAATTGGCAAATTTGCTACAGCTTTTAATACTATGGCTAATCATGTGCATGATCTTCTTATCGAATTAAAACAAAAAGAGGAAGCGCGAACGCATTTGTTGCAAAAGGTCATTGTTGCTCAGGAGGAAGAACGTAAACGTATTGCCCGTGAATTGCACGATCAGGCCGGTCAAAATCTTGCGGCCTTGATGATGCGGCTGAAATGTCTGGAAGATGATTGCCCTGGCGGTAACCGTCAGTGCCGTTTGGACGAAATGCGTAGCTTAGTTAAACACACCGTAGAAGATATACACCGTCTAGCAGTGGAGCTGCGTCCCAGTATTCTCGATGACCGGGGCCTGGTTGCTGCTTTGGAGAAATATGTGGAGGACTATCGGGCAACTTACCGGCTGGATGTAGATTTTCATGTCAGTTGGCAGGGTGAGGAGCGACTAACCCATGAGATCGAAGTTACAGTCTATCGGATCGTCCAAGAAGCGCTTACTAATATTGTAAAATATGCGGCTGCCGCCAATATCAGTGTAATCCTGACTACTACCACCGGAGAATTGACAGCGATTATTGAAGATGACGGCGTTGGATTTAATGCTGCCCGCTTACTGGTGGACAATGCGGGCGGTAATAAGTTAGGCTTGTATGGTATGCGCGAGCGAGCCCAACTTGTAGGTGGTAATGTAACGATTGAATCGTCACATGATGTTGGCACAACGATTTATGTAAAAATACCACTGAGGAGGAATTCTCATGAATGAAATCACGGTGGCCATTGTCGATGACCATACTTTAATGCGGTCCGGTTTGAATCTGATGCTAGCTAAGCAGTCAGATATCCGAGTTGTAGGGGAGGCGGCCAATGCGGAAGAAGCCTTGTTACTCATTGAGGCAACTAAGCCGGATGTAGTTTTGCTCGATATATCCATGCCGGGGACCAGCGGATTGGAATGTATCCAGTCTATTGTCCAATGTTCGTCCCAGTCTAAGGTTATTTTACTGACCATGCATGAAGATAGTCAGTATGTGCAGGATGGGATGGCAGCAGGAGCTATGGGTTACGTTTTAAAAAAGGCGGCTGATGAAATGTTGTATCAAGCTATTAGAAACGTGGCTGCCGGCGTAGTATTCCTGCAACCTGACACGATGAAAGCGCTGCTTTGGAAGCAGCGTCAGCCATCGCCTGTTCCAGTACGCCAGCCCTACAAAGCTTTAAGTGAAAAGGAAACAACAGTATTGGCTTTAATTGCCCAAGGCTTTTCCAACGCAGAAATTGCATCAGAGCTTAAAATCAGTGTAAAAACCGTCGAAACTTATAAGTATCGCATAATGGAAAAGCTTGACGTTAGAAAGCGATCCGAATTAGTCAAATTCGCTATGCAAAACAATATTGTCAGAACGTAAAGCAATCCCAGCACCTGTTCACGGTGCTGGGATTGCTTTATGCCCAAAATGAAGGTATTAAATTCATTTTGAGGATGGTGTATATTTCTTTCCAAAACGACAAATCCAGTATTGAAAAGAGAGGAGAGGCACTAAGGTATTTCTCGTGCAGCTATTGTGATGGAATTTACAACTATGGCTCTTTTTTATTTTCCTTCTTTTGCTGAATTTTTGCTTCCAGTTCTCTTCTCCGTTTTTCTAGGTAACAGTATTCTAAGAAATCCGCATTTTCCGGGTCCAGGATGAATTGCTGTAAATAGTCCGGCAGATGGGCAAGACCGTCAGGAGGTTCTTCCTTTATTTCTTCCATCGTTAGCTCCAAATAGGGAAGAAGTTTTTTTATAATGTCTACAGGGAGCCGTTTGTAGTTATCCTTTTCGAGTCGGGCAATAGTTGGCCTGGAGACGCCGGAAAGTTCTGCCAGGGTATCTAGGCTCATGTTTTTCAGGGAACGCGCCAGACGTATTTTACTACCTGGCGTAGCTGCTTCAAAGGTATTCATTCTTGTAAATTTCCTATCTTCTTTACTGTTAGCTCACCAGTAGAGTGTGCATTTTTGAAAAAATTCATTCGTTCGTTTCTTACTCAGTTCTCATATTATCAACTATATTCTTGAAAAGTAAGAATTTGTTCATTGAAAATCGATTAAAAAACGAGATATAATGTAATCCTCTCCCCAGAAGCATACTAAGCGAAAAGGGGAGGACGCAGTAAATGGGTAAACTGAGAAGAATATTTTCCCGCCTTTTTCACAGTGGATCGGAAACGCATGTTTTGATTTACGATGATGAGGATGATGAGTTTCCTAGCAGCTATGTGGTCCGCAACAAAAAGGAACTAGACTGCTTACGGCGTTCCCTGGAAGTGGATGAAGTAAAAAACATTCGTCACCACCGGCTATTTGTCGGTGTAGTAAAATGGGTGTTTTATCTGTTGGTGTTTTATATTTTCAGTGATGTTCTGTTGGAGCTTCTCTATAGGTTTCACATGCTGGTGCATGTCCATGCACCGTGGGATATTCCCAAACTGATTCACCAATATTTTTTTGATGGGAAACGCGGCTTTCCCGGCCACATATGATATTTTGCCGCTTGTTACATATCAACGGCGGCAGTTATGCTGTTGCCGTTGATAGAAACTAACGAAAGCGAGGAAAAATAGATCGAGCAACTATATACAATGTTTTGAGGAAGAGTATGTTCTTTTAGTTAACATAACATTAGTTATTGGTAACTAAAAATATAGAGTAAATACTTAGAGAATTTAGATAAGGGAAGTGAAACTAATGTTAGAGCAAGTTCGCTGTCCATTTTGTCAACAGCGTCTGTTTGATTTATGGTCTAAGCATGTTAGATTGCAGATAAAATGTTTTCGCTGTAAAAGAATTGTCCCAATTAATCGGTCAACCCAATAAAGTAACCTGCATACCGTGCAACGGAACCGAGCGGCCTTAAAGAGGCCTTGAGTTACCAAATAGCCGGATAAAGCTAATTCATATTAGCTTTATCCGGCTATTTTTTTTTGTAAAAAAACAGCCGGAGGATTGAAACATGAAAATTAAGTACTGCTTTGTTACCGGAGAAACAGTGGAGATTACCGTGCCGGAGCATATGGTTACCGCAATCCTGAAAAACGACATGGAGATAAAAAATAACAATCGGCGTGAGAGCAATAAGCATTATTCCTTTGATGAATTGCAGACCAAAGGAATGCAATTGCCGGATAGGCAACCCGTCACCACATTCTATCTGGAGCAGCAAGAAATGCGGAAAATGCTGTCTAAGGCCGTGCAGGCTTTGTTGCCACAGCAGCAATGGCTGCTCCAACAAATTTTCTTTGAAGAACGAAGTATGACTGAGATTGCCCGCGAGGAAGGGGTCACAGTATCGGCAATTAGTCATCGTTTGGAGCTGATCTATAAAAAGCTCAAAAGGCTATTGCTGCAAAATCGATAGTAAAAAACCTTTTGTCAAAATTTACATTCTTTCAAGTTCCATAATTTACTAGAAGAAATTTCGAAAATAGACCCTCAACTTTCATCAATTTCGCGGCTATAAGGTAGAGGCAATTTTACGGCCTCAAAACAAAACGAAAGAGGTGAAACAATGGAAATTTGGATTGAAGGCGTCCAGATTAAAATTCCCAAAGACAGAAAGCTCAAATCCATCATGATTTCTGACCTGGACGGCAAAGCCGCGAGAAGAAAAGCATTGGACTTAGTAGACAAGCTGTTCCAGCCGCTCTTGCATGAGGGGCAGAAGCAATGCGATTAAACAGCGCCAGAGTCCAGCAACTCTTGGACGACCACAACCTGAACCGAGCCCGGCTTGCCCGGCAAATGGGAATTAGCCGGGGCGCACTGTCGAATGCACTGGCTGGGCGGAGAACCGTAGGGAAGAAATTGTTGGCCGGTCTAATCCGTGCCTTCCCTGATGAAACAATTGAAACCTTAACACTTCCAGACAGGCAGGTGACAATTTGAAATTTGTGTACGTTTGCTCACCCTTACGAGGGGACATAGAAACCAATGTCCGGCGGGCGCACGGCTATTGCCGGTTCGTTATCCACCAAGGGGCGCTACCGCTGGCGCCGCACGCCATATTCACAGCATTCCTTGATGACACCATCCCCCAGGAGCGGCAACTCGGGATGGCTCTTGGCATGGAACTGTTGAAACGCTCAGATGAACTTTGGGTGTTCGGCAAAAGAATCTCCGAGGGCATGCTTGCTGAGATAGAAGCGGCCACAGCGTGTAGTCTCCAGGTTCACTATTTTGATGAACGCTGTGAAAAGAGATACCCGCACGCGGAACCATGATTAGGCTCTATCCCCATCAGGAACAGTGCCTGGTTGAGACCAGGGGCAAAAGTCGGGTAGCCTATTATCTCGACATGGGCCTTGGCAAAACCTTTGTCGCCGGTGAAAAGGCGCAGGAGTTGGACAAGCCGGTCCTGGTCGTGTGCCAGAAATCCAAGATCGACGACTGGAAAAAGCATTTTGAGACCCACTATGCTCTGACGGTATCCGTGATCAACTATGACTTGGCCTGGCGGCGCAACGAGTATCTCAACTGGGCGGACTTTACGCTGATTCTGGACGAGTCAAGCCTGATCAAAAACGAAACGGCCAAACGCACCAAGTACGTTCTCCGTCTGAGGCCGGCTAATGTCATCCTGCTATCGGGGACCCCTACGGGCGGCAAGTATGAAGAACTGTGGAGCCAGTGTCGCCTGCTTGGGTGGAACATATCTAAGGAGCTTTTCTATGACCACTACGTGATTACCAAAAAAATCGAGGTTGGCGGGTTTACCTTAACCAAGGTGGTCGGGTACAAAAACGTGGACAGGCTGAAAGCCAAGCTGCGGCAATACGGCGCTATATTCATGAAAACCGACGAGGTGTTCGACCTGCCGGAGCAAGTGGAAACGATGGTGAAGGTCAAGGTGACCAAGGAGTACCGCCAGTTCAAGCGTGATCGGTATCTGGCCCTGGGCACTACTGAATTGGTCGGCGACACAACGCTGAAAGAGCTACTCTACCAGCGGCAGCTCTGCGGCCAGTTTAACAAGAACAAGCTGGCTGCTGTGCGCGACCTCCTCGACTCGAACAACGACCGGGTCATCATCTTCTACAACTTTATCGCCGAGTTTGAACTGATCAAGACCCTGACCGACCGGCCGATCAGCTATATCAATGGCACTGGGACGGATTTGGCAAATTACGAAACCCACGCGAACAGCATTACCTGCGTTCAGTACCAGGCCGGGGCGATGGGCCACAATCTGCAGCGCAGCAACATCATCATTTATTTCACGCTGCCCCTAAGCTCCGAGCTTTTCGAACAATCCAAGAAGCGGATTCACCGGATTGGCCAGAGCAGAACCTGCTTTTACTATTACCCCATAACCGAGAAATCGGTGGAAGTTAAAATACTCAAAGTACTCAAGCAGCGCCGGGACTTTACCGACGCGCTGTTTAAGGAGGAGGCCGGTTGACCGAAAAACAGTTTCAGGACAAGGTCATTGCCTTCCTGCGGTCCCAGCAGATTTACTATGTCAAGGTATGGGGCGGCGGCTACCAAACCGCCGGTATTCCCGACATCCTCTGCTGTATCCAGGGCAAGTTCGTCGCCCTGGAGCTAAAGACCGAAAAAGGCAAGCCTACTGTCCTGCAAAAATACAATCTCTTCAAAATCCAGGAGGCGGGAGGGCATGCCCGTATCCTCCGCCCAACGGAATTTGAAGGCTTTAAAAGGCAGGTGCTGACCGGTGCGATTTAGCCATTCCAGAGTCAGTACCTTTGTCCAGTGCCCCTACAAGTTTAAGCTCCGCTATTTGGACGGTATCGAAACCATTCAGGACCCGGCAGCGGACAACGCCCTGGTGATCGGCAAGGCCATGCACATGGGCATTGAGGAGGGGATACCGGCGGCAGTGCGCTGGTATGCCGAGCAGTTTAGCCTTCTGGGTGACCCGCATGTCCACGAGATGATCAAGCTGGAAATGCTGCTGCCGAAAGTGCGGGCGCTGATTGACTACGACATGTCCACCTTCGAACTGGAAGTCAAGACGAAGGATTTCGTCGGCTATATTGACCTTATTGTCAAAAACGAGGATGGCACAGTCGATATTTTCGATTTCAAGTATTCGAACAACGTGGATCGTTATCTGGAATCCGAACAGCTTCACCTGTATAAGTATCACCTGGAAAAGGTTCACCGGCTGAAAGTGGGCCGCCTGGGATATATCTTCATCCCGAAGACCTCAATCCGGCAAAAGAAAACCGAGGATTTATACCAGTTCCGGCGCCGCTTAGTAGAGACACTGTGCGAGTTAAGGGTAACCGTCGCGGAGGTCACCTATGACCCGCAAAAAGTAGAGCGGTTTTTTCAAGATATTGCGTGCATTCATAACGCTGCCGAATATCCGAAGAACCCCACAAAATTATGTGACTGGTGCGATTACCAGGAGTATTGTGTGAAAGGAATTGATTACATGCTTATTTTACCGAAAAATGAACGGGTCCAGGTGGATCGGGAGACCGCCCCGGTGCTGTGGTTGTACGGCGTGCCGTTTAGCGGCAAAACCACCTTCGCCAACCAGGCCCCGGATGTACTTCATCTCAATACAGACGGCAACGTCAAATATGTCGATGGCGCCCGGATCATTATCCGGGACGAAATCAAGGTGAACGGCCGGATTAAGGACACCGTGTTCGCCTGGCAGATGTTCAAGGATGCCGTGGAAACGCTCTGCATTGGCCAGCACGAGTTTAAGACCATTGTCATTGACCTGGTGGAAGACCTGCTGGAGCATTGCCGGATTTATATGTACGACAAGCTGAATATTACCCATGAGGCTGACGCCGGCTACGGCAAGGGCTACGACATGGTGCGGACCGAGTTTTTGCCCCAGATCCGCCGGCTGACCAATGCCGGTTACGGCGTCATCCTGATTAGCCATGAGATTATCTCCGAGATTACCAAACGCAACGGGGACAAGCTGACCACCATCAAACCCAACCTGCAGGAAAAATACGCGAATAAAATCGCTGGCATGGTCGATATCGTGGGCCGGGTCATTATCGAAGAGGACGACCGCCGCTTTATCAAGTTCAAAACCGATGCTGTGCAGTTTGGCGGCGGGCGGCTGAAATTCGGCACCGACCGGGTAGAACTCAATTATGACAAATTCATGGAACTCTACCGGACGGCCAAACCGGAAACGGGTGTCAAATCAGCGCGGCCAGTGGCGGCTACCGAAGAACCGGCGGCGGAGATTCCCGCAGAGCCAGGGGCTGAGATGCCACCCGAGGCGGCAGAGCATACCGGTGATGACAAGCCGAAAAGACGTTCCAGGAAAGCGTGGGGACGTTCTTTTTGCTTCTTTTTTTATTGCATTTTGCGAAGCAAAATGTACGTCCCTTTGCTTCTGCGTCCCTTTGCTTCTGTGGACGGATGACAGGGTGCTGTGTTAATCGATTAACGCGGCATCTTCTTTTATATCCGGCAAGATTATGGTTCCTGTAGCTTTGGATATTTATTGCTAGATAAAGCAACAATTGGAATAGAAGAAACATAAAACGATAGAAAAAAAGATATGTTAAATCAAATTTGCAATAATAAATAGGCATTTTTTAATTATCAGTCGTCGTGGTAACTATATAGTTATTGTAAATAGGCATACCCCATTGTTCCTATTATTGGTCAGAATATTTTTTAAACACGAGATAATACTACATTTACAGCTTCAGGTAGTATTGCAAATCGAAAGCTAAAATTGCACCTTAATTAAAGATCGGATTGTGGTCACTATTGGCAGCTTTGAAAGTATATCTTAAAAAATAAATTGGTATTGGGAATAAAAGCCAAACGTCAAAGTCATTGGGGTTGAACCATACAGTTAAGAGATCGGTTCCGGTTGGCATCATAATTGTCAATACTTAAACAGGTGAGCGTTGTATTAGGGTAGTATCAAATAATTGACTTTTACAATCATAATTGTCATGACAATTATGATTGTTGCTGTATAAGTGATTTACTACAGCGGCTGATATCATTCCTACATCCAGGCTTGGCGAAGGCATGGGGTATTATGGATTAACTGATACGCTTCCATGGTACTGGCACTTACATGGTTTGTTCCAAAGCTCGCATGTAAGCAACTGGCTGCGGGAATTACTACATTAGGAGACGTGATTATGAAGCGAGCACAAATTATTGCCTTGGTTTTAGCAGGCGGTGCGGGTACTCGCCTAGCGCAATTAACAAAGAGCATTGCCAAACCGGCGGTACCGTTCGCCGGTAGTTATCGCTTAATTGATTTTACCTTAAGCAACTGTTGCAATTCGCAGTTTGATACAATTGGCGTGCTAATGCCGCGTAACCCATTTTCCTTGCCTGACACCATCGGACAGTCGACGTTTCAGGCCCAGATATATCCTTTGCATCCCGTTTCTTGGGAACAGGGCGGCTATAGCGGAACGGCAAACGCAGTGTATGCGAACATCCCATTTATCGAACAATTCAATCCGGACTATGTTTTAATCACATCAGGCGATCATGTCTACAAAATGGACTACCGGAACTTGCTGTTGTTTCACCGTGAGCGAAATGCGGATGCAACCATCGCGGTTTCTCCCGTGCCCTGGTCTCAGACCTCTCGTTTCGGCATTGTATCCGCCGCCGCCGATGGAGCGATCAAGGAATTTAATGAGAAGCCGCTTCATGCAGACAGCAACCTGGCTTCCATGGGAGTCTATGTATTTTCCTGGCCTCAATTAAAGCAACAGCTTGAGGCTGACGCGGTAGACGGAAATTCCTGCCATGACTTTGGCAGAAATATCATCCCCGCTATGATGAGTCAAGCAAAGCGTCTGTTCGTTTATTCGTTTTCCGGCTATTGGCGGGATGTCGGCACAGTCGAGGCACTGTATTCAGCCCAGATGGATTTGCTGCAAAATCCGGAATTGTTATCTCTGCAGGATCCACAATGGCCGATATATTCTCTCGAAACCGCACCGACTAACAAATCATCGGTATATAGTAATGTCAACCGTTCAATAATCTTTGCCGGCGCGCATATTAGTTCACAAGCAACGATTAAAGACGCTATAGTCATGACTGGAGCCCGTATTGGGCCGGGAAGCTTCGTTGAACGGGCAATTATTGGACCCTACGCCGTTCTCGAAACCGGCAGTATTGTCCGTGGCGGAGAACCCGGATATCCGCCGGTTGCGGTTATCGGAGAAAACCTGGTTGTTTCAGCAAACATGGTCCATAGTTATTGAACGGGAGAGGTGCAAACATGCAGAGAGAAAGTCAGATAACCGGTACTAATTTCGATTTTGTTGATGCGATGTCAGGAGAAGAAGACTTTGCAATAGCTTTTACGGCTACTGTGATGAAACTGCACGGCAAATCGCTGGATTCAGCAAGCAACCGCGAGAAATATCTCGCTCTCGCCGATTTAGTGCGCACTTTTCTCAGCAAGCGGCTGGCCGATACTGAAGCAGCCTATCGGCAGGAACAAAAAAAGCAGGTTTACTATCTTTCGCTAGAGTTTTTGCCTGGCAGACTGTTGGCAGCCAATCTGCTAAATCTCGGCTTGCAGCAAGTTTGCGAGCAAGGCTTGCGCCGCCTGAACATCAACCTTGCCGAATTAATTGACCAGGAAGAAGATCCGGCGCTCGGCAACGGCGGATTAGGGCGGTTAGCTGCCTGCTATTTAGATTCTATGGCTTCGCTGGGCCTGGCGGGTCACGGCTGCGGGATTCGTTACCGTTACGGATTATTTGAGCAAAGGGTGATCGACGGTTATCAGCGCGAGTTTCCGGATAATTGGCTAAAGGAAGGCCGGAATGAATGGGAGTATCGCCGTCCAGAGGAAACGATGAACGTCCGGTTTGGCGGCCGGGTAAGAACAATCGCCAACGGCAAGCTGCATTTCATCCATGAAAACTATCAGCAAATCTCCGCCGTTCCTTATGACATACCCATTGCCGGCTACCAAAATGAGATTGTCAATACCCTGCGGCTATGGAGTGCGGAAGTTGATGTCACATACCAGGCGTGCACATTTGACAGGCATGGCAAAGGCTGCATTAATGTTATCGCCGATAAGCATGCAACAGAATCGCTTACCGATACCCTCTACCCGGATGACAGCGTGTACGAAGGGAAGCTTCTCAGGCTAAAGCAGCAGTATTTCCTTGTTTCGGCCAGCCTGCAGAGTATCTTGCGCAAACACGTTGTCAACAAAACCGATTTGCGGTTGTTGCCGGAAAAGCTGTCGATTCACATCAATGACACTCATCCGTCTCTGGCGGTAGCGGAATTGATGCGTCTATTGCTTGACGAATACGGGCTTGGCTGGGCGGAGAGCTGGGACATTACAACCAGGACAATTAGTTACACGAATCATACTGTTTTGCCCGAAGCGCTTGAAAAGTGGCCGATAGATCTGTTTCAAACCCTGTTGCCGCGCATTTACATGATTGTTCAGGAAATCAATGAGCGGTTTTGCCGCGAGTTATGGGACATGTACCCTGGCGACTGGCAGAAGATTAAAGCCATGGCGATTATTGCCGACGGCACTGTTCATATGGCGGCGCTGGCTATTGCCGGCAGCCATCGTGTAAACGGCGTATCAGCGATTCATACGCAGATTCTCAAACAGAAGACGATGAGCGATTTCTACCAGTTGACGCCGCAAAAGTTTCTCAATATCACCAATGGAGTAACCCACCGCCGCTGGATGCTGCTGGCTAACCCGGATCTGGCGCAGCTCATCTGTGAGGCGATTGGCGACCGCTGGATCGCCAACCCTGACGAACTGCAGCATTTGTTGAATTTTGCTCATGATAATTCATTTTGTTGCGCTATGGCAAAGGTTAAGTTTGCCAACAAGCTGCGATTGGCAAAGTACATTCAAGCCAAGTACGGCATTGCGATAGATACTTGTTCGCTCATTGATTCACACATCAAGCGGATTCATGCCTATAAACGGCAGTCGATGAATGTCCTGCATATCATGAACTTGTACAACCGCATCCTGGACAACCCCCATGCCGATATCGTACCGCGAACGTTTATTTTTGCAGGCAAGGCGGCACCGGGATACTATAAGGCGAAGCAGACTATCAAACTAATCCATGCCCTGGCGGAAAAGATTAATCATGATCCGTTGGTAAAGAACAGAATCAAGGTTGTCTTTCTGCAAAACTATAATGTATCCCATGCCGAATTGATCATTCCCGGCAGCGATGTCAGCGAGCAAATCCCGACCGCCAGCATGGAAGCCTGCGGGACAGGCAACATGAAGTTCATGATGAACGGGGCAGTGACGATTGGTACGTTGGACGGTGCTAATATCGCGATATGGGAAGCGGTCGGCGACGACAATATTTTCACTTTCGGCCTGACGGCTGATCAAGTGCTGGCATATTACCGCAACGGCGGTTATAATCCTTGGGACATCTATCATCAGGACTTGCGGGTGAAGACCGTGATGGAGCAACTAGTCAATGGCTTTTTCCCTTACCCTGAGGAATTTCGGGCGCACTATGACGCATTTCTCAATCAGGGCGATCATTACTTCGTCCTGAAGGATTTCGCGCAATATGTGGAAGTGCAGAATAAGCTGGCCAATGAATTCATCAACACCGAACTGTGGCAAAAAAAGTGCATTGCCAATGTAGCTCATTCCGGCATTTTTGCCGGTGACCGGGCGTTTGCCGAATATGCGCTATCTGTATGGGATCTTGAAGAGCGACCGCCGTGTTTGAGACAACACTAGTAAAGAGCTAATTGGACCAAGGGGCTGTGCTTTCACACAGCCTCTTATACTTGTGTGCCCAGCATGAGCGCTTACTAGTCGGTGAAAGTTCGGTACGGGTTGATAAGTACCAGCCGTTAGCTAAAGGCAAGAGTATCCTTCGTGAAGGTGGGATCTGCAGGAATCCGGCGGCAAAGCCTCGGTCTGAGGAACACGAACTTTGTTTCCATTGCATTTTGAGAAGCAAAATTTACGTCCCTTTGCTTCTTCGACTATGGTCCGCTGTCACACGAATGGAAAGTAAAAATGATCTTCACAAAGTTAAATGCCCAACCTTATTGCTAATTGGTGATCATGCTCATCACGGAACAAACCTTGATAATCCTAAAGCTGTAAATCAAGCAATATTTGAATTTATCAATAAAATCAATTGATAAGGAGAATTTATTGCTATCAATCGAAAGAATTTACGGAGTGTTATTGTTTTTTATTGTGTCGACATGTTTTGCTAAAAAGCGTCCGCCGTGGATTGTAAAATGGATGTATGAAATGGTGCCGCAAACAGTATGGAAACTACGGACGCTGACCGCGTTGGGGGTATATCCAAAGGGTACAATGATAATAGCAATGTTTAAATTTTAAAATGAGTGCATAAGATGAACTGTACTATATAAAACTGTCCAATCAGTAAATTTATTTAAATGTAGTTTTAACAATATGGATTTCTGTACAGAAGCAAGTATTAGACAGATTTTTAAGATTGCTGTAGGGGGGGGGGACTTTATGATTGAGATTCCACAAGACTCATTTCGTTTGTATTTTCGGGATGTGTGCGGTGTGTTCAAATGGCAGAAGTTGTTCCAAGGAGATATTATCTGCGATAAGAATTTGCTATTTGAATTCCTCGGCAATGCGATAACCCATAATTTAATTTGGACAATGGATCATTTCGATATATTCTATGAAAACTGTAGTTCCTTTACTTTTGATACCCCAACCGAAGATCAAATTTCCTATGCTATAAGGACTGCAACTACAGATACCATTCAGGAGATTGGTACGGCCGGGGTGCCGTTTCAGGTGCTTTTTCGTCCGGTTGGTGAAAATAAGTGGATTTGGATGCCTAAATACAATTCGATTGTGTGTGATCTCAATCATATAACAGAACTCACTTTATATGGCCTGATGAACGGCGTGTTAAGTAACCTGGACCGGTTTGACATTTACTACAAAGACAGCCCAACATTACCTGAAAAAGTAAATGTGGATACTTTAGTGGCGGCAATTCAAAAAGAAGCAGAAAAAAGTTAATCGTTTTCTGCTTCTTTTTTATGGGCGGGAAAGGAGGCAGCGACCTATGCAAATGAGTGGGGCTGCTTTGACGCTTACGGTAATCCTGACAGGTCTTCATAATTGACTGGGTAAGTGTATATAATAAAATCACGATTTTTGTGAATAATCCGGGGCAGAATTCCCACCCTGTCCGTACGTTGGTTCCAACTATTCCGGCATAAAGTTCCAATCGTTC
>NZ_BMBX01000038.1:0-27880 GCF_014634905.1 Sporomusa sp. GT1 | reverse complement strand
TTCCCCGATACAGTACCGGGAAAAGATGGCTGCATAGTTGTTTTTTTATCGTTGTCTACTTGACAGGGGGAACTCCATAGTGCGAATTTCGGGGTATCTTTTTATTATGTAACATAACACTTCTCTTTTCAATGCCCACTATAATCATATTTGTTCTTGGATACGTTGTCGGTAGAATCAACAGGAAAGTAGGGAAATTTAATTCTACCGTCTGTATAATCTGGAGTCTTTTTGATTATATCAGGCAACAAAAAAGCCGGGACAGGATGGCTATCCTGCATCGATTGACCCGGACGGAAAGAGGGACTAGAACCAAGAAATGGAGAGACGGTCATTGACATAAGGTGGTGAGCCAGTATACGCCGGAGATAGGGTATAAATTCGAATGCTGGTATAACTTGGACGGTATGTTTTTATGAGAGTGGTCTAATTGAAACATAGTATCAGCAATGATAAGCTATTTTTAACAAAAAATCCCTCTAATGCTTTAATACTTGGACTGACTGTCGGTTCTACAGCCGGTTAGACCGGGAGGGATTTTCTATCAATACAGTTGATAAGTTGGAAACGGTTATTTTCTCTGCATTAGCAAGACCGTTGGTGAAATTGCCGCACCGTACTTCAGGATATGACATGATGAAAGGACGATTTCAATAAGAAAATATCAGTTTAATTGGAATTTACTTGGTAATATGAACGACAGACCGAATTTAGGAACACAGGTTGAACTGGAGACATACCGGCTGATGCAGTTTACCCTGCGAGATGTGTTGGAGAGAGACTATGGTACGGAGAACACAGATGCTATTTTTTTTAAAGCCGGCAAACTGGCCGGAACTGAATTTTATCAGCAATATATTTACCCGGTAACTTCTATTGATGAATTTATCAGTAAAACGCAAAGCATTCTGAAGGAAAAACGTATAGGTATTTTAAAAATTGAGGAAGCTCTGCTTGAACAAGGCAGGGTTGTGCTGACAATTGATGAGGATATAGATTGTTCCGGTCTCTCAGAGCTAGACTATGAAACGTGCATTTATGACGAGGGCTTTATTTCGGCTCTATTTGAAAGTTGTACCCAAAAATCATGGCGGGCAAAAGAAATTGATTGCTGGTGCACAGGAGCAAGGACTTGCCGTTTCCTGGTTACGGAAGTCAAGTAATCTCCGAGATAAGGTCAACGATTTCTATGGTAATCAGACTGAGGATCAGGTGCTGGTCGAAATCAGCAAGGTGTTGAACAAACAGTTGCAGCATCCGATATGTTGGGCCGGTATGGCGGGCGAAGAATGTTTGGCCGTGTTTTTTGGTACGAGAGTTGATAGCGGAAGGAGAAAACAGTGAGAAACTGGATACCAAAATCGGAAGCATTAAAAAAAGCAGAGGTATCTGCTTTTGACGCGAAACGCTATTTGTCTAGCCTTTCGCAGTTTGTTCCCTCTGATTGCGCCCTGATGCAAGGCGGCGCAGTTTCGTGGCGTGTGCCGGAGATTTTAAGAAATTTCAAAAAGATGGAGGAAAGCGGATTATCATTAGAACAGATCGAACAGACAATTGCCAGCCATCTTGCCCTGGGCGGACAGCCTGGTGCCGGGCCTGCAGTTAAGCCGGAACATCCTTCTGTAATAATTGAGGTAAACAAGCTGTTGCCTTTGCTGCTTTTAATACAGCAGGTGATGGAAAACCAGGAGAATATGGATAGTGAAATTGTAAAGCTGGTTCAGTTGATTGAGGAAAAATTGATGGAGCTGCAATTCCGCATTGATAAATTGGAACAAACGGCAGACTTGAAGTAATGCCAGCAGGGAAAGGGCTTTTAGTTGCAATTCTTAAGTTCTGATCTTCGAAAGAAGCAAGGCTGCTGGGACTCCAACGGACTACCAGCACTATTCAAGAGAATATAGCATACATATAAGAAGGAAAACGGCTCATCCATTTTGGCTCAAAGATGGATGAGCCGTTATATTAATTACTTGCCGGGCTGATGCAGCCTTGCAATAATATACTATCTCATCAACTTTACTTGATATATAATTCATGATATTAACTTTCGGAGGAGCTTATATCATGAACATTACATCTTTTTTACTATACTGCGTTATTGTAACCTTTACACCTGGACCTACCAATATTGTTATATTGTCTACGGTGCAGGGATTTGGAATAAAAAAAGCTATGGAATATTCGTATGGAGCAACCATTGCCTTTGGGACCCTACTTACCATCTCCGCCATATTAAATACCATGCTTGTGGCCGTAATACCGAAACTATTGATTGTGATGCAGATAATAGGAACTCTTTATATTTTGTATTTGGCATATCAGATATATAAAATGGACACATCAGGGTCAATTGAAAAACAAGTTGCAACATTTAGGTCGGGATTTATCATGCAGTTTGTCAATCCCAAGGTAGTGTTATTTGCCATGACGGTAATTCCCGGTTTTGTTATGCCATACTACACTGAACCCTATTTATTAGCAATATTTGTTGCGATTATCACTGCTATTGGCTTTTTAGCATTTGTCACCTGGGTGCTTTTCGGGGCGATTTTCAAGGAAATCTTGCTGAAATATCAAAAACTGGTTAATGTAAGTATGGCACTTTTTCTGATATATTCTGCTATAATGGGCTCAGGATTGGTTGAGCTTATTGAGAGGTGAGGACGTGGAGCGATTCATATATAAAAAATCATCAGATATTACTGCACTATCAGCTAGCTTTACAGATTTCACATATAAAAAGCATTGTCATGAGGAATACGCTTTAGGTGTAACCCTGCGCGGCATTCAAGAGTATAATTTAGATGGCAGTTTCCATGCCTCATATGAGAATGGTGTTATGCTCTTTAATCCTGAACAGGTGCATGATGGTAGAGCACATGATAGTTCGGGTCTTGATTATGTTATGCTATATATTGAGCCGAAACTGTTTTTGGATATACTAGGCAAAAAGGATATGGTTCGGTTTGCGTCCCCGGTCGTCTATAGTCAGGTTCTTAGGAATAGTATCCTAAATCTTTCAAATGCAATTCAGAGTGAAGATGATGAAGCCTTGTGCAGTGAACTGCTCCTATCTCTCATAGATACCATTAATCCAACTAATATCTTTACAGATTATAAAAGAGATAATAAGCTGGTTAACAAAGCAAAAGAAATGATTTATTCTAAATTAGAAGGTGTAATGAGCCTTGATGAAATATGCAAAGAAGTTGCTTTGTCAAAATTTCAGTTTATCAGGTTGTTTAAAGCTAATACCGGAACTTCACCATATCAGTATTTTATCTTTTGTAGAGTAAATCGTGCCAAGCAGTTACTAGAAAAAAGCAAGGATATTTATTCAGTTGTAGCAGAATGTGGATTTGTTGATCTATCTCACTTAAATAAGTATTTCAAAAGAATCTATGGAATAACAGCGTTTGAATATAAGTCGCATTTGAATTAGAATAACAGCGAACAATGCCAAAGAAGTACAAGATAGTCATCCCGGAACTTGGAGGAAGAGAAATTCATGGATTATATCATTATTTTTTTGATTATCTGCTTTGCTTCATTTATACAGTCAATAACGGGATTTGGGTTTGCGGCAGTAAGCGCCCCCTTGCTGCTGTTGTATATAAATCCTAATTATGTTGTGGGATTAACGGTTTTTGGCGCTTTAGTATCTAATTTTTGGGTTATGTATAAAACAAAAGGCAAATCAGACCCCAAGCTTGTATGGCCGATGTTTGCTGCCAGTCTTGTTGGCATTTTGCCAGGGGTATACTTGCTTACGATAGTAGATGCGGCTGTCCTTAAATTATATATTGGCATTCTGGTTTTGCTTATGGCGGCATTTATGGCAGGCAATTATGTAATTAAAGTTAAAAGGATAAAGCTTGCAGCCATTTTGGTTGGAATTGTAAGCGGTTTTCTGGGAGGGTCAACAAGTCTCAACGGCCCCCCTGTTGCTTTATTTTTTATGAATCAACAGCAGGAAAAAGAAACTTTGCGCACAAATATAGTACATTACTTTTGCCTTGCCAATATTGCAACACTTATCATCATGTATTTAATGAAAACATTAGACCTCAATGCCTTTAGAGAGAGTATTTACGTTGTTCCGGCAGTTTTACTCGGGGCATGGCTGGGAGAAAAGGTTTTTGTAAAAATTAGTAAGAGTGTTTTTCGCAAGGTTTCGCTAACGATTATCTTTTTGTGTGGTGTAATTAGTATTATTAATGGGATAACATAAAGTTTCAAAAATTCGAGAAAGAAGCCGGTTAACATGTAGAATCCAAATTTATTGTGAAAGGAACTGAAAGAATGATCAGGGAAGCAACCGAAAAAGATTTAATGGACATTCTGGAAATTTATAATGATGCTATACTAAACACCACTGCTGTCTATGACTATCAGGCTCATACGCTGGCAGACCGGACACAATGGTATGAACAGAAGAAGCAGGCTGGCTATCCGTTGTTAGTATTTGAGCAACATGGTAAAGTGGCTGCATTTGCTACCTTTGGCCCCTTTAGACCCTGGCCGGCATATAAATACACCATAGAACATTCGGTATATGTGCATGAGAACTATAGAAAAGAGGGGCTTGCAACAAGATTAATGCAGGAGCTAATAAAAATTGCCAATGAAAGAGAATACGCAACACTTGTTGCCGGAATTGATGCAGCAAATGGAAGCAGCATAAAAATGCATGAGAAGCTGGGCTTTACATTTTCGGGTGTAATTAAAAAAGCAGGTTTTAAATTTGATAAATGGCTGGATCTTGCTTTCTATCAATTGGAATTGAAAGGACCCCAAGCACCTGTAGAAGGCTAGAGGAAGCAAGGGGACGTTCATTTTGCTTCTTTGATTTTTACTCCCCCCATTGAGTATTTTCTTTTCATTAAGGAATACGTTGACAGGACTTGTACCATATTACTATGTGGCGGCATTAAGCCAGGGAGTCGAGAGTCGGCTTCCTGGTTTTTATGTTACGATGATTGCTGATAATTTTTTCGTTGCGGTGTTAGCCCCTTTACATGAATGCCCATTTACTGGTGAACCTAAGTATGGGACTGTTATAGCGATGGAGGCTTACTATGCGAAGTTTGGTGAATATAGGAAACAAGGATATTGAAGTTATGATTACCGGCGAAGGGCAATGTATATGTATTTTACCTGGGATGGCTTCTTCAATGGATGAGTGGGAGATAGTAGTCAATGGCTTAGCTAAACAAGCAAAAGTCATAGTATTTCATCGGGCAGGGTGTGGTAAAAGCGAACTAGGCGAAGAAAAAAAGAATACGAATTCCACGGTGAATGATCTATATAAACTGCTTGGCAACTTAGATATCCATGATCCTGTCATTTTAGTCGGACACTCATATGGCGGCTTATGTGTGCAGCATTTTGCCATCAGTCATCCTGATTATGTAAGTGCCGCTGTTTTAGTAGAAGCCAACTCCACAGACATGCATCTGCTGAATGACGCCATAGGCAGTAATCAAAATAAACACATGATTGAGATGTGGCGGCTCTGGTCTAAAATGGAACCGGAGCAGATTAAAAGTAAACTTTCTTCTCAATCGGTACCTGATCTCACTAATTTTTCTGTCGAGGCCAGAGAGCGAATATTGCAGTTTAAAATCAATCCTAAGATGTATCAGGCGATGGCTGAAGAAATGGAGGAACTGGAGAATTCTGCACAAGCCATTCGAGTTGCAGGTAGTTTTCCGCAGATTCCTTTAACTGTGATAGGACGAGACCCGGATTATTCAGTCCGGTTGCTCACCGCACAAGGCATGCCGGAGCAGTTGGCTAAAAAGATTGAAGACGTTTGGCAGGAATTAATCACAAAGCAATTGGATTTATCGAAAAATAGCAAATATATTGAAGCGGAACAATCAGGACATGGTGTCCATATAGATAGACCGGATATTATTATTAATGCGGTATTATCCGTGATCTCTTGAGTTTTGCCGGCCAGTACGATGATTAGAAGGCAGGGGAGAGTGGTGCTGTCTTGTTTTTCAATAATCCTTTCTTGAGGACATAAGCACCTTCCCCAGTCCCTCTGTCAATTGGCATTGAGAGGACTCAAAGCGCCTGTAGTAGAAAGATAGTTCAAAAAGAGAAGCAAAATGAGCGTCCCTTTGCTTCTTGCTTCTCCCCCTGCTTCTTTTTTAATAATAAATTACCGCAAGCAGGAATATAATGTAAGTTGCCGTATTCTGTAATTATCAAAATTTTACATATTGGAGGGGATTATGATGTGAAAACGATTAACTGCTATTACTTTGCCTTCCGCTTGCTCTGATGAATATTGAATTATGATGCAGAAAGGAGAGAGCTTAGTCCAATGGATTTCAAACGAAAATTACTTATTTTCATTGCCGGCCTGTTAGTCTTAACAATTATTTGGGGAGGTTATTTTATGAATAATAAAGAAGTTATGACAGTAAAATATCCGGATAAACCAATAACGATAATTGTGCCATTTGCGGCTGGAGGAAGCTCCGATATATTAGCTCGAACAATGGAAAAATACGCGCAAAAACACCTGGGACAACCCTTGGTAGTTATTAATGCTCCTGGTGGAGCTGCTACAATCGGGATGAATCAGATAGCCAGTGCACCTGCAGATGGGTATACAATAGGGGTTATCGGTCCAAGCGTGATTTTACAACCTTTATATGGACAAACCAAATATCATTATACTACGGCGCTGGAGCCGTTAGCACAAGCTGTATCTATGCCAGGATTTGTGGCTGTTTCCTCTCAAAGTCCATGGCATAATTTAAATGAATTAATAGACTATGCTAAGCAGCATCCCAATGAAATAAAATTTGGACATGCTGGTTTAGGAACTGCACTGCATATCACAGCTGAGATGTTTGCAAAAGAGGCTGGAATTAATATGGCACAAGTTCCATTTAAAGGAGATTCAGAGGTTCTAACCGCGCTGCTGGGTGAACACATTCAAGTTGTTTTTGTAGCTTCGGCCACTTCGCTAAAAGAACATGTCCGAAATGGTACAGTTAGAGTCTTGGGAGTTGCCGAGGATCAACGGTCAACTATACCCGAGTTTGAAAATGTACCTACATTTAAAGAGCAAGGAATAAATCTGGCGTTTAATTTTTGGCAAGGAATCGTAGCTCCTAAAGGGCTCTCTCCTGAGAAAAAAGAAAAATTGGCAGCTGGATTAAAAGAAATTATCAACGAACCTGAATTCAAAGAAAGAGTGAAGAGCCTCGGCATGGAAATGAAATATCAGGACTCAGATCAATTTAGGGATCAGTGGATAGCAGACAACACTAAGCTTTCGAAAACTGTAAAAGAAACTGGCATAGTTGATTTGATCTTAAATCAAAAAAGATAGCGTCAGCAAAGCCCCCGGCACACGCCAGGGGCTTTGCTAACGCTCATAGCTTGGCCTTGCTTTAACACCAAGCACGATAATTTCGCCTTACAGCACCGGTTTTCCGATGCTAATTTCGGGTGGATTTGGTATAATAGCAATACTATGTATGAATTCGGCCAAAGGTATTTGAATGGCGGGAGGACTAAGCTTTGGGGCATATAGTGAATCAGGAACGCGAGTACCGGCTGCTGCAGCAGCGGCTGGACCAGAATATCACCGGCGCACCGTATTCGCCGGTATTTATCCGCATACTCCAGCTGTTATTTTCACCGGCAGAGGCGGCTATCGCCAGAAAAATTCCACTGCGGCCGGTCGCAATAGCGGCGCTGGCGCGTAAGACCGGCCTTGAGCCGGAGGACTTGCGGGAGAAGCTGCTCATTATGGCGGAAAAAGGGCTGGTATTTGATTTCGAATATAAAGGCCAGTGTCATGTGGTGCTGGCCCCGGTAGTGATTGGCTTCTTTGAATTTGTCTATATGCGCAGCCGTGATAACCTTGATCTGCGGGAGCTGGCAGAACTGTTTGAAGAATATATGTTCCGGGATGACCGTTTTGCCCGCGACGTTTTTCGGGAGACCACCCAACTGGGGCGTACTCTGGTCAGAGAAGAGGCTTTGGATGATTACTCGGAAGTGCTTGACTGGGAAAAGGCCAGCCATGTTATTACAACCGCCGAAACTGTAGGGATATCGCTTTGCGCCTGCCGTCACAAAGCCGGTCATTTGGACAAGGCCTGCGCAGCGCCGTTAAGGACCTGCCTGACTTTTGGCAATAGTGCCCGGATACTGATAAACAAGGGGATGGCTGAAGCGGCAACTGTCGGTGAAGCCATGCAGGTGCTGGAACAGTGCAAGCAGGCAGGGTTAGCGCAGATTGCCGATAATGTACAGCACGCGGTGGGGTTTATGTGTAATTGCTGCGGCTGCTGCTGCGGCATGTTCCAGGCTGTCAGGACCTTTAATATCCGGACAGCCATTGTGACCTCCAACTGGGCAGCCCGCATAGAAGGCTCACGCTGTACCGGCTGCGGCCTGTGTGTTAAGGCCTGTCCGGTGGAAGCCATTACTGTTGACAGCGCCAGCGGGGCTGAGCGGTCCAGGGCGGTGTGCGAGCCGGAGCTGTGCCTGGGCTGCGGGGTATGCTATACGGCCTGTAAGCTTGGCTGTATCAGTATGGCCAGCCGCGACCGGCGGGTGATGGTGCCGGAAACAACCTTTGACCGTATGGTGACGATGGCCATCGAACGGGGAAAGCTGAGCAATTTCCTGTTCGATGATCCCTCACGGTTAAGTCACCGGGCGTTAGGCCGTATTGCTGCAGTTATTGAAAAATCAGCTCCGGTCAAAGCACTGATGGCAGTCAAGCCCATTCGTTCGGCTTTTCTTACCGCCATTGCTGCCGGGGCCAACATAAAGAGGTGATACTTTGTATTTTGATAATGCCGAAGGGCCGGTATTCCGGCCGCCCAGTGAAGCACACAGCTTTATTTTGCGGGTGACTGTCGGTTGCTCGCACAATGCCTGTACGTATTGCAATATGTACAAGTCGGTGCAATTCCGCACCCGGCCAATGAATGAAATTATGGACCAGATTCATGCCGCCAAGCCATATGCCATGCACATCCGGCGGATATTCCTGGCAGACGGCAATGCGCTGGTTTTGGCAACAGACAAGTTATTAGCCATACTTGACGCGCTGGCCCGAACCTTTCCGCGTTTGCAGCGGGTGGCATGCTACGCAGGCCCCAGAGATATGCTGCAGAAGACTCCGGCAGAATTGGCGGCTTTGAAAGCTGCCGGGCTTAAGCTGGTTTACTATGGCCTGGAGTCCGGTGATGATGTGGTGTTGAGCAGGGTAAATAAAGGGGTAACGGCGGCCGAATCCATTGAGGCCGGTCAACGCATTGTGGCTGCCGGCATCAAATTGTCGGTTATGATTATTGCCGGCCTTGGCGGCAAAGAACATTCGGCCCGGCATGCCGCGAATACGGCCCGGGTGGTAAATGCCATCAGGCCCCAGATGCTGAGCGCTTTAACGCTGATGCTGTACCGGGGCAGTGAATTGCTGGAGCAGTTTGAATCCGGCCGGTTTGCGCCGCTGTCGCCGGCTGAAATTATGGGGGAACTCTATGAACTGGTGAGTGGCATTGACTTGCCACCAGCCGAGCATTGCTTGTTTCGCAGCAATCATATTTCCAACCATATTGCCCTGGCAGCCACCTTGCCGAAAGATAAGGACAGGCTGCTTGACGACATTGCCGCAGCCCGGAAGGAACTGGCTGCTGTGACTGACTGGGATCCGTATAATAATGTTGAGTGAATCCGGGGCTGCCGCACTGACTATATGAGTGCGGCAGCCCCTTATGTTTGCTTGGTATTTTGTTTACATAATGTTAATTATGGATGTTGCTGCAATATTAACTGTATGTTGTGATTTTTATAATATTTGAGAAAATATTTACTTTTTACCAGCTACTGGACAAAGTGTAGACAATGCCGCATAATGTATACAAAGGCAAAATACGTCGATATATGTCGTAAGAAGCAATATCCTATGTTAAGTAATTTTATATGACCGAAGGCAGACCGGGCGGCGCAAAAAAGTGATAGACGGTTTGTAAACGGTGAAGGCCGACCGCCTGGGCATTCATGCTCAGACGGTTTTTATATACCAATTATTAGAATATTTCTAAGAGGAGGACTTACACATGAAAGCATGGGAAGGTTTCCAGGGAAAAGATTGGCAGGAGAGTATTAATGTCCGTGATTTTATCCAGCAAAACTATGCTCCGTACGCAGGTGACAGCCAATTTTTAGCAGGTCCCACCGCCAGAACCACTCAGTTGTGGGAAAAATGCTCTCAACTCTTAAAGCAAGAGCGTGATAATAAAGGTGTTCTCGACATTGATCCTACCCGGGTATCAACCATCACTTCTCATGGTGCAGGTTATGTAGATAAAGACTTAGAAGTTATCGTGGGTTTCCAGACAGATGCTCCGCTGAAGCGAGGAGTTATTGTCAATGGCGGTATTCGCATGGCCGAACAAGCGTGCGAGGCTTATGGCTATAAATTGGATGCAGCGATTAGCGAAACCTATCATAATCATGCTACCACCCATAACGCCGGCGTATTCATGGCCTACACCGACGAAATGAAGCTGGCCCGCAGCGCCGCCATTATTACCGGCTTGCCTGATGCCTATGGCCGTGGCCGGATTATTGGCGACTATCGCCGGATTGCTTTATATGGCATTAATAAATTAATAGAAGCCAAAAAACAAGATATGCAGGAATTAGCGAAAAAGCCGATGCTGTCAGACGTTATCCGCCTGCGCGAAGAGGTGGCCCGTCAGATCGGGGCCCTCAAGGAAATGATTACCCTGGGCGAAATTTATGGACTGGATATTTCCCGTCCGGCTGAAACGGCGGCAGAAGCGGTGCAGTGGCTGTATTTCGGCTATCTGGCTGCCGTTAAGGAACAAAATGGTGCGGCCATGTCTTTAGGCCGGGTGTCCACTTTCCTTGACATCTATCTGGAACGTGACTTAGCGAACGGGTTAATTACCGAAGAACAAGCCCAGGAGCTTATCGACCAGCTGGTGATAAAGCTCAGGCTGGCACGCCAGTTGAGAACTCCGGAATACAATGAACTGTTTGCCGGTGATCCGCTGTGGGTAACCGAAGCTATTGGCGGGGTTGGCCTTGACGGACGTCCGCTGGTTACCAGGACATCTTTCCGCATCCTGCACACCCTGTATAACCTTGGTCCGGCGCCTGAACCCAATCTGACGGTGCTCTGGTCTACGGCGCTGCCGGAGAACTTCAAGAAATTCAGCGCTCAGGTATCCATCGATACCAGCGCTATTCAATACGAAAACGATGATGTCATGCGTCCCGAGTATGGAGATGATTACGCCATCGCCTGCTGCGTATCAGCCATGCGGGTCGGCGAGCAAATGCAGTTTTTCGGTGCCCGGGTCAATCTGGCCAAAGCGCTGCTCATGGCTATCAACGGCGGGCGCGATGAAGTCAGCGGCAAACAGGTAGCTCCGGTTATACCTGTTCCGGCCGGGGAATATCTGGATTACGAAACCGTTCGGCAAAACTACTCGGTGGTTATGGACTGGCTGGCCGGTCTGTATGTCAACACTATGAACCTTATTCACTACATGCATGACAAATATGCGTATGAAAGAGCGCAAATGGCCTTGCATAATACGGAAGTCGGCCGCCTCATGGCTTTTGGAATTGCCGGCCTGTCGGTTGTGGCCGACTCCTTAAGCGCAATAAAGCATGCTAAAGTCAAGCCTATCCGCGACGAACGCGGCATTGCCACCGACTTTGAAATCATCGGTGAGGCCCCTTGCTATGGCAATGATGACGAACGGGTTGACCTGATGGCCAAAGAAGTGACTGCCGAATTCTCTGCCAATCTGAAAAAGCATCCCACTTACCGTGACGCCGAACACACCTTATCGGTGCTGACAATTACCTCAAACGTTATGTATGGCAAAAAGACCGGTTCAACCCCGGACGGACGCCGAGCCGGTGAAGCCTTTGCCCCGGGCGCTAACCCCATGCATGGCCGTGACCGCCGCGGTGCGCTGGCTGCCTGCAACTCGGTAACCCAGCTTAGCTATGAAGATTGCCGGGACGGCATTTCCTACACCTTTTCCATTGTGCCGGCAGCACTGGGCAAATGCCCCGATTCGCGGGTCAACAATCTGACCGCAGTCCTTGACGGTTATTCGGAAAGCAATGGTCATCATATCAATGTTAATGTGCTTGACCGTGCTGTGCTGGAAGACGCTATGCTGCATCCGGAGAAATACCCGCAGTTGACCATTCGTGTCTCAGGCTATGCCGTTAACTTCATTAAATTGACGCCTGCCCAGCAGCGGGAGGTCATCAGCCGCACCTTCTATGAAGCCGTTTAGCAACCCGAATAAATAGAATGCGATTGCCATGTCAGCTCCCGCCCTACAGAATACCGGGAGACGAGATTGCCACGCTGCGCCCGCAATGACCGGAGTACCTTTCGCGGCCAGCGGCATTGCGGGCGAAATGCAGTGGAGTATGGCAATCTCATTACATCGTACCAGGAGGGGAACAGTATGACACAGCAATATGGCTACTATCACTCTATCGAGACCTTTGGCACAGTTGATGGCCGGGGCATTCGCTATGTACTATTCCTGGGCGGTTGCTCTTTGGGCTGCAAATTTTGCCACAACCCCGATACCTGGGTGCGTGGCGATAAAACCATTACCGTGGAAGCGGTAATGGCCGATATAAAAAAATACCGCCGGTATTATGAAGCTTCCGGCGGCGGCATCACTCTTTCCGGTGGTGAGCCGCTGCTGCAGCCTGACTTTGCCGCTGCCGTATTTAAACGCTGCCGGGAACAGAAGGTGCATACTACCCTGGATACGGCCGGCAATTACCCTGCCGGACATCTGGACAAGGTGCTGCCCTACACGGATGCGGTATTGTTCAGTATTAAAGCCGTTGACCCGGTAAAACACCATTGGCTGACAGGTGCTGACAATACCCGGATACTGGCTAATCTGAAAAAAGTTTCAGCCGTCATGCCTGTCACTGTCCGCTATGTCGTCATTCCCGGGATAACCAACAGCCGGGAAGACATCCATGCTTTGGCCGGACTGATAAAAACACTGCCAGGACAGGCGGTTGTGGAACTATTGCCTTACCATACTTTTGGCCGCAAAAAGTGGGCAGAGCTTGGCAAACCCTACCTTCTGGAAGGTGTTCCCGATGCTGTCCCACAGGATGTGGCCAGGGTACAGGCCTTGCTGAAAGAACAGGATATCGATGTTCTATACGAAACTATGGCCGGTTAATATACAACAAGGAGTCAATGCCCCAACCGGGGTGCTGCCTCCTTTTTTCTTGGCCTGACAAGACCCGGCATTTGTATAATCACAGGCAATGTATGGCAGGTTAATAATAACCGCCAGGTGTTAGCAACAGCTGCTTGTAATAAAGGCAATGAGAATAACTTGACAATAGTCGGCAGGAGTATTAAAATTTTATGAAAACTTTGCCAAAAGATAGTATAATAAAACAGGACTAATTTTGAGGAGGAAATTTCGTGAGACGTACAATTCAGGTGGAAGAAAAGCTGCCGCTGCTGGAGACTTTGCCGCTAAGTCTGCAGCATTTGTTTGCCATGTTTGGCGCAACCGTACTTGTTCCTATGTTATTTAAGGTTAACCCGGCCACCATCCTGTTATGGAATGGTATCGGCACTCTGCTCTATATTTTTGTTACTAAAGGGAAAATCCCAGCCTATCTTGGCTCCAGTTTTGCTTTCATTTCACCGGTATTTCTCGTATTACCCCAGTTTGGCTATGGCGCGGCTTTGGGCGGTTTTATTGCAACCGGTCTGGTTTTTACACTGGTGGCCCTGAGCATTCGCGTTGTCGGGACAAAGTGGATTGATGTCGTCTTTCCGCCTGCCGCCATGGGGGCCATTGTTGCTATCATTGGCCTGGAGCTGGCCCCGGTGGCTGCCGATATGGCCGGCCTGACGGCCAAAGTGCCTGATGCCAAGGCCATAACGGTTTCGTTGTTTACCTTAGCGGTAACCGTACTGGGGTCGATTTTATTCCGCGGCTTTCTTGCCGTTATTCCGATCCTCATTGGTATTGTTGCCGGCTATATCCTGGCGCTGGTGCTGGGGCTGGTTGATCTTACGCCCATCGGCACCACACCCTGGTTTGCTTTGCCGACCTTCTATGCGCCCGAATTTAACCTGCAGGCTATGGCCATTATTGTGCCGGCGGCACTTGTGGTTATTGCCGAACACATCGGCCATCTGGTAGTTACCAGCAATATTGTCGGCCGTGATCTGGCGGCTTCTCCCGGCCTGCACCGTTCGCTGCTCGGTAACGGCCTGTCCACCATGCTGTCAGGTTTCTTTGGTTCCACTCCGAACACCACTTATGGTGAAAATATTGGCGTTATGGCCATATCCAAGGTATACAGTGTATGGGTAATCGGCTTTGCCGCCGTTTTTGCCATTGTCTTATCCTTTGTCGGCAAGCTGGCAGCCGTGATTCAGAGCATTCCCACCCCGGTCATGGGCGGTGTATCCCTGCTGCTGTTTGGTGTTATTGCCGCTTCCGGTATCCGGATTTTGGTTGATGCCAAAGTCGACTATAATCAATCCCGCAATCTGATCTTAACAGCCGTTGTCCTCATCATTGGCATTAGCGGCGCGTCGCTGACCCTGGCTTCAGTCACCCTGAAAGGAATGGCGCTGGCAACCGTTGTCGCTATTGCTATCAGCTTGACCTACAAGGTGTTTGATAAACTGGGACTGACCAATGATATGGGCGAAAAACAACAAAATCAGTGAACTTCAGGGAGGGATCTACCGATGATTGTCAGAGATAAGGATAAACCGTTTGTCGAACCGCTTGCCGGTGTGGAGCGGAAAACGCTGGCAGTGGGAGAGAAAGGCTTATTAACCAGGTTTGTGCTTACTGCCGGTGCACAGCTGCCGCCCCATAGTCATCCGCATGAGCAGATTGGTTACCTGATAACCGGTGAAATCGTCATGACCATCGGGCAAGAGGAGCACCGGCTATGTCCTGGTGACAGCTGGGCCATTCCCGGCGGAGCGGAACATAGTGTCAACGTGCTGCAAACGGCGGAGCTTATCGAGGTCTTTGTACCTGTCAGAGAGGATTTTCTTGACTGATGCGGGGGCGGTTTGCTCCCAGTCCGACGGGTGAAATACATCTGGGGAATGTCTGGACAGCGCTGCTGGCCTGGCTGCAGGTACGCAGCGCCGGTGGAACCATGGTGCTGCGAATCGAAGACCTTGATCCTGACAGGTCGCGGACAGCCTATACGGACAAGCTGATGGCAGATATGAAGTGGCTGGGACTTGACTGGGACGAAGGGCCGGATGTTGGTGGCCGGTATGGACCTTACAGCCAAAACGAGCGGCGTGATCTTTACCAGGTTGCGCTTGACCGTCTGGCAACCGCCGGCCTTGTCTATCCCTGCTACTGCACCCGGGCTGAATTAGCTGCCTCGGCGCCGCATGCCGGTGATCAGGAACGGCTTTATCCCGGAACCTGCCGGCACAGTCCGGTGCCGGCCGAACGCCGGTCCGCCCGGCGGCCGGCGCTCCGGTTGGCGGTGCCTGAGGGTGAAATTGCTTTTACCGATTTGCATGCCGGGTATGTTTGCCAGGAGCTTGCCCGGGAAGTGGGCGACTTTGTTGTGCGGCGTTCCGATGGTGTGCACGCCTATCAATTAGCCGTTGTCATTGATGACGCCGCCATGGAGATTACCCATGTGTTGCGAGGATATGATTTATTAGGTTCCACGCCGCGCCAGTTATTGCTGTACCGGCTGCTGGGCTGCCAGGCACCGGTGTTTACCCATGTGCCGCTCTTGGTGGATGCAGAGGGCTACCGGCTGTCCAAGCGGCAGCAGGCCTTGTCTGTTGCCGCTCTCAAAGCGCATGGCATTACGCCGGAAACCATTATCGGCTATTTGGCCTGGAAAGCAAATTTGATTGATATTTTCCAGCCGGTTAAAGCGGCCGAGTTGACAGGCTGCTTTGATATTGCGAAACTGCCTGGTGAGGCAGTGATTGTTGATAGCTATGAACTTTGCGGGTATGATTGAAAATCCGGGCGTAACATATAAAGAAACAGCATGAGCTTGTCTCATAGCTGTTTTTTTGTTTACCAGAATGTATATATGTTTTGCGTGCCTCAGTAAGGAACATGGCAGAAATTAAGTTTTTTTGTGATCATAACCGTGATAAAACCACTTAACATAGGTGCGCGACAGGCAGAAGGTAAGAAAGAGGGTGATCCAGGTCCAGTACCAGGTCCAGTAGATATAATGGATGAGCAGGGTGTATTTCTCCAGCAGTACTTCCAGTATCGTGATGCCGCTGCAATACGCGGCGGTGTACAAAAAAGTAGTTACATAGCCTTGATTTTCCGGGAAATGCAGATTGTACAGCACGCAAATAGACGGGTAAACAAAAAATTCGAAAGTAAAGCTGGTATTAGTGGCGTGCTCAAATTCATGAATAGGATAGGAAAGCAGTCCCCACTCGACTACCATCAGGCCAAACAACCAGGTTATTGCCTGCTTACAGAAGAAAGCTATCTGCGCTTTACGCAAGCTGTGCCTGTCTTTGGGAACCCAGCGCCAAAGGGCCAGTGCCATAGCAAGCCAGGAAACGCCAAGAATGATATGTTCCAGTGAAATTTCCATAATAAGCCCTTTAAAAAAAAATTGTACAATTAGCTTGCCCAGGGCATAGTATTTTATCCGTGCCAGATCCTGCCGCTAAGGCCGGTTTATTCAGTCAAAAATTGTTTTATTAGAAGTAGGATTTGGAAGTTTGTTGTAAAAATATTGAATTTTTAGAAGGAAACAACAGTATATTGTAGAATGACTAAACGGTTAGATGTAATTGGAGGTTTAGAGTCATGGGTTTTAAGAGTAAATTGTATTTGGCGTTTGGTTCTATTGTAGCGATACTGGTGATGTTTCTGGGAATAGCCATGTTTTTGATTTATCAGCTTGATACCAATGTGAATGAGGTTATGAAAAACAGGTATGAAAAAGTCAGGCTAACCACCGGCATTTTGCAAGAAGTCCGGTTGATTGAAAGTGAGCTTAAAACTCTTATTATGGCTGCCGAGTACAGCCAAACAGAGCTTGCGCTGCAGAGAATGGCCGAACATCAGGAAGCATTGCAAGCAGCTTACGAGACGTATTTGAAGCTGGCGAATAACTCCCCGGTGGCAGAGCTTTTGCCAAGGCTCAAGGCCACTCAGGATAACTATAGACAGTTAACCATGGATATTATTATTTTGACCAAGTCCGGCCGCCAGGCGGAAGCAGCCAATCTTTTGGCATTTGACGGACAGCGGATTATTGGTCAGGCGATAGGCGTGGCCAAAGAAATTCAGATTACCGAGGAAGGAAGCCTGGCTAAGCTTTTAGAACAATCGGCATTCACCAGCAACTTGGCGCAAATCCTGCTGGCCCTTTGTATTATAACCTGTCTGCTGGCCGGGGGAACCATTGCCATCCAGGTTGTCGGCAGTATCACCCATGACCTTAGACGGCTGGCGAAAGTAATCGGCAGTGTGCAGGCGGCTGACAGTGAAAGCTTTCCTCGCATTGCAGCTTCCACCCAGGATGAGATCGGTTGTATCGCCGTTGCTTTTAATGAGATGGCAGCGGCCTTGGAACGGCATCGTAAACAGGAAAAAGAGTTTATTCAGGCGATGGAACAGCAAAATTGGCTGAAGTCGCAGCTGGCTGAAATGTCGACAATGCTGCAGGGGGTCAATGACCGGACGACGCTGGGAAGGGCCTTTATCTCCAAACTTGCCCCGACTGTGGGTGCCAGCTATGGAGTGTTCTACCTTGTGGCAAGAGAAAATGACTGCCAGATATTAAGCAAAATTGCCAGTTATGCCGATACCGGCGACTCTATGGGGGCAGATAAAATTCGAATGGGCGAAGGCATTACCGGGCAGTGTGCCCTGCAAAACCAGCCGGTTATTCTGGAACAGGTGCCTAACGAGTATATAAAAATTGCTTCCGGACTAGGCAGCTCTAAGCCCGATTATGTGGCTGTTTTTCCGTCTGCCGTGGAAGACAAGGTGTTGGCGGTTGTTGAGCTGGCCGGTTTTGGCCGGTTGACGCAAACCCATACTGAATACCTGAAACAAGTCATGAATAATGTGGCCATAAGCTTTATGCGGGTGATAAGCAAGGGGCAGACTGACCAACTGTTGGCCGAATCGCAGGCGTTTGCCGAAGAACTGCAGCATCGGTCGGCAGAATTGCAGCAGCAGCAGGAAGAACTGCGCATTATTAACGAGCGCCTGGAGGAACAGTACAAACACTCAGAGGAAAAAACCCGGGCATTGGAACACGCCAAAGCAGTCCTGGAAGCGCAAGCGCAGCAGTTGGACGTTACCGCCAAATATAAGTCCGAATTTTTGGCAAATATGTCGCATGAACTTAGAACCCCGCTGAACAGTCTGCTGCTATTGGCGCAAATGCTGTCAGCCAACCAGGAAGGAAATCTGACGTCCAAACAGTTGGAGTATGCCCATGCCATTCATTCGGCCGGCAATGACCTGCTGCTGTTAATTAACGACATCCTGGATTTGTCCAAATTAAAGTCAGGTAAACTCAGCATCAACCCGGAACCGGTGAGTATCGTCAATTTCACCGCAAAATTGGTAAAGCAGTTTAAGCCGGTAGCTGAGAATGCGGGACTGGCATTTAATTTTGACATCGCGCAGGATGTACCGGCCACAATCTACACTGATTCCCTGCGGCTGCAGCAAATTATGAAAAATTTGCTGTCAAACGCTTTTAAGTTTACCGAAAAGGGATGGGTTAATTTCCAGATAAAAAGGGCCCTCAACCGGGATTGGCTTATGTTTGTAGTAAGCGATTCCGGTATTGGGATTTCTGCCGAAAAACAGGCCGTGATTTTTGAAGCCTTTCGCCAGGCCGACGGTACAACCAGCCGTAAATATGGCGGTACCGGCCTGGGCTTATCCATCAGCCGGGAGCTGTCCCTGCTCTTGGGCGGCTACATTAATTTGGACAGCCGGGAAGGCTATGGCAGCTCTTTTGCTTTGTATCTGCCCATTGAGGGCAGTGTTATCATCGACGCGGTCGAGAGCGTAAAGGCCCAAGCGGCGGCAGGCAAGCCTGAGCAGACTGTCCTGACGCTACAAGGCGGGTCTGATTTGCTGTTGCCGCAGTCAGTGAATGGCAGTGAAACTGCTTTTTGCGGACTGAAAGTGCTGATTGTGGATAATGACATGCGCAATGTGTATGCACTGGTTGCCGCTATGGAAGCCAGGGGCATTGCCGCCCTGTTTGCCCAAAATAGCCGGGAGGGCCTGGAATGCCTGAAAGCTAACCCTGATATAAAACTCGTGATTATGGATACCATGATGCCTGACGCGAATGGTTCTGAGGCCATTCAGGCAATTCGTGAATTACCCGATCTTCAGGCTTTGCCGATTATTGTGCTTACCGCTAAAACTGCGCAGCAGGACAAGGACAGCTATCCGGACGATGAAGCACTGGATTATATCAGTAAACCGGTACAGCTCGATAAATTGTTTTCACTGATGCGCCTCAGGCTGCAGCCGTGAATCATCAATGATCGACTACGATCCCGGGTTTTGCAATATAATGTTCAGGGATAAGCTGAGGGAGGTACTGAGCAGGTGAAAGAACAGTTTAAAATATTGATGGTCGATGACCGTCCGGAAAATCTGATGGCTTTGGAGGCGGTGCTGGCAAGTCCCGACTATCTTTTGGTGGGGGTGACATCCGGCGAGGGGGCGTTAAAATGTCTGCTAAACGACGATTTTGCGCTGATTTTACTGGATGTGCAGATGCCGAACCTGAACGGCTTTGATACAGCTAAAATTATTCGCACAAGGCAAAAATGCCAGAACATCCCGATTATTTTCATAACCGCCATCAGTCAAACCGAGGAAAATGTCTTAGAAGGCTATGACTCGGGTGCTGTTGATTATATTTTCAAACCCTTTAATCCCCAGATACTGAGAGCCAAAGTGGATGCCTTCCTGCGGATGCATCATTGCCAGCTCAAGCTGGTACAGCAGCGGGAGATGCTTAAACGCCAAATTGCCGAGATGGATAATCTTAATGAACAATTGACCAATACTACACTGGAATTATGCCGCAACGAAATACTGCTGGAAAGTATGGTGGCCGAGCGGACCCAGCGCATCAGCAGCATCCTGGAAAGCATCAAGGACGGTTTTTTTGCGGTAGATGCCGATTATAAATTTACCTATGTAAGCAAGGCGGCAGAGCCCATCCTTGGCTGGTCGCGCCAGGAACTGCTGGGCAAGACACTGTTTGAGGTATTAAGCCATAATCCGGTTCTTATCGAACAGCTTGTTGCCGTTTCAACCGGTGAAAGTGAGGAGCCGGTATGTTTTGAAAGTGCCTGCCTCTTACCGGAACGCTGCTATGAGGTGCGGGTTTATCCGGCCAAGAACGGTCTGTCTGTTTACTTGAATGATATTACGGAACGCAAACTAATTGATAAGGAAATGGCCCGCCTTGACCGTCTCAACCTTATTGGTGAAATGGCGGCAGGAATTGCCCACGAAATACGGAATCCGATGACAACCGTACGCGGCTTCCTGCAATATGCGAAAAGCGGCAAAGCGGCTTTGTCGCCGGCCAATCTTGATCTGATGGTGGAGGAACTTGACCGGGCCAATAGTATCATTACCGAGTTTTTAAGCCTGGCTAAAAATAAAAATACCGATAAACAACTGCAAAACTTAGGGAATATCATTGAATCCCTGCTGCCACTGATCCGTGCCGAAGCCATTCTGGACGGGAAAACCGTAGTTGAGGACATTGGCACCCTTACCGATTTTCCCTTTGATGCCAAAGAAATCCGGCAGCTTATCTTAAATTTGGCGATGAACGGCTTGGAAGCTATGCAGACTGGCGGGACAATGAAATTGCGGGCCTACGAAGAAGCGGGGGAGGTTGTACTGGTTGTCGAGGACCAGGGCTCGGGGATTGAGCCGGATATTCTGGTTAAACTGGGAACTCCCTTTTTCACTACCAAAGATACCGGTACCGGTCTGGGGCTGGCCATTTGCTTCAGCATCGCTGCCAGGCATCAGGCGATTATTGATATAAAAAGCAGTGAAACGGGAACTGCCATCTATGTGCGGTTTAAGCTAGTAGCCCGCCAAGGCTAAACAAGTAAATACCATTAGTTAAAAATAAATGATAAAATTCTGACGCAATAGTCAGTCTTTTATCATTTTAATTATGTAATAAGAATGGTATAATAACATTATTATGGGAAATATTGTTTGGAGCAACCATATGAGGCAAACAATGGAAATTTATCTGGAGAATATCGGCAAAAGATTTGGCGGCAGAATACTGTTTGAGAATATTAATGCCCGGTTCAGGGCAGGACAGTGCCTGGCAGTGACCGGACGCAACGGCTCCGGTAAGTCTACCCTGCTTAAAATCGTTGCCGGACTGCTGCGTCCCAGTGCCGGTCAGGTGCGCTTTCTGGATACCCAGGGCGCTGTGCTTAGCAAAGAGCAGCAACTGGCCTGTATTGGCATGGTAGCGCCGGATATGGCTATGTATACGGCCTTAACAGGTATTGAGAATATTCTCTTTTGGACAAAAGTAAGAGGTGTTTCCTGTACCCCTGCAGAGGCTGAGGCCTTCTGCCAGGAGGCCGGCCTGGGCCGGGCGGGATTGGCGCCGGTGCAAACCTATTCTACCGGGATGCGCCAGCGGTTGAAACTGGCTGTGGGCAAATCCCTGGAGCCGTGTGTCTGGCTGCTGGATGAGCCGTCTTCCAATCTGGACACCGACGGCAAGGCCTATGTACAGAATTTAATGGCAGATGCCCTGCGCAATCAGGCTGTTATTTTGCTGGCGACCAACGAACCGGAGGAGGCCCGGTATGCCACCGATAAAATTGAACTTTAAGAGGGCGGTATGGGCGATAATTGCCAAAGATGCAGTCTGTGAATTTCGGACAAGGTACGCTGTTGGTGCCCTGGTTATGTTTGCACTTACGGCCTTGTCCAGTGTCAGCATGACGCTGGCCGGGGCGGCGCTGCCGCCGGAATTTGCCGCCGCGTTATTTTGGGTAGTGATGTTCTTCTGCGCTATGGCCGGTCTGGCCAGGGTGTTTGTTCAGGAGCAGGAGGCCGGTACCCTATTGGTTCTCAGACTATATGCCACCGGTATGGCTGTATATTTTGGCAAGCTTTTGTTTAATCTGGTTTTATTAGCCGGATTAACCTGCCTGGTGGTACCACTGTTTATCATGTTTTTGAATGTTGCGGTGGGGGAATGGCTGTCCTTTGCCTTGATCCTGGTGTTTGGCATTGCCGGCATTGCGGCAGTATCCACCCTGACGGCGGCCATGGTCATGTATGCGCAGGGGAAGCATGCTGTTTTTACAGTCCTTACTTTTCCGGTGCTGCTGCCGCAATTTTTGAGTGTTATCAGTGCTACCGCCAAGGTGCTGGCCGGCAGTGCGCCTGAACTGCGGGAATTTGTTTTTATGGCAGGCTATGATGCCGCTGTCATAGCCGCAGGTATATTGTTATTTGATTATTTGTGGCAGGATTAAACATAGGAGGGTATATGGACTCAAAAAGATTTGACGCAATCCTCGCAGTATGCCTGGCCGGAGTGGTTTACGCCGTCTTTTATCTGGTGCCGCCGGCCGAGGGGCTGGGGTATCTTGTCCGGATGGCTTTTTTTCATATCCCGGTAGCCTGGGTATCGGTGCTGGCCTTCCTGGTGTCGGCGGTAACTGCCGTTCAGTATCTTAGAACCCGCAGCCTTACGTTTGACTCGATCAGTGCCTGCTCGGCCAAATTAGGACTGATTTTTTGTCTGCTGGCCACCGTAAGCGGGGCGGTGTTTGCCAAACTGACCTGGGGTGCGTATTGGAACTGGGATCCCCGGCAGACCACCGTTTTTATCTTACTCCTGATTTATGGCGCTTATCTGGCACTCAGAGCAGCTATTGAGGAGGAAGAGCGGCGGGCGGCCATCGCGGCGGTTTACGCCCTGCTATCCTTTCTTACGGTGCCGTTTCTGGTGTTTATTATTCCGAGAATGTATTTTTCCCTGCATCCGGAACCGGTGCTCAACAGTGCAGGCAAAGTGGATATGGACCCCATCATGCTGGTAGTGCTGCTGGCTGCTGTTGGTGCCTGTACCGCGCTCTACGGCCTGTTATTGGCCAGAAGTGTTGCCGCACAGACAATGTTGTCAAAAAGGGGGACCCAGCTATGAACAAACACCGGGTGATTTGTCTGTTGATTATTGTTGGCTTTATTGCCTACAGTGCCTTCGCATTCAATGACTCAGTCACTCCTTATGTTACCTTCGCGCAGGCTAAAGCCACGCAAAGCGCTGTTCAGGTTAAAGGTACACTGGCCGGGTCTCAGATAACTCAGGCCGGGGATGGCAGGTCGATCCGTTTTATGCTGCGGGATGACGCCGGCGAAGAGGCGGCTGTTGTTTACCGGGGCGTACAGCCGGACGGTCTGGAGCAGGCCACAGGTATTGTCGCCATTGGTAAATACAGTGGCGGTGAGTTTCAGGCCGATAAACTGTTAGTAAAATGTCCTTCGAAATATCAGGGGAGTGTGAATCAATGATTGGCTATGGTGCAATAGTCTTAGCGCTACTCGTAACCATGACGGCAGCAGTCTGCTCCGGCGCAGCGGGAATGGTCAGGAAGGCCGGCAGGCAAAGCTGGGAGCAAAACGGCCGTGTGTGCTATCAGATATCGGCCGGGCTTATTGGTATCGCTGCCGTATATTTGCTGTATCTCATTTTGGGAAATCGATTTGAATATGCCTATGTATTTGGCTACACCTCCCGTGACTTGCCACTGGCATATAAATTCTCCGCCTTTTGGGCCGGACAGGAAGGTTCCTTTCTGTTATGGCTGGTGTTTCATGCGGTATTTGGCCTGCTTCTGACCCGCAAACCGGCGGCCCCGGCAGGCACTATGGCGGTATATAGCCTGCTGCAGGCAGTACTGCTCATCATGCTGCTGGTGAAAAGTCCGTTTATGATGCTGGCAGAGCCCCGCCTGGAAGGGGCCGGCTTAAATCCGCTGCTGCAAGATCCTTGGATGGTTATTCATCCGCCGGTGCTGTTCTTAGGGTATGCGGCGCTGGCAGTGCCTTTTGCCTATGCCATTGACGGCATGCTGACAGGCAAACATCAAGAATGGCAGCGGCCGGCTGCGCCGTGGGCACTGTTTGCCCTGTCCACTCTTGGCGCCGGGATGTTTATCGGCGGTTTTTGGGCGTATAAGGTACTAGGCTGGGGGGGCTACTGGGCCTGGGATCCTGTGGAAAATTCCTCGCTGGTTCCCTGGCTGGCTGCCGGAGCTCTGGTACATCTGCTGTTTTTGGCTAAGGTCCGCCCTGGTGCGGTTAAAGCTGTTTATGCCGGTGTAATTTGCAGTTTTTCCCTGGTGTTATATGGAACTTTTCTTACCCGCAGTGGTATTTTGAGCGATTTTTCCACCCATTCGTTTGCCGATGAAGGGGTAGGCGGACTGCTGGGATTGACAGTGCTGGTGGTGGCATTTCTGGCATTTGCGCTCTATATTGCCAAATTGCCCGGCATGCCGTCAGGTGAGCTCTATCCCGGGCTTGCCAGCCGGGAGTTTACCCTGGCGCTTACGGCGCTGCTCTTAGCCTTTTTCGGTATCCTGGTGTTTGTCGGCATGTCTACGCCGCTTGTCACAATGGCCTTTGGCAGCCCCAAGAGTGTTGGCAGTGCTTTTTATAATAACGCCGCCCTGCCGTTGGCTGTTGCCATGGCGGCAGCCCTGACGGCAGGACCCTTGCTTGGCTGGGGCCGCACACAAACAGGCAGTCGCAAACAGTATATCTGGCTGGCACTGTTTTTCCTGGGCGGGCTGCTGCTGGCCGGCAGTCTTACCCTATACCGGCCGCTGATCATGCTTACCGTTGGCCTGGCGTGCGCCGCCACCGCGGCTAACGTCTATGGCGCCTATACCCGGAAAATCTCTGTTGCCGCCGGTTTCAGCCATATCGGTGTGACGGTTATGCTTGTAGGGATTATGGCCTCAGGCGCAGGCAGCCAGTCGGCTGTTGTCACACTTATTCAGGGCCAGTCGCAGACGATTTTGGGAGAAACGGTTAGTTTTGCAGGCACAGAACCGGCGGCAGGCGGCGCCGGCTTTCATCATACGTTTCACGCCGGTTTGGATAAAACCGAGGTCAAGTCTTTGACCAAACTTAACAGCCAGGGAGCGCCTGCTGCCCGGGAACCGGGCATTTACCGGACTTTGTTTGCCGATATGTATATTGCGCCTATCCCTCAGGAGGATGCTGACCACGGACCGGAGCTGACACTGGTCAAAGGCCAGCCTTTTACCCAGGAGGGGGTAGACTTAACATTTATTAAATTTAACATGGCCGGTATGGATGGTTCGGGGGACGTCCGGGTACAAGCCATAATCGAAGTGGCTGCCGATGGGCAGACCCAGGAAGTACGTCCTGAATTGACCAATCGCAACGGGTATATTGTCGGTTCGACAGTGAAAGCCCTTGACCGGTATGTGCTGCATATCACCGGGCTTAAGCCGGGAGAAGGCAAAGTTACTGTAGAATTTAAAGACGAAAAAGCAGCGCCCCAGGCCGCAGAACTGGAAAAACTGGAAGCTGAAATCAGCCGTAAACCGTTAATTAACCTGGTGTGGCTGGGAGCGGCGCTGATAACTGCCGGGGCAGGCTGGGCGGCCTTTAACGCTCTGGCAGGTTATAACCGGCAGGTAAACAGGGGTCAGGGTCCTGCTGCCAGGACCTAAAATAAAACCCAAATACTAGGTGGGAGAGGAGGGGGATGTTTTGGATACTGGTCAATTCCTTAACCGTAACGCTTTAAAGATTGCCCTGGCAGTCTTGGTGCTTGCGGCGGCGGGAATGCTGGTGGCCGGAGCCGGGTACGCGTACTCCGATAGTCCGCAGTTTTGCGGTTCGTGCCACTCTATGGCCGAAAGCACAGCCAGCTGGCAGGCATCAAACCACAAGCAGTTTAAGTGTACTGACTGCCATTTGCCGCAACAGAACTTAGCGGTCAAAATGATCGTGAAAGCCAAGACCGGTATGAATGACACTTATCATGAAGTGCTTAGAGATTATCCCGCAACCATGGTGATATCAACCCAAGGTAAATCTATCGCGAATGACAACTGTCTGCGCTGCCACCAATCGACAGTCGAAAACACTGCCATGGCAGCCGGCGGGCAGGATTGCATTAAATGTCATCGCGGTGTAGTCCATGGCACGAACAAGAGCAAAGGAGGGATAAAGGTTGAATAAACTGCAAAAATCTTTAATTGCCCTGCTGGCTGTATGTCTGCTATTCTTTGGGTTTGTTGTCGTCCGCATCGGAGTAGCCAAACCTGCTTCTGCTGTTAAAGTTGCCGCTATTCCGGCAGGGGAAATGGACCCGGCAGTGTGGGGGCAGTATTACCCGCTGCAATATGCCAGCTATCAGAAAACAGCAGAAGGGGCACCTTCGCCAACAGGGTATGGCGGCAGTGTCTTAGTGCAAAAATCACAAATGCAGCCGGAAATGCTGACACTGTTTAAGGGGATGCCTTTCAGCAAGGATTATGCAGAAGACCGTGGCCATATTCATGCCATGGAGGATTTGCGTGAGACCAAGCGGATTGGGCCGGCCAGCAAAGGAGCCTGTATTACCTGCAAAACTCCTTATGTGGAACAAGCTTATAAAGAGTATGGCTGGGATTATGCCAATAAACCCCTTACTGAAATGATGGATAAAGCCAAATTCTCCGTTGCCTGCTCGACCTGCCATGATCCGGCGACCATGAACCTGCGGGTCATCAACCCGGCATTCATTGAAGCCCAGGCCGCGCGCGGCATCGATGTGACCAAGGCATCACGGGAAGAAATGCGCAGCTTTGTGTGTGCACAATGCCATTCCGAGTATTACTTTGAGCCAGGCACCACCAAAGTGGTGTTCCCTTGGGATAAAGGTCTCAAACCGGCCGAAATGTACGCTTACTATAGCGAAACGCCGCGAGGCTTTGTTCAGGACTGGCAGCATCCTGATTCCCAGGCCGCCATGCTCAAGGCGCAGCATCCTGATTATGAATTATTCTCCACCGGCAATCATGGTACCGCCGGAGTTTCCTGCGCCGATTGCCACATGCCCTATACCCGGAAAGACGGACAAAAATATACCTCACACTGGGTAACAAGTCCGCTCAAAACTCTGGATGATTCCTGTACTCCTTGTCACAACCAGGGGACAGCCTGGCTGCAGGAACGGGTAAAAACCATCCAGGATCAAACCTTTGAACTCCAGCATATGGCTGGGCAGAATATCGTCAAAGCGCATCAAGCCATTCAAGCGGCAGCCGCCCAGCCTGGCGCCGACCAGGCCGGACTGGCAAAAGCGCGTGAACTGGTGCGTAAAGCCCAGTTTTACTGGGACCTCCTGGCAGCCGAAAATAGCATGGGCTTCCATAACCCCTCCCAGGCGTTAAATACCCTGGGGCAGGCCAACGAACTGGCCCATCAGGCTATCGAAGCTGCCAATACGGCAGCAGGAATAAAGATGTTTTAAATGCAGAAAAGGGCTGTGGTTTTTCCACAGTCCTTTTTCTATACGTGCGCCCGGCGGGTGCGGGGGCAGGCTTGAGTTATAAAAAAAATTGACTTATAATAAATGGTCTGTTAAGCTGGGATAGGACGCAGTCAGCCAAATTATTACAAATTGATTCAGCCAATATAAAGACTAACTATTAAAAGTCAAGCCCTAAGTTTTAAAAAAACTGAGCATGGGAAATGGGTAATCGGACACGAAA
>NZ_BMBX01000037.1:0-30358 GCF_014634905.1 Sporomusa sp. GT1 | reverse complement strand
AAGTTAACGATTTGCCTAGCATTTTGTATTTTAAGCTACTTTATTAGAGGGCGTGAGAGGATATTTCACACAGTCTGATGGCACCGTGTTTTATTATACAAGCGGTTTGGCGGTAAACCCCGGCGACCCGCTGGTTGCATACGGGCTTGAAAAATTTGCACAGAAATAACAGAATAGAAAAAATCCCCCTGTTCACTGAACAGAGGGGATTTTTCTACGTTAATCCTACCTGTTTTCTCTGCTGCCGCCATACTATTCGGTCACCCCTGCAAGCCGGCAGCGGCAATCTGCCGCGCCCTCGGAAAAATCCAGCACCGAATGCAATAACTTGCGGGAATAAGCAGCTTTCACCCGGCCCAATTCCATGATGCGCGGAACTTCTTCGACAATCTCCCCCTCGGCGAAAAACAGCGCCCGGTCGCAAAGATAAGCAACTGCCGCCAGGTCATGGCTGATAAAGAGATAAGATAAATTGAATTCTTCCTTTAGGCTGGCCAACAGATCCATCACCTGCACCTGAACCGACACATCCAGTGAGCTTACCGGCTCATCCAGCAAAATGAACGCAGGATTAGTTGCAATGGCCCGGGCAATGCAGACCCGTTGAAGCTGACCGCCGCTGAGTTCGTGCGGATATCGGTTTACATAGCCCCCATGTAAACCGACTTTCTCCAGTAGATAGGTAATGCGCTCCATCGTCCCGGCAGATGCGGCCCTCCGCCGGGTATGCATCGGCTCGCCAATAATCTGCCATACCTGAAAACGCGGATTGACGGAAGATGTGTAATCCTGAAAAACGGCACTGATTTTCTGACGCCAGTCAGCCCTTTTGCCCCACCCGGCAGATTTGTATATATTCTGCCCGTCAAACAGCACTTCTCCCCGGTCCGGCGGCTCAATACCAATCATCATCCTGCCTAACGTGCTTTTCCCACTGCCGCTTTCACCAATCAGCCCCAGGCATTCTCCCCGGGCCAGTTGCAGCGAAACTCCTTTAAGAACAGGCTTGGGGGAAGCTAAAAAAAAGCTTCCTTCCTGAGAAAAATCCTTATACACCTCGTTAACCGTCAGCAGCACACGCCTTCAACTCCTTTGCATCCTCGCCCCGAAGAGCCAGATGATACTTTCGCATCAATGCCGCTCTGGTACCAACCAAATAGCGGGTATACTCCTGCTCCGCATGACAAAAGATCTTTTCCTTCGGGCCTTCTTCCACCGCCTGCCCCTGATTCATCACCAAAATCCGGTCTGCAATCCGGCTGATAACCCCAAAATCATGGGAAATAAAAATCATGCTGGTTTGCAGCCGCTCCCGGATCCGGGCAAATTCCTCCATCACTTCGTATTGGGTTACCGAATCCAGGGCAGTAGTCGGCTCGTCGGCAATAATCAGGTCAGGCTCCAACGCCAGAGCAATCCCGATCATCACCCGCTGCAGCATCCCGCCGCTAAGCTGATGAGGGTATTTTTTGACCACTTCCCCGGGCTCCCGGATCTGCATCCGCTGCAAAACCGCCAAAGACAGCTCGCGGGCCTCTTTGTCCGTCATCGTCCGGTGAGTATGAAACGTCTCTGTCATCTGGCTGCCTATCCGGCTGAGAGGATCGAAGGCCGTCATCGGGTTTTGCAAAATCATGCAGCTCTCCCGGCCCCGCAACGCCCGCAGTTCCTGCGGGCTTGCCTGCAAAAGCTCCCGTCCTTTAAAATTCACCTGCCCGGTTATAACAAAACGCTGATCTAAAAGCCCTAAAATAGCCCGGCAAAGCATAGTCTTCCCGCTGCCGCTTTCCCCTAAAATGCCCAGACAGGCATTTTGAGGCAAATCGAAAGAGACTCCGCGCACAAGCGGCACTTCCGGCCTGTCAACCAGGCTTACAGTCAAATCATGCACACTCAGTATCATATTCATCTGCACCCTTCCTTTGGGTCCAGTGCGTCCCGCAAACTGTCTCCCAGTAAATTAAAGGCTGCCACCAGCGCCAAAATTGCCAGTCCCGGTGCCAGCATCTGCTCAGGATGAATGGTCATCACCTTCTGCGCTTCACTCAGCATAGCCCCCCACTCAGCGGTTGGGGCCTGGACACCCAAACCAAGAAAAGACAGCGCCGACAGATTCAAAATCACCCAGCCTGTATCCAGAGTTGCCAAAACGATAATTTCCGGTGCAACATTGGGCAATAGGTGCTTAAAAAGAATAAAGCTCTTGCCGCTGCCGGTAGCCCGCGAAAAAAGAATATAATTTTTTTGACTATATTTAAGAACCGTGCTGCGAACCATCCGGGTATACCAAGCCCATTTCACAATAATATTCGCCAGAATCACATTGCCGATCCCCACGCCGAGCATGCCGACAATGGCCAGGATCATCACCTGGCTGGGAAAAGACAGCATTACATCAGCAAAGCGCATTAGTCCTTCATCGACCCAGCCCCGGAAACTGCCGGCCAGCAAACCGAAAAAAACGCCCACAGTAATCGTCGCCGCCATGGTAAGTAAAGATAAAAAAACCGTTGTCCTGATGCCATAAAGCAGCCGTGAATAGATACAACGCCCTAGTTGGTCTGCTCCCAGAGGATATTGAGAGGAGACGCCCGCATATTTATGAAGCACATCCACTTGATTCGGATCGTGCAAGGCCAGCCATGGGGCAAACAAGCCGGCCAACAGGGTAAGCCCAATCACCCCCAGGCTGCCCATTGCCAGATAATCGCGAAACAGACGGTTACACAACTCTCTCATCGGCTTATCTTCCCTCCCTTAACCGCGGGTCCAGACTGTGATGAATAATATCGACAATCAGATTGCAAAGTATAAAAAGCACTGCCATCAACAGGATATACAGCTGAATAACCGGATAATCCCGGTTAAAGATTGCGGAAATACAAAGCCGGCCGATGCCCGGCCAGGCAAAAATATTTTCAATAATGACTGTCCCGGCCAACAGCTGGGGAATACTCATGCCAATAGCGGTGATACTGGTCTGAAGAGAGTTTTTCAAGACATGAGCCAAAAGAATCCGTTTTTCGCTAAGGCCCCGTACCCGCCCATAAAGAACATAGTTTTCTCGCATGTTTTCCAGCATATTGCTGCGAATCAGCCGGACATAGGTAGAAATATATGTCAGTGAAAGAGCCGCCGCCGGCAGAATCAGGTGACTAAAACTACCGCTGCCGCTGGTCGGCAGAAGATTCAGCTTGATTGAAAAAAACCAGATCAATAACAGCCCCACCCAATACCCCGGCATGGCCGTACCAATAAAAACCAATACCCGCAAGATCCGGTCAAAAGCCCGATTGGCAAACAGAGCTCCCAAAATACCTACCGGCAGACTAACCGCGACCACTAACACCAGTGCGGCTGCCGCTAATTCCAGCGTCGCCGGCAAACACCGCAAAATCTCATCAAGCACCAGACGGTCATTGATATAAGACTTGCCAAAATCCAGATGCAAGGCTTTCCACAGCCAGTCGCCATACCGGATTAAGAATGGCTTATTAAGACCTAACTCTTCCCGCAGCGCCTCTACTGCTTCCGGGGTAGGCACTATTTCGTTGACCCGCAGCGCCACCTCGGCCGGATCTGCCGGCACCATGGCAATCAGGGCAAACGACAAAAACGACACAGCCAACAGCAGCGGAATCAGCGCCAGACATCTTTTTATCAGGTAATTGCGCAACTTTGCTCCCCTCCCTTGTAAAGTTTTAAGGTTAATAACTAAAATGAGGAGGCTGGGGTTTGTCCAGCCTCCTCTTGCCAGCAACTAAACGCCTGCTTTGCAGCAGCTATTACTGGCCGAAATACATTTTTTCAAAAGGGATATCATACTGGGAGGGGTTGAAGGTGACGCCTTTGAGATTTTTAGTATAAACCGCCCGGTTGCGTTCATATGTCAGCGGAATATAGACGGCTTCGTCATGTAAAGTTGTAAGGATATAAGTATACAGATTCTGGCGTTTCGTCTCATCTGTTGAAATAAGTACATCGGTAATGGCCTGATCCAGAGCCTTTTTATCCTTAAGCCCCTGCTGTGCATAATAATCGCCATACACCGGCAGTTTCATGCCTGCCAGCGACGATTGGGGATCATAAGGCGTACCCCAGGAAATATTGAAGATGATGTCAAAATTACCAGCCTTTTGCCGGTCCCGGTAAGCTTGCTCCTCTTCCCCGACAATCTCCAGATTAACACCAACCTTTGCCAGTTCACTTTGGATATACTCGGAAATGGTTTTTTCCAGGGCGCTGTTGCTGTTGTAATGGGTCTTAATCAGCAAGGCCTGACCGTCTTTTTGGCGATATTTCTGTCCTGCGGCCTTTTGCCAGCCGGCTTCTTCCAGCAAGCGCTCGGCTTGACTTACATCATAGGCAAAGGGTTTTAAATCAATATTGCAATAAGGCACCGTTTTAGCCAGCAGCGTATCGGCAACACTTTCACTGCCGTTAAAAATATTTGCGGAAATTCCTTGCTTATTGATACTGTGCTCCAGAGCCTGACGAACCCGCAGGTCTTGCAACGGACCGCTGGTGGTATTCATCAGCAGCATCCGGGTGGAAGACGGCTGGGACATCACCGCTTCAAACTTGTTATCTTTACCTAACTGGGTAAACGAGTCGGCATCAATCATATTTTTCCCGAAAATCAAATCGATTTCACCCTTTTGCAGCGCCAATACCCTGGTTTGATTGTCAGGAATAACTTTCATAGTGACTTTTTCAATTTTTGGTTTTGCGCCCCAGTACCGGGGATTCATCGTAAAGACTGCATATTGATCTGTTTTATGCTCGGTCAGCACCCACGGGCCTGTTCCCACATAAGCGGTGACACCGTTTTTCGTCTGCCCGTCTTTCATTGATTTCGGCGAAATAAACCGGAAAGGCCGTGTTACCGCTAATTCAGTCAGCATAGGGTAGTAAGGGCTTTTCAGCACAAACCGCAATGTGTATTCATCCACCACTTCCACCCGGTCAATTAGCCGGACCATCTCCAGCCAGGTGTGGCGGTCCCGGTTGTCCAGAATGGCATCAATATTCAGTTTGGCAGCCTGGGCATTAAACTTTTCTCCATCAGAAAAGCTGACATCTTTACGCAAATGAAAGTCGTAAACCTTTCCATCGGCAGAAATATCCCATTTCTCCGCCAGCCAGGGAGCCACTCCTGTCTCGGTATTCATCACCAGCGATTCATACAGCATATTCTGCGCCCACATTTCCCCGCTATACAAGTGAGGATTCAAGTCCCGGATGTCCCGGAAGTTGGCAAAGACCAGTTCTTTTTTTTCTCCGGCAGCTTTGTCACCGGCGGAACAACCTCCGAGCAGTGTCATCATCAAGAATGTCATTATCAGTCCTAAAAGCTTCCACGTTTTTTGCGACATAATAAAGCAATCACATCTCCCTAAAATCAATTTGATAATGATTATCATTATTGAAGTTGATTCTAATATAATTTTTTCTGGATGTCAATACCAGGTTATGAATTAAGTTGCCTTCCTGGAAAAATAAACCCTCCCGCAGTCAGTCTGACGGGAGGGTTTATCCATATCTTCCATATGAAAGATATGTCAATGATTAGCGGACACTTGCATGATTCTTCTAAACCTGTAGAGCAAAAAGACGGAACGAAGGGCATAATCGACAGCATTGACCAGCCATACTCCCGCAATGCCCATATCCAGATACAAACATAGCACATAAATGCCAGCAACGCGGATTACCCATATACCTATGATGGTGCTGTACATCGGACTTTTCGTGTCACCGGCACCTTGCAGCGCACCGGCAATAACCAAACTGACTGCTATAAAAGGTTGGGCAAACGCATCAATCCGAAGTCCAATGGCCACCATTTCAATTACATTTTTATCTGCTGTAAACCAGGAACCGGCGATAGAGGAAAAAACAAAATACAACACGCCGATAAAACCCATGAAAATAACGGCAATCCACATGATTACCTTCCCATAATGGTAAGCATCCTTTTTGCGGTTTGCTCCTATGTGATTGCCCACAAGCGTTGTGGCGGCGACCGCCAAGCCATAACCTGGCATAAATGAAAAGTATGAAATATTTCCTGCCAGCAAAAAGGAGGTATAAACATCTGTGCCAATCCGCACAATCAAGCCTGCATAAAACAATTGCCCCAGACGCATGATTAGACGCTCAATAACCGCCGGGCCGGAAAGCTTCAGCAAAGGAAGGGTAAATTCACTGGATGCTCCTTGGAACAAGGGAAAGGATACCGCTGATTTTTGGAGATAGACGTATAACGCCGCCGCTCCGATTACCCGAACAATGGTTGTTGCCCAGGCAGCTCCGGTAATTCCCCAGCCGTCCCAGCCTCCCAGGCCAAAAATCAATATATAGTCCAGGCCAATATGAATCAGGTTTACCCATACACCCACCTTCATGGGAGTTTTAGTATCACCGGCACTTCGCAGGATATTTCCGAAAACCGTCATGAGCGAAAGGAAAACAGACGGAATGGCTACGATCTGAAAATAAACGACCCCTGCAGCTAAAACATCAGGCTCAGTGCCCATGTAACGCAGCAAAGGTTCAGCAAAAAGGAAGGTAATTAACCCAAAAACAAGTCCGATAGCCACGGCAATCCAGGTTGACTGCCGTGCTATTGCCTTGGCTTTATCTACTTCCCCAGCCCCCATGCACCTGGCAATCAGCGAAGACGTGCCAATTCCCATTGCCAGAAATACAGCAATATAAATTGCTACAATAGCATTAGTCATGCCGACGGCCGCAACTTCATGCAAACCGATTTGCGCTACAAAAAAGGTATCGACAAAGCCGACAATGGTCAGCAAAAAGTTTTCGATGACAGTAGGCACGGCAAGCGCCAATACAACTTTTACTTTTTGCTTTCGATTTGTGCCAGAAACGCCGTCATGCATTATCGGGCCTCTGGTCTGAACTTAGTCACGCTTTTTCATGAAAATCGTCCTGATTTTTTTCACCAGTTCAACTACCGGCCGTGAAAAAACAGAAGCTAACGCTAAAGCCAGCGGAATATAGTTGACAACGGCCTTAAACACAGTACCTGAGTGCGCATAGGTTACCGATGGAATAGCCAGCAAAACCACAACCAGTGGTGCTACCTTAAACAAACTCATAAATCCTCCTCCCGTCACCGGATGTAACGATCCAGTGCTTCCTGTAAATCGGCCAGGAATTTTTCCTGTTCGCCCTCATTAACGGCATGGATCAGGCAATCCTCCAGATGATCTTTTAAAATAATTTTAGCCGTATTATCAAGCGCTTTTCTGACAGCAGCAATTTGTAATAATACTTCAGGACAATCCCGTTCTGCCAGAACCATTTCTTTAATCCCTCTAATATGCCCCTCAATTCTAGCCAGCCGGTTCACAACCTGTTTTTGATGAGAATGTGTATGTTTTTCCATAATATCCTCCCCTTTATATTTTATCCCCCCAGGGGGGATAAAATCAATACCTTTTTCATAAAGAAAATACGACTTGCTCCAAGCCTTTGGCGACGGTGAAAGCAGGTGCCGCCTTTAGCCTGCTCTTAAGAAATGTATCCTTTCTGTTAGTATAACAAAAAACGCCCGTATAAACGGACGTTTAAGAATCAAATTATCCGATGACTTAGCTTCAGATGGGGTTAAAACCCCACCTGAAGCTAAGTCTACTTTATAGTAGATCAACCAGAAATATCATTCCTGCTGGCTCCGAGAAAATGACCCATCAACGGTTGTTCTGATTTTGTTTACATACTGCCTTTATTGAGTAATTGTCTGATGATTATCTTCGATATTTTTATGGACAGTTTCCGGCCCCATAGCCAAAGCCACTAAAGTAATTACACCTAACACGCACATGTACACTACAATCGGCCACCAGTGCCCGCTCCAGCTGTATAGTGCCGTGCAAATAAACGGTGCCAGTCCGCCGGCCAGTATGGAGCCTAATTCACGGGAAAAGGCAAAGCCGGACAAGCGGAAATCTGTGTCAAATAATTCGGCATACCAGGAAGCCTGCGGCGACATCATTGCCGGATATGCTATTCCCAGCCCGACAACAAATCCCAGGATAATTGCCCAGAAGGAGCCTGTTCCGCAAATCAGGAAAAACGGGATAAGCCAAAGCATGGACAGGATCGTTCCGCCAATATAAACCGGCTTGCGCCCGATTTTATCGGAAAGCATGCCAAAAGCAGGCATCGCTATTAGTTGCAGCATACAGGCCGCAATAACTCCCCATAATGCTGTAGATTTCGGGAACCCCAGTCCGGTTGTCAGATACGCCATAATGAAAACCGGATAGAAGTATGCAAACCCATTTTCCCCCATACGTGTGCCAATAACGATAAGAACTTCACGCGGATGACGTTTAATCGCTGAAAAAATGCCAATACGTTTACTGCTCTGTTCCCGGGCAGCCTTTGCTTTTTCGAAAGCCGGCGGTTCAACAATATGACGGCGGATAAAATAACCAACTAATACGCAAACGGCACCGAGAATAAAAGGAATTCGCCAGCCCCAATCCACGAAAACCTGTTCTCCCATGATTGACAGGCAGGAAAAGAACACTACATTGGCCAGCAGGGTAGCCGCTGAAAAGCCCATAGGCGCCCAGGAGCCGGCGAGCCCTCTTTTTCCCGGCTTGGCATGTTCAACAGATAGCACTACCGCACCGGCATATTCGCCGCCTGCGCCAAATCCCTGGATTAATCGCAAGATGACAAGTGCAATCGGTGCCATTATCCCGATCTGGTCATATGTTGGCAAAAGACCGATGGCCGTTGTTGCCCCACCCATTAAAAAGAGGGTAAGAATCAAAACTTCTTTACGTCCGACCCTATCGCCCAGGTGGCCAAGAATTAAACCGCCTAAGGGTCGGGAAAGAAAGCCAACCGCATAGGTGCCAAAAGCAGCAAGAGTACCCATCAACGGATCAATAGCAGGGAAAAAGACTTTGTTTAACACCATCGCCGCGGCTGCTCCATAAATTAAGAAATCATACCACTCCAAAACCGTCCCAATCAAGGCAGCTAAACCGGCTTGTTTTGTTTGATAGCGTACCGCCTGTTCCGACATTTTTTCTCCTCCCGTAAGAGCTAATAAAATCTGCGTTAAAAGACTTGTCAGCTCATATTTTTTTATAACCCAGGTATATCCTTTTTTAAACCCGGTTTTCCTGAAATTCATTCAGATCCGCTTACCTGCAACTAGCTGGCCTGCAGGCCGTCTGCCGGCTTACTTCATCAAGCCGGCACGGTATGCATCAATGTACTCCGAACAATATTCATCCTGGCCGTTCAAAGCCTGAATAGCTAACAGCAGTGATATCATGCGGTGATCCAGCGGATCAATGAAGAAGGTATCTAAGCCGTAAGCCGCCAAGGCGACGGCAAACGCCTGATTTAATACCTGGCGCTTCGGCAGGCCGAAAGAAACATTGCTAAGACCGCAGGTAAGATGAATTCCCGGAAATTCTGCGGTAAGTAAACGGACAGCCTGCAGCACCTCCTTGCCTGACAACCAGTCCGTACCTAACGGCTGCACCATGACATCCAGGTAGATATCGGCGAAAGCTACCCCATCGGTGATCAACCTGTCAACAAGCCGGCAGGCTACAGCCGCCCGCTGTTCGGCGGTCTTAGGGATACCGGTGTCATCCATGCATAGACCAATGATACCGGCGGCGCCGCCCCGGATTAACGGAAGCACGCCATTATAACGGTCTTTCTCCAGCGAAATGGAGTTAATCAGCGGTTTGCCTTGATGACAGGCCATAGCTGCCGCTAATGCAGCCGGATCAGGACTGTCAAGGCAGAGCGGTACGGCAGTCACAGCCTGAACAACCTTGACCAGCCAGGGCAGCAACTCTTTTTCCGCGTCAACAAACGCCCCGGCATTCACATCAATAAAATGGGTTCCATTTTGTGCTTGTGCCACCGCTGTTTTTTGAATATAAGCCTCATCCCGCCGGCTAATGGCTTCGGCCATTGACGGAATGCTGCTGTTGATTTTTTCGCCAATAATGATCATGTGCCACCTCTTATATCCAGATGGGCAGCTTACCGTATTTTTCGATCAAATCAACCACCCTGCCGATACGGTTGATATCACCGTCAAAGGGAAGATTGTCAGCCATTCCGAGAATAAAGCGCTGGCCGGGGGCCATTTCCTTAATCAGCCTGATGACAAAGTCGTCAAATTCCTGGTCACTGTAGGTAGGCTCAAACATGACTGAGGAAATCCCTCCCCACAGCGTCACTTTGTCCCCGTACCCTTGCTTAAACTCACTCATCGTCATACTGGACTGCGGCGCCGGGGTAACGGCTTCCGCCACATCAATCTCCGTTTCGCCAAACAGCGGCAATAGACGACGCATTTCACCATCTGCGTGAGCCATCGACAGTTTGCCGGCAGCATGGATAATTTCATTAGCCTGCTTAAAATATGGAGTAAAAAACTGCCTGAATACCGGGGTATGGATGTCGTCGCTCCAGTTGGCACAGAGATTAATTAACTCAAGTTTTGAGTCGACAGCGATTTTTAGTTTTTTAAGCTCCAGTTCACTCATAACCTCAATAAGCTCGGCCACTTCCTCCGGGTTATCCATCATTTCTTCAAAGAACTGCTCATAGCCCATAATTTCCCGCATAATTCGCTGGGCAGGAGACCATAAGCCTGTTCCTGTCATTACAATGCCCCGTTCTCCCATGGCTTCCCGTTCTTTATCATAATCCGTATTATAGTAGGGTTCAGTATGTTCCAGAATATATTTGATTACCGGATAGTCTTTGGCTGTTTTAAAAAGCTTTTCATGCTCATACGCCAACCAGGGACCTTCATTGGTTGACCATAAAAGCTTGATCGAACAGGTGCCGATGGGGGTAATATATTCTCTGGTTTCCCAATTGCCCTCCCAGTTGGTGATGACCTCCATATCACGGAAGCTTTCCTTGCAAACACTGAAAAACCGTTTTTGCGCCCCGGCCCCCTGATCGGCAATAATATCTGTTTCCGACCAGCCTTGATATTTTTCCGGTAATGTTCCATGCGCACTATGATAGTTATACCAGGTATCAATACGGGCTCCGAATGGAAGTTTGTCAACCATCTCCCCGCGTGCGGCTGCCAAAATTCGTTGTGTGTGTGTCATTGCCATCAAAATCCCTCCTTTGGTCTGTTATTTACCGACAAGCTGCTTGGCAATACGGACAGCTTCGCCGCCTTCTTTGGCATAGGCATCTGCCCCCATTTGGAAGGCAAACCGTTCTGTCACCGGAGCGCCGCCGGCAATAATTTTGACCGATGACCGAAGCCCTTCACTCTCCAGCTTTTTTATTACAGTGCCAATCTCATACATGGTAGTGGTCAACAGGGCTGACAGCCCCAGAATATCAGGTTTCTCCGTGCGCACAACCTCGACAAATTTATCTTCAGAAACATCAATCCCCAGATCAATTACGTCAAAGCCAACCCCTTTCATGAAGGACGCCACAATATTTTTACCGATGTCATGCATATCATTTTTTACAGTGCCGATAACAAATTTGCCAAGCTTGGTCAACTCGATGTCTTCCAAAACCGGTTTAAGCGTTTCCATGGCGGCATTCATCGCCCGGGATGCCCGCATCATGTCAGGCAAAAAGAATTCGCCGGCAGAATATTTTTCACCCACCATACTCATACCGTTTTGCAGGCCAAGGGCAATAATATCTTCAGGACTGGCCCCGGCGGTGAGCAGTTCGTTGGTTAATTCCGGCGTCTTTTTCCATTCGCCGGAAGTAACCGCATTGGTCAGTTTGCTAAAATCAAACATGTGTTACAACTCCTTTACTTTGCTGTCGGCCGCTTCACTAATTCAAATTACTGGATTGAGTTAACTCTTTGCGCAACCATACTATTGCAAAAGGTGTGCCAACCCAATAAGCCCGCAGCAGCAGGGAGTTTATGTCCTTCCGTTTTAATCTTCTGATTATTTTTGTAATCGCCTTGCGACTTTTAGCTGTTGCTCAACAGGCTGAAACCTTCTATTTAGAAAGGCCTACTGTCCTAATTACAAAAGTAATCGCTGATTCAAAAACGAATCAGCGTTCGTACATATAAAAAGACACCGGCGATTCGCCGGCATCTTGAAGAGCAGGTCATTTGCTTATACCATATTTTTTCAGCTTTTTCACCACACTGGATTGGCTAATTCCCAGCGCTTCCGCCGCCTTGCGTGTGCTGCCTGTCTTCTTGTATATCGCCAGCAAAATTTTCCGTTCCTCATTTTCTACGGCAGCCTGCAATAACCCGACATCTTGGTAAGCGTCAGATAGATTCTCCATTGAATTCATATTAGGAAACAATTTATGAATCAATTCCAGCCCCAGACAGTCTTCCCGGCTGGTAACAACCAGGCGTTCAATACTATTCTGCAATTCCCGGACGTTACCGGGCCAGTTGTAATTCAGAAAAGCCCGCACCAGATCGGGATGCAGCCATTTATGCCAGCCATATTGTTTGTTGATCCGGTCTAGAAACTCGGCAGTCAACAAAAAAATGTCTTCCTTACGCTCTCTCAACGGCGGCAGGAAAAGCGGCACAACATTCAAACGGTAATATAAATCTTCCCGGAAAAGTTTGTTTTTCACCATGTCTTCCAGGTTACGGTTGGTAGCGGCCACAAACCGGACATCAACAGCAAGAGTTTTCTTACCGCCAACACGGCGTATCTCCCGCTCCTGAATGGCTCGTAGCAATTTTACCTGCAAGGATAGCGGCAATTCGGCAATTTCATCTAAAAACAAGGTTCCCTCATGAGCGATTTCCAGCAGTCCTGCTTTGCCCTCCTTGGCAGCACCGGTAAAAGCGCCTGCCTCATACCCAAACAACTCGGATTCCAGTAGGGTTTCAGGCATAGCGCCACAATTGACCTTGATAAACGGCCGGCAGGAGCGGGTGCTCGCCCGGTGAATCAATTGCGCGAACAGCTCCTTGCCGGTCCCTGATTCGCCTAAAATAAGCACAGTGGAGTTTACCCTGGCTACCCGGAAGGCCAGTTCAATTTTTTCTTTCATCTCCTGATTATTGGTAACAATGGTTTTAAACACCTGCTCGGATCGTAAATAGGTAAGCTCCTGCTGATATCTTACTTCCCTTTTTTCCAGTTGAGCCAGTTGCTTTTTTAGGTGGTTTAATTCCGCTAAATCGCGAAACACCGTCACAACCCGAATAACATCGCCGGCTTCATTCAGCACCGGTACACTGGTCAGCAGCAATTCCTTATTATTGCGGATATCCGTAACATGCAAAACCGTTTTATGTTCAATGACAATATCGGACGTAGTCCGCCCGACATAACCGGCTTGCAACAGTTCTTTAACATGCTTGCCAACATACTCGTCGGCCGTAATACCCGTCATATGCTGATAGGCTTTATTTACCCTGATGATATAGCCTTTGCCGTCACTGACTACAATGCCGTCGTCAACCGCTTCAATCAAACATTCCAGTTCCTTATTCATTTCTTTGACAGAGTCTAACTGGGAAGCAAGATCATCGACATCATAATAGTTCTGAAATTCAGCAATTGCGCCTGTGATTTCCCCATGCTGCCAAATCGGCGTGCGGTTGGTAACCACTTGCCGGCCGGCTAAACTCATACGCTCACCACGTATGGCATTCCCGGTTGCAAGCACTTCCGGCAGACGGGTGTTGGGTATGACGGCTTCAATTCTTTGACCGATAAGCTCTGCCTGGCTGCGTTCCAATAACTCGGCGGCAGCTTTGTTTACTGCAATAACAAGCAATTTTTTGTTTACAACAATAATACTATTGTAGGTGGCATCAAAAACAGCCGGATAATCTATAGTCTCTGCCATATTGCCCCCCTGTGTTACAAAATACAGCCTGCAGTCGTATTTTTTGAAAATTTATAAGGTTCTTTCTTCTCCACATTAGCGCAATCTTCCTGCTTTCGATAAAGAAAACACGACTTGCGCCGAGCCTTTGGCGACAGCGAAAGCGATGTTGCCCTTATCCTGCTCTTAAGAAAGTTATACTTTCTGTTAGGACAAAAAATTCTCCGGGTAAAACAGCCCTTATGGGTAGTCATCGAAAGAATTGACAATTACTGCAAAACAATTTATATTTAAACTAATAACCTGAATCATGAAGATTCAAATGAACCGGTATGAAACCTGAGGAAAGCAGTCCTTAGATGTTCATGCCTTTTTTTATAACTGTTTTAGCAGGAGGGTGCAGTACATGTGTAACACCAAGTTTTGGACAGATGCCTGGCAGGAGGCAAGAGATACTTATCAGGTTCCCCGTTATGGCAGCAAACAGGATTGGCAGCACTTCTGGAATACCTTTGCCGAACTGCATGCTCTGCGCAACCGCCAAAGCCGCCCCATTTATAATGCAGTTATTGAGGGACTGGCTGCTGATGGAGTGATAACCCCCTTTAGCACAGTGCTGGATATCGGCTGCGGTGCCGGTACCTACACACTGCCTTTAGCTGCCAAAACCAGACAGGTTACCGGCTTGGATACCGCAGAGCAGATGCTGGCCATGCTGCAGTCAGAAGCGGCGCACGAAGGGCTTACCTGCCGGATCGCCCCGCTCAACACCGATTGGCTGGAGTTGCCTGCCGAGCCGGCTTATGATGTGCTTTTCGCCGCCAACACAACAGCCATTAATGACTATGACAGTTTAATGAAAATGAATGAGCTGTCTCGCGGCGTTTGCTGTCTGGTAGGGTTTGCAGGAGCCTATCACAGTAAAGTCCGCACGCTGCTCTGGGAACATCTGATGGGAACACCGCCTGAGCACGCAGCTTTCGATATCCAGTATCCTTTCAACATTCTCTATCAGGAGCGGTATCTGCCTAATATCAAATTTTACAGCTACCGGGAACGGTACCGGGAGACCCTAACCTACATGATTGAATACTATACAAGTTATTTTCGGCTGTTTGGACTGGAGGGCCCGGAAACAACAGCCAAAATTACCGGATTTCTGGCCAACCGGGCGGTCGAGGATTATTGTACCGAACTCATTAACACAACTATCGGAGTTCTCTGGTGGCGGGCCGACCGCAAATCAATTATTCTGGAATAACCGGCTGAAGCTTCGCATAAAGCAAACACGCCTTATACCAAAACCCCGGCAAAAGCACAAACCGATTGGCAAAACAAAAACAACCCATTAAAGGGTTGTTTTTGTTTTGCCGGAAGCAAGGCGCCCGCCTAGAGGGCTACATTCTTTATAGCTGTGCCTTACTGAGCCAGGTATTTCATTAACTGTGATTTTGTTTTCGTTATTAAGAATATTCCTATTTAACGCTCATATACTGTAACTGTACAAAATCCATTATGGCAGGTGATAGGTATGCAGGATTTTAATACGATTTTTCTCAGTATAGTGATTGAGGCACTCCCACTGGTACTGCTGGGAGTGTTTGTTTCGTCCTTTATCCATTCGTTTGTTCCGCCGGAGTGGATTCAGCGTGCACTACCGAAACAACGCCTGACCGGCATTGTCGCAGCCTGCTTGCTCGGGCTGTTCATACCGCTGTGCGAATGCGGCATGGTACCTATCATACGCCGGTTAATCAGCAAAGGAGTCCCTCCTTATATTGCCATCGCCTTTATGTTATCTGCCCCCATTATTAACCCACTTGTCGCCTGGTCTACTTACCTTGCATTCTCCGGATTTCCACCGATGGTTTTTTACCGGCTGACCGGAGCTTTCATCGCGGTTGTTATTATTGGATTTTTGGTAAGCGCCACCCAGCGGCGGCCGGTACTTTGCGCAAGCGAAGCTGCCGCAGCTAACTGCTGCGGGCACCATGCTCACAAGGCTCCCAACTCAACCCCCGGCTTCATGAATACCTTGCGCGAGATGTTGTATCATGCCTGTGATGATTTTTTTGCCATGGGGCGGTTTCTCCTCCTAGGCTCATTTTTAGCAGCCTTAATTCAGGTAACCATACCCCGTCTGACACTCTTGTCCTTTGGTCAGGATTCCGTGTATTCAATTGGCGGTATGATGCTGTTTGCCTTTCTGATCTCAGTATGTTCCCAGGCCGACGCATTTATTGCGGCTCCCTTCCTGGAACATTTCAGCACAGCCTCCCTGGCAGCTTTTCTTATCTTCGGGCCAATGCTGGATATAAAAAATACCCTTATGCTGTTTACAATATTTAAACCGCTATTTACGCTCAAGCTTATCCTGATTATTACAGCAACAGTCTTTGCCGTAAGCTTATCCATGGCCTACTTTCCTCAGCTATGGGAGGTGATTTGTTTTGTTCCTGCTTAAACTTTTCGGGGAAAATCTGTTAAAACTTCTGATACTTTTAGGGTTTAGTCTCCTGTTTTACAATACCCTGACGACACATAACCTGTCCCAGGTCATCAATCCGCAATTCATTGGCAACAGTAAGCTCGGTTTTGGGCTGCTGCTGGTACTGACACTCATTCAGGCAATCCGAACACTCGACTGGCGTCATGCCACCGCCTGCAACTGCCAGCATAAAACCGGTCAGTTCTGCTATATTGTATGTATTGGCACATTGATTCTTGGCCTTATTGTTCCCATCAACCCCCTTGGCTCAACAACCGCTTCCCAAAAAGGGGTAAAGTTCATGCAGGCCGGCATCACTATCCCGGCCAGTCTCCCCCTGCCGTCAGAACAGGCTGCATTGGTAATAACCGATGAAAACCATGTCAGATATGTAACTGCGCTCTATGAAAATACAGCTGCATTTATTGGGAAAGACATCAGCCTGAAAGGCTTTGTTTACCGGCCGGACCAATTACCTGACAGGACCTTTCTTGTCACCCGGTTTGAAATTTCCTGTTGTGCTGCCGATGCCGTTCCCAGTGGCCTGCTTGTTGAATGGAATGACAGTCAGTCCATAAAAAACGACAGCTGGGTAGAGGTACATGGTAAATTAGCCACCGTCGATTATCTGGGAAATAAGCTGCCGGTAATTAAAGCTGCAGAAATTATTCCAATCAAGCCTTTGGCAACTCCCTATGTGTATATCAACAACTGAACCGCAATGGCAAAAGCACCGTCAATGCTACCAGGCTTTCCCCTGGACAAGGTCACTTACTTTCGTCACTGCTTCCTTGATGGATACGACCAGCGGCCGGGTTTCCAGCCCTACAATTTCAAAATGGTGCTGATTCACCGGTACCAGTACTTTATGCGCATCGGCGGAAGCAACAGCTTCGGCAATTTTCGGCGTAATCTCGCCCATTAATGAATTCGGAATAATAATACCAATAGGCCCTACTACGATATCTGCTTTACGGATGGAAACAACAACAGCATTTTCGCCGGTTGCGCCGCGCATAGCACCTGCCCGCACCATATTATTGGTTGCCAGTGCATTGGTCCCCAACGCAATAATATCGGCTTTTTGTCCTAATTGTACCGAAAGCTGCGTAACCAGCTGTACCCCCAGTCCCCCGCCCATACCGTCAATAACTGCAATTAACATTACTTTTTACCACCTTCCACCAAACTGGACGCTGACAATGATGTGCAGCCGCTGCGACCGAAACACAGCAGCCCTGCGCGCAAAAGCGCATAAAAAAGCACAAAAAAACCATGAAAATATCGCTCTGCGCGAAACCTTCATGGCTGCAATCTCTATATAGACTATTTTCGGACAGCTAAATACCTAACCGTACTTCCTACGGCATTTGGCAGCTTCTGCTGCCTTATGTCATGATTGTATCAAAATTCACGTTTATATGTCAATAGATTGTATGAATGTTCTAAAATATGAGGTTTTACTAAGATATATTTATTGACAAGCCGCCTCGAAGTGGGAGATAATAAGTTGAATTACATTTTTTTGAAACTGAGGTATGAAGCCTTGTTGGGAGACGCGCTAGAGCCCCCGGCAACTTTTTGTACCTTTTTTAAATTGCGAGCACGAAAACATGGGAGGTATTGATTATGAACAATCATCCTGCAGACTATCAAAAGGCGATCGAATTTCACGGGCACTGCTGCCCCGGACTGACTATCGGCTACCTGGCCGCAAAAGCCGCTCTGGCACAGCTCAAGGTAGAACGGGCAGCCGACGAAGAGCTTGTTGCCATTGTCGAATCAGATGGTTGCGGCATTGATGCCATCCAAGTGCTGCTGGGCTGCACCATTGGCAAAGGCAATCTCATTTACAAAGACTACGGCAAACAAGCCTATACCATCGGCAACCGGAGCACAGGCGAGGCCGTACGCATAGTCGTTATGGCCGGCAGCATGGTGCCGCTGACAGCAGAGCAGGAAGCCATAAAATCAGCCGTATTCAGCGGACAGGCCACACCGGAACAGGAAGAATGCTGGCGCCGGCTTCAGTCTGAGCGTACCGGCCGTTTATTGGCTGCTCCGGCTGAAGACCTGTTTAGAATCCAGAAGGTTGAACTCAAGCTGCCGTCAGAAGCTAAAATTTTCAATTCTGTCATCTGTGAGTGTTGCGGCGAAAAAGTTATGGAATCCCGCGCCCGCTTACAAAATGGCAAAATCGCTTGTCTGGCCTGCACGGAGGAATACAGCCGGGGTTGGTAAACGGCTGTTAACTTAGCAAGGTGAGGTGATTATCATGTATAATGCCCAATTCTGGGCGAAGGCCTGGGACGAATACCGTCAGACAGCAAACAGGCGCCGTCCTGACCCCAAAGCCTGGGTAGAGTTTTGGAACAGCTTTGCCGGCCGTTATGCCGAACATAATGATGACAACCGGCAAACCCATCAGGAAATTATTGATAACCTTACTGCACAGTGGCCGGTGCAGGCAGGCGATACCCTGCTTGACATTGGCTGCGGCCCCGGCACCTATGCGCTGCCGCTGGCAGCCAAAGGCATAAAGGTTACCGGCCTGGACACGGCCGCCCAAATGCTGTCGACCCTGCAGGCGCAAGCCGGGCAGGCAGGTCTGTCAAACGCCATTACACCCCTCCATGCCGACTGGAACGACCTGCCGTCAGAGCCGGCCTATGATGTCACTTTTGCCGCCAAAAGCCCGGCGATCAATGACTACAACACGCTGATGAAAATGATCAAAGTCGCCCGTAAAGTCTGCTGCCTTATTGGCTTTGCCGGCCAGCACGACCTTGATCTGCGCCGTCAGCTGTGGGAACAGCTCCTGCCGGAACCGGCTCCCAAGCCCTCGTTTGATATTATTTATCCGCTGAACATCCTGTACCAGGAAGGTTATCGCCCCAACCTGACTTTTTACAGCTATAGCCACTCCGAGCAAGAACCCCTGGATGAACTTACTGCCCATTATATCCGGTATTTTGCCATGCTGGGCATAGCCGGCTCAAAAGCGGAAGGCATAATCTCCCGCTTTTTGCAGGACCGGGCTGTCGCTGGCCTGTGCACCGAGCAATCAGCCACAACGGTCGGCGTTATGTGGTGGAAGGTAAAGTAGTCGCAGAGGGCCGTTATGCATAAGCGGAGGTTAAGCGCCGGCGTCGCAGCGTTGTATGACGGCCCTCCGCGCGGGTTTTGTGGGGGACGCACAAATTTATGCCTTCTATTTAGATCTAAAAAGGACTGAACGCTTTGCTAAGCGTCAGTCCTTTTGCTTATACCTTGAACTTTGCCACCAGCTGGTCCATCTCATCAGCCAAATGCGACAACTGATTGGCTGTGGCGGTAAACTCTTCAATGGAAGCAGTCTGTTCCTGAATAGCGGCTGCCGCTTCCTCTGACTCGGCGGCAATTTCTTTGGATACTGCCGCTATATCATTCGAAGAAGCAGCAATCTCGACAAAGCTGGCTGAGGCAGCTTCGTTGAGCTGAGTTATCTCCTCAACTGCCTTCTTGCTGCTGGCCGACCATGACATGATCTCCCGCAGCGCGTCAGCCAGGTTGGCCACCGCCGTCTCAATGTGAGTCAACTCTCCCCCCAGCATGGTATTGGCATTATGCACAGTGTCCACCTGCTGCTGTACCTGCAAAATCTTGGTTGTCACACTGTCAGCCGCTTCATTGGTTTGTTCTGCCAGTTTCCGCACCTCTTCAGCCACCACCGCAAAACCGCGTCCGGCCTCACCGGCCCTGGCAGCTTCAATGGCGGCATTGAGCGCCAACAGATTGGTCTGCCCGGAAATCGCCTTGATCAAATCAATAATCTGGCTGATATCCTTGGAATGCGCCGACAACAGATTAATATTCTCAGTCACCTCAGCCACCGTCCGCCGGAGCTGTTCGGTACGCGCACTTACCACCCCGGCATTTTCACCGCCCTTGTTTGCCTGCTGCTGGGAACCTTCCGACAACTCGGACGCTTCCTTGGCATGCTCTACCATCCGCCGCATGCCGGCGGCAACGTTTTCAGTACTGCTTGCCAGATGTCCCATGTTGGAATTTTGTTTATTCGCACCTTCCGCCACTTCCTGCACCACATTGGCTACCTGTTCGACTGCCCGGCTGCTTTCCTCACTGGCTCTTGACAGCATCTGCGCCAAATGTTTGACCTGCTGCGCCGTCTCCTGCGACACTTTGATAATCCTTTGCACGCTTTCAATAAACACATTAAAATGCTTAGTCACTGCACCAATTTCATCCTGCCGGCGGTCGTCCAGACGAATCGTCAAATCACCCTCGCCGGTGGCCACTTGCGCGAAAGAATCTGCCAGCTGGTTAATCGGCCTGATAATCTTGTTGATGATAGTAAACAACGCCAGCAACACCACAATCAAACCAAGTAAAGAAACTCCCACCTGCACGCTTTTCGACACGGCGATCTTACTTTGCGAGCTTTGGTCAAGCAAATTTACCATCTTATTGACTTCCGCCACATAAGCCGGAACCGTGGCGTTTATCTCACCCACCTTGGCCGGTAAGTCAGTCCCGTTCGGCAAGGAAGCAAGCAAGGTTTTGTACTTTTCCCAATAAGGCTTTACCACTTCATATTGCTTTTTACTGGCCTCATCACTGATAGGTTCAAGTTTAAGCGTTTCGTCACCTTTGGCAAAACCGCTGATTATCTTGTCGCAAGCAGTAATTTCCTGTTCAATGTCATTAACAATAGCAGCTTTTTTATCAGCAGCAGCCGTCGCATACTGAGTGGACAACAAGGCTAATTTGTACGCCCTGAAGCGTAGATTGCCTGACAGGTTAATGGCAGGTGCATCGCCCTGCAAGACGCTGTATGTATAAAAATTAATCCCCAGCAAACCTACAATAAACATAAACAACACCAAAATGACTGTCAGCAGCCTTGCTTTTATTGACATAATGAACCTGCCTCCTCTGCAGTATCCTGCAACATTCAATTTTACGACCTTTTGTGACAATATTTTACCATTATGTCCGTCTTGTTGCCAGCAGTTTTTTTATAAATGGAGACTTGATTCAGAAGGGGTTTTAACCCCATCTGAATCTTAGTCGGAATTATCCAGGGACTTAGCCGCTCTTAACTCCCGCTTGCAGAAGCGGGAGTCTTAGAGCGGGTTAGTCATCGGATAAAAATCTTTTTTTATAACAGTCCTTTTTTATATACTGTTATCTGTCCGCCAATAGCCCCTTGTTGGGAAATGTAATAATAAACACCGTTCCCTGTCCTACCTTACTGCTTACTTCACTGGCGGCACCATGCAAATTAATTATTTCCTTTGCAATAGCCAGCCCCAGGCCGGTACCGCCGCCGGTGCGGGTATGCGCTTTGTCGGTTTTATAGAAACGTTCCCAGATATATGGCAGATCCTCTGCAGGAATACCGGCGCCGGTATCGGCGACAATAAGCCTTTCCCCGTTGGCGTCTGCGGTTACACTGACTTTGACGGTGCCGCCCGCCGGAGTAAATTTAAGCGCATTATCCAACAGGATAACCACAAGTTGCGCCAGCCTGTTGCCATTGCCGGTAATATCAGGTATGCCCCTGCCGATATCTACTGTCAGAGTCACTCCCTTTTCCGCACTCCGCTGCCTGAACAGTGTCACAATATTGGCGGCAATCTCAGCTAAAGAAACCGGCTCGGTTTCCAGCTCGGCAGTACGCGCTTCCAGTTGGCTTAAATCTAAAAGCTCGGCGATGAGTTTTTCCAGCCGCACAGTTTCATCACGCATGATTTGATAATATTTCATTGCCAGCTCCGGGCTGCTCACCGTTCCGTCTAATAGTGCCTCATTATAACCACGCAGGATGGTCAGCGGGGTTCTAAGCTCGTGTGACACATTGGCAACAAAATCACGCCTTAGCTTGTCTGTTTTTTCGGCATTACTGACAAATACGGCCAGCGCCTTGGCCAGCGAGTTTAAAGACCGGCTCAAATCACCGACTTCATCGTTGGTCTCGGCCTTAGCCTGAACGGAATAGTTGCCGCCTGCCATGGCTGAAGCCACAGCCTGCATGGACCGTAAAGGGCGAATAATGCCTGATGCCAGATAATTGGCTATACATACGGTAATAAGCACAACCACTGTGCCGGCGGCGGCAATATACCAGTAAATCTGGTTCAGAAAACCGTCAAAGCCGGCAAGCGGCGCATGAATCAAAACCGTGCCCAGCGTCTGGCCCTCCGGTTTGAGGGGAACACCCACAACCAGCATATTTTCTTCATAATAGGGATGGTAAAACGTTTTAGCCCAGGCTCCGTCACCGGCAGATTGCACCTGCTGCCCAATTAGCTCCAGCCCCTGGATATCCGCCAAATTATGCACATGATTTTGTTCGGCCGAACTCTCCGGCGCGGCGTCCTGCCGGTCCGCCCCCCGCATCATGCCCTGTCCTTGTCTATGGTGCATCATTCCCGGCCCACCCGACATGTTACAGGACGCCGGGGCTCCCATTGGGCCCTTTTTCCTCATGCCGCCCCGGTGATGCAAGGTGTTGGCTGCCAGCTCCCGCTCCTCGGATGCGGCCATCAGATTCATGGAATTATCGACAACCCACACCCTGGCGCTAAGCAGACTGTCAATATTATTAATGAAACCGGCAAGCTGCACATAGTTTATCCGGCCGGCATAGTAGCCTTCTACTACCCGCGCCGTTTCATAGGCTTTGGCCGTAAACTCACGCTGCTTGCCGGCAATGAAGTATTCGCGGATTAAAAGTGCTGCTCCGGCTGATACGCTTGCCAACACCAAAGTGACGACAATAATAAAGCTGCCAAGCAGTTTATGCTGCAGAGATATTCTCACGGTTTCACCTCGAACTTGTAGCCAATACCCCACACGGTCTTGATATCCCACGGAGGCTCTGCCTGAACCGCCAGTTTTTTTCGAATGCGTTTAATGTGGGTATCAACGGTGCGGGTATCGCCACAATAGCTGTAGTCCCACACACTTTCCAGCAGTTGTTCCCGTGAAAAGGCAAGGCCGGGATGGGAAGCCAGATACCACAGAAGCTCCAGTTCTTTATTGGCAAGCGGAATCTCCTCATCAAACGCCGTCACCGTATGTCTGTCCAGATCGATTACCAAATGCGGATAGCTTAAAACAGCCGCAGACGATTCTTTCGGCATACCCTGACGCCGCAGCACGGCCTTGACCCGCGCAACCACTTCCCGGGGGTTGAAAGGTTTTGTCACATAATCGTCCGCCCCCAGCTCTAGTCCCATAATGCGATCATCGTCTTCGGCCCGCGAAGTCAGCATAATGATGGGTATATGGGAAAACTTGCGGATTTGGCGGCAGACTTCAATACCGTCCAATATTGGCATCATGATATCCAAAATGATGATATCCGGCTTACTCTCCTGGTATTTTATAAGAGCCTCTGCGCCATCTGCCGCTTCCTGCACCGCAAACCCCTCTTTCACAAGATACAGAGCCAGGAGTTCCCGGATAGGCTGTTCATCATCCACAATAAGCACAGTTTTATCTGTCATGATTACCACCTCTCGATTCGCGGGTTCGCATGTTCGTAATTTGCCTGTGCGAATCCACAGCTTTCTTCGGACAAGCGAAGCATCAAATTAAGCATATCATAAGCCGCCGATGTGCAAAATAGCCTGCCGCGTTTTTGCGGCAGGCTATGCTATTTAATTTATTCACTGCTATTACCGGGCCCAGCCTCCGTAACCGCAGCCTCCCCGCCCATGGCCCCAGCCATGACCTCCATGCATACGGCCTGGTCCCATGCCCATTCCCCCATAACCGTCTTCCATATAGGAGATTTCCTGGTCGGCTTGTTCTTGGGTTAACCAGCCCCATTCTACTTGTCTTTCCAGCACTTGTTTCCTATGTTCCATTCTTTCTTTGTGCCAGCTGTCAAGCTGAGCCTTTTGCTCACTTGTCAGATTAACCTGCTGACCATTTGTGCCAAAAGCCGGACAGAAACCACCGGGGCCGTAAGCATCACCCGGAGCAGCCAGCGCCACGGAACCTGCCAGTGATAATACCAGAATCCCGACAAGGGCAACAACAGTAATTTTTTTCATAACCATCACTCCCTGTTTTTATTTAATGCAAGTATACCCTATCTGTCCAGGAAAAGTGTGACAGAACTGTGAACAATCGGTGAACTAATCGGTACACGGCAGCATAAACAGCAAAAGCCGGGACAGCCTCGTTATCTTCGAAGCAATCCCGGCATTTCTTATCTGCCTGAAAGCGCTGTTCCTTTTCTGCACCTTAGCGGCTGCCCCCATGCTTACAATCAGCCTACCGCTTCCTCATCATATAGATGCAGCTTACTTTCAGGGCGCTCCCGCCGCAAAAAACAAAAAAAGGCATCCAGAATTTCCGGATCAAATTTAGTTCCCCGCCCGGTACGCATAACCATCATTGTCTGCTCCAGATTCATAGCCTTGCGATATACCCGGTCTGAGGTTATGGCTTCATATACATCGGCTACACTGAGTATCCGGGAAATGAGCGGAATCCCCTCTCCGGCTTTCTTGCTGGGGTAACCCCGTCCATCATAACATTCATGATGGTATAAAATATATTCGGCGACTTTTTCCAGTTGTTTAATATTTACCAGGGCATCATAGCCTAATTGGGGATGCCGCTGAATGATGGAATATTCACTTTCTGTCAGTTTGCCTGTTTTATTTAAGATTTGCTCAGGTATGCCAATTTTGCCGATATCATGAAGAACAGCCGCAATGGCCAGTTCGCCCAGCAGGTCGGCCGGCAGTTTGAGTTCTTTACCGATTGCCAGTGCGATGTCCCGCACCCGCGCCGAATGCTCGCCGGTATACTGGTCGCGGCTGCCAATTAACTTGGCCAGCGAAGTCACCGTCTCCACGGCTAATTGCTGGTTTTGGTGTTCAAGCTCTTGCTTCCCGGTTATATCAAGACCAAACTCTAAGACATAACTGACAGAACCATTGCTTGTCAGCACAGGTACGGCCGTTTGCTCGATGTATTTGACGGCGCCGGAATGATTGCGCCGCCACGTAGTCTGCGTATGCCGTTTGGCTGTAGCCAGTGTTTTTGCTACCAGGCAGTCGGGACAAACAGCCCCATCGGCAAAGACCTCATAACACTTCCTGCCCAACGCCGCTTCTCTGGTTACGCCGGTAATGGCTGCCGTAACTTCATTAACCATCAACACCTGATAGGTAGAAGAAATAGCCATGACAGAGCAGGGGGCATTTTCCACCAGAACATCAAACAGTTTTTCCTTACCAGTCATCCCCGGATTATCAATACCGGCCGCAGTAGTGCTGCTTTTCTGTTGATAGCGGCGCAAGGTAAAAGCAATATAGACAAGTACAGCCAGCATAAGAAAATTAATACCAATCAACAATGTCTCCGTTCCTGCCACAGCTTCTCCTCCAACCAATCACCCTATAGAAACTACGAATACAAATAGCCAAGCTGTGGAGAGCCTGGCTAAATTAAGTTGTTATTTAAATTCTTCTGACAAAATTTTACCATGCACGCTAAAGGCTGTCTAGTCGGTAATTTTGAGTGGCTATTAAAAGTTTCCAGGGTGCGAAAAGTTTCCCTGAAAAGAACTTTTTTCTCTTTACAAAACACTGGCTGATAAAGTATAATGTTGTACGGTCTGTGCCACAATCATATAGAGAGGTGGTTTTTTTATGTCCAATACATTTGACATTGCCATTATCGGCGGCGGCCCTGCCGGTGTATTCGCCGCTTATGAGCTTATTATGAATAATCCTGGCAGTAAGATTGTGCTGGTAGAAGCCGGACACGACATTTATTCCCGACATTGCCCCATTTCCGATAAAAAAGTACCTGCCTGCATTAAGTGCAATCCCTGCGGCATCATGCGCGGGTTTGGCGGCGCCGGTGCATTTTCCGACGGTAAATATAACTTTACTACCCAGTTTGGCGGTTGGCTCAACGAATACCTTCCTGATCAAAAAGTGCTTGATTTGATTGACTATGTCGACCAGATCAATATAAAATACGGCGCACCGTCCGAGTACTTCAGCACCCAAAACAGCAGCCTGGGCAAAGAAGCGCTGCGGTATGACCTGCACCTCCTGGACGCCAAAGTCCGCCATCTTGGCACGGAAAACAACCTGAAGATCCTGCAATCCATATACGATTATTTAAAAGAAACCATCACCATGCTGTTTGGCGTAACCGTGGATTCCATTAAAAAGGTTGGCCGCACCTTTACCCTGCAGACAGCCAAAGACGGCATTATTGAGTGTGATTATCTGATCGCCGCCCCCGGGCGCGCCGGTTCGGAGTGGTTTTCCCACCAGTGCCGCGATTTGGGCCTCTCCTTAACCAACAACCAGGTGGATGTCGGTGTACGGGTTGAAATACCGGCTGAAGTTTTCCAGCACATTACCGATGATGTGTATGAAGCCAAGCTGGTATACCGTACCAAGCAATATGGCGATTTAGTCCGGACCTTCTGCATGAACCCCAAAGGCTATGTTGTTGCTGAAAATACCGACGGTATTGTTACTGCCAACGGACACAGCTACCGGGATGAAAAGCTGCACAGCAAAAACACCAACTTCGCACTGTTAGTCAGCAATCACTTTACCGAACCGTTCAACGAGCCGCACCAATACGGCAAACGCATTGCCTCCTTCTCCAATATGCTGGGCGGCGGCGTGCTGGTACAGCGTTTCGGCGATTTGTTAAAAGGGCGCCGGACTAACGAGCACCGCCTGGCGCAAAGCTTTACCCAGCCAACCTTAAAAGCAACGCCCGGCGATTTGAGCCTGGTGCTGCCAAAGCGCCATCTTGACAATATTATTGAGATGATTTATGCACTTAACAAAATTGCCCCCGGTATGGCTAATGATGACACCCTGCTGTATGGAGTGGAAGTCAAATTCTACAGCTCCCGCCTGAAACTGACAGAAGAACTGGAAACCGAGATTACCGACATGTTTGCCATCGGCGACGGTGCCGGCATTACCCGCGGCCTGTCCCAGGCCAGTGCCAGTGGCGTGCATGTTGCCAGAGTCATAACCGAACGCTTAAAAAAATAGATTAATGTGAACCGCCAAGACTTTTAGTCTTGGCGGTTTTATTCACTCACTTACCCTGACGCTGATTTTTTCCTTAGTTCTATTAAAATACTCGGAGGTCCGCTGATATATACCGGTTTCACCAACCACGACAATTTTGTCATAAGGCTCAATTACGGCGTTGGGGCCGGGGGATATAATGATTTCTGTCCCGCGGCGAATGGCCATCACCGTAGCGCCTGTGTGCTGCCATAGTCTGAGTTCCGCGATGGTCTGGCCTACAATATGGGCGTCGGCATTTATGCCGATTTCCACAGGATTGTAGGGTGTGAGGTTTCTCAGCCGGTCAGAGTAATTGATAATTTCTGTAAGCACTGCCTCAATTTTTCCGTCAAGCTCCTGTTTTTCCCGCAGGAGGATTTCAATTTCCTGGCGCAGGGAGTATACAGATTCCGAACTTTTATAGTGTTCAATAAAATTATACGCCTGCTCTACCGAGAGTATGGTTACTTCCTTGCCTTGCGATACATCGACAACATGTTCATCTTTTAACAGCGAGATGGCTTTCCTGATGGTTTCCGGTGACACATTATAATGGCCGGCCAGCAGCGTCCGGCCTGAAATCTTGCTTCCCTCCTCAAACTCACTGTTAATAATACGCTGCGCTAGATCAAGTGCAATAGCCCGAAAAATCGGGACATTCCCCTTCATGTTACATCCTCCAAAAATTTGCTACACTTTAATTATTATTATGACACATCTATTACATACTCTGTACATAGACATTATTCCTGCAAGCCGGGAAAATATGAGCCAAAAGAAAATACGGATTGCGCGCAGCCTGTGGCAAACGCGCAATCCGATGGCCTTTTTTATATATTCAGGTTTTACAAATTCTCGGCGATAACTCTCACCAGCGAGCTTCTGGTTACCAGGCCACGCAGTTTATTGGTATGGTTTACAACAGGTAAGCAGGACAAATCATATTCCACCATGAGATTAATGGTCTGCCGCAGATTTTCATCAGGCTTGACCGTAACAGCCGCCGGCTTCATCACCTGTTCCACCTGGACGGCCTGATCCAATTTCCGGTGAATATCCATTGCTGTCGTCATCCCCAGCAATTGCTCATTATCGTCAATGACAAACAGACTGTCTACCTTGCTCTGCTGCATTTTCTGCAGCGCTTTCTCTAATGATAAATCCGGGTAACAAACAACCGGATTACTGTTCATAATATCCTGGACATTAATCCATTCCGGCTGTTGGAGCAGCCGCCTGGAACCAATAAACTCCTCGACAAACCCATGAGCAGGCTGAGAAAGTATCTTCGCCGGTGTATCATCCTGCAGAATTTTGCCGTCTTTCATGACAACAATGCGATCCCCCAGCTTTATCGCTTCGTCCATATCATGGGTAACAAAAACGATAGTTTTACGCATCTCTCTTTGTATCCGGAGCAGTTCGTCCTGCAAATTCTCACGCGTGATGGGGTCAAGCGCACCAAAGGGCTCATCCATCAGAATTATTTCCGGATCGGCAGCTAACGCGCGCGCCACTCCTATCCGCTGCTGCTGACCGCCGCTAAGCTCGTGAGGATAGCGCTGCAGGAATTTAGCGGCAGGTAACCCCACCAGTTCAATTAATTCTCCGGCCTTTTTCTCACACTCGGCCTGGGTAGCCCCTTTTAAATCAAGCACTATCGCAATGTTCTGCCCAATTGTCATATGAGGAAACAGCCCAATGCTCTGGATAACATAACCGATGTTGCGCCTAAGAACGACCGGATCAAAGTTCTCGATATTTTCTCCCTTAATCTTGATTTGCCCGGAAGTCGGCTGAATCAAGCGGTTGATCATCTTCATCGTCGTTGTTTTGCCGCAGCCGCTGGGGCCGATAAGCACTACAAATTCTCCGGCACCGATAGACAGCGTAATATCGTCCAATACCGGCTGCTTGTTGTTAAATGCTTTACTTACATGTATCAGCTCAATCATATGTCGAAGCCTCCTTACTTAATGAGGCCCTTTTTTGTCAGAAAGTCAAGGGCAACCTTCTCGGGGGCCATTTTTTTCTCGTCGACAAGATAGTTTAATTCTGTCATCGTGTCTGTATCGATTATCCCGCTAAGTTTAGCCAGTTCTTCCTTAACGCCTGTAAACTGTTCCAAGGTCTCATTCCGGGCAATAATTACCGCCTCATAAGGAGGAAAGAAATTTTTGTCATCTGCCAGCACCTTCAAGTCAAAGCTCCGGATTCTGGCATCGGTGGAATAGGCGATAACGGTATCCACTTCTTCATCTTTCACGGCTTTATAGACCAGTCCTATCTCCATGGGGTAGGTCTTGCCGAAGGTGAAACCATAGACTTGCGCTAATGCCTGATAGCCGTCAGCCTCGCGGTCCAAAAAGGAAGTATCTGTCCCCAGCTTCATACTGGCCGCATGAGGTGCCAGATCTGATGCTTTGGTCAAACCGTATTTTTGGGCTACATCCCCGCGTACGGTAAGAGCATAGGTATTTTCGAACCCATAAGGGGCAAATACCGTCTGATTAAACCGTTTGCCAAATTCGGTCTGAACAAAATCAAAGGCCTGCTTTCTGTCAAATATCGGCTGCTCGAGCCCCAGCGGCCCGGTCATCTCTGTACCGGTATACCGTGTTGATATATCGACTTCCTTGTTCAGCATAGCCTGATGGACAATGGTGGAAGCACTAAGATTCGTAACATGTTCCACTTTATAACCCAGGTTCTTTTCAATCAGCAGTTTCATCATTTCTGCCAGGATTTTGGGTTCACTGAAAGTCTGCGACCCAATCTTAATGGTTTTCGTATCTTTAGTGCCAGTCATTCCCCCGCAGCCGGTAAAAACAACGGCCAGCACCAGCAGCAATCCGATAGTCAACACTCTTATTCTCATATTTATAACCATTCCTTTCGCTTCGCTCAAGGCACAAAACGGAATGAAATCCGTTAGCCTGGAGCGATTTTTTCTTGT